>NZ_BAAAUD010000048.1:0-27055 GCF_039533765.1 Streptomyces enissocaesilis | reverse complement strand
GGTCGGCGTCCCCGGCGAGCTCTACGCCGGCGGCACCGGCGTCGCCCGCGGCTACGTGGGCCGCCCCGACCTGACCGCCGAACGCTTCCTCCCCGACCCCTTCGGCCCCTCCGGTGCACGCCTCTACCGCACCGGCGACCTGGCCCGCACCCGCCCCGACGGCGCCGTGGAGTTCCTCGGCCGCCTCGACGACCAGGTGAAGATCCGTGGCTACCGCATCGAACCCGGCGAGATCCAGACGGTCGTGGCCGAACACCCCGCGGTGCGCGACGCGGTGGTCGTACCGCTGGAGTCGGCCACCGGTGACCTGCGCCTGGTCGCGTACTACGTGCCGGCCGACGGCGCCGAGGTGAGCGCGGCGGAGCTGGCCGCGCACTGCGCCACCCGCCTGCCCGACTACATGCTCCCCCAGGCCCACGTCCCGCTGGCCGAGATCCCCCTCAACGCCAACGGCAAGACCGACAAGCGCGCCCTGCCCGCGCCCGAGGAGGGCGAGCACGACAGCGGTTCCCCGTACGTCGCGCCGCGCACCATCACCGAGGCGCAGGTCGCCGCGATCTGGTGCCAGGTCCTCGGGCTGGAGCGCGTCGGCGTCGAGGACGGCTTCTTCGACCTCGGCGGGCACTCCATCCGCGCGGTCGCGCTGGTCGGCGCGTTGCGGTCGGCCGGCTTCGACGTCGGCGTACGGGAGGTCTTCGAGTACCGCACGGTCGCGGAGCTCAGCGAGTTCCTGACCGGCCGCCCGGCGCCCGCCGAGGCGGACCCGGCCGTCGCGCCCTTCGCGCTGCTCGCAGCCGAGGACCGGCAGCGGCTGCCCGAGGGCGTGGTCGACGCGTACCCGATGTCCCAGGTGCAGCTCGGCATGCTCGTCGAGATGCTGGCCGACGAGGAGAAGCGGGCCTACCTCAACGTCGCCTCGTTCCGCATCACGGACGGCGCCCCGTTCGACGGGGCCGCTCTGCGCGCCGCCCTGGACGTGGTCACCGGGCGGCACGAGATGCTGCGCACCTCCTTCCACCTCGACGCCTTCACCACCCCGCTCCAGCTGGTCGCGGCGACGGCCGAGATCCCGCTGACCGTCGAGGACCTGCGGGACGCGCCCGACCGCGAGCAGCGGATCCGGGACATCCTGGCGCAGGAGCGTTCCGTCCTCTTCGACCTGGCCACGGCGCCGCTCCTGCGGATGACCGCCCAGGTGGAGGACGAGGGCTCCTGGCGCCTGGTGGTGACGGTCTGCCACGCGATCACCGAGGGGTGGAGCCACCGGTCCCTGCTCATGGAGCTGCTCGACGTCTACCGCGCGCTGCGCGACGGCCTGGCCCCGGCCGCGTTCACCGCTCCCCCGGTGCGTTACGCGGACTTCGTCGCGGCGGAGCTCAGGTCGCTGGAGTCCACGGACGACCGGCAGTACTGGCAGGACGTCGTCGGCCGGTACGCGCCGTTCGCCCTGCCCCCCGTGTGGGAGGGCGACGCCTCGGCCCCCCGGGAGAAGTACCGGGTCGCGGTCCCCGTGCACGACCTGGAGCCGCGGTTGCGCGCCCTGGCCACCCAGGCCCAGGTCTCGTTCAAGAGCGTGCTGCTCGCCGCGCATCTGAAGGTGCTGAGCATGGTCACCGAGGAGGACTCCTTCTTCAGCGGCCTGGTGTGCAGCGCGCGGCCCGAGTCACCGGGCGCCGAGCGCGTCTACGGCATGTACCTGAACACGCTGCCCTTCGCCTTCGACCGGGCGGACGGCACCTGGAGCGACCTGGTGCGGCAGGTCTTCGCCAAGGAGGCGGAGGTCTGGGACCACCGGCGGTTCCCGATGCCCGTGATCCAGCGCGACGCGGGCTCCGGCCGGCTGCTCGACGTGCGGTTCAGCTACCAGGACTTCGACCACGTCGACACCAAGCTGGTCGACGCCGGAGCCAGCAGCGGCGAAGGCGGCACCGAGTTCGCCCTCGCGGTCTCGGCCGTCTCCGGCCACCTCCTGCTGACCACGCACACCCACGCCCTGGGCCGCGACCACGCCGACCGGCTCACCGGTCTGTACCGGCAGGTCCTGGAGGCGATGGCCGCCGACCCGCGGGGCAGCGCCGAGGCCACGTACCTGCCGGCCGGCGAACAGCGGTGGCTGCTGGCGCGGAACGAGACCGCGCGGGAGTTCCCCGAAGCGACCGTGCTCCAGCGCTTCGAGGAGCAGGCGGCGAAGACCCCCGGCGCCGCCGCGGTGCGCCACCGGGACGGCGAGGTCTCCTACGCGGAGCTCGACGCGCGGGCCGACCGGATCGCGCACCGGCTGCGCGCCATGGGGATCGGCGCGGAGAGCGCGGTCGGCGTGCTCCTGGACCGGGGCCCGGGGCTGATCGCCACGCTGCTCGGGGTGTGGAAGGCGGGCGGCGCTTACGTGCCGATCGACCCGTCGTACCCCGCCGAGCGCATCGCGAGCATGTGCGACAGCGCGGGAGCCGTCGCCGCGGTCACCCAGTCCTCGTACGCGGACGGCTTCCCCGCCCTCCCCCTGCTGCTGCTCGACCAGGAGCAGGGGCCGGACCGGGACCAGCACCAGGGCGAGACCGGCCGGGGCACGGCGCCCGCCCGGGTGGACGACCCCGACCGGCTGGCGTACGTCATCTTCACCTCCGGCTCCACCGGCCGGCCGAAGGGCGTCCAGATCCCGCACCGCGGCCTGGCCAACCACGTCGCCTGGGCGGCGGACGAACTGGCCGCGCAGGGCACGGGCGGCGCGCCGCTGTTCTCCTCGGTCGCCTTCGACCTGGTCGTCCCCAACCTGTGGGCGCCCCTGGTCACCGGCCAGTGCGTGCAGGTGGTGGCCCAGGACACGGCACCCGCCGACCTCTCCGCCGCACTGCTCGACGGCGGACCGTACAGCTTCATCAAGCTGACGCCCGGCCACCTGGACATCCTGACCGAGCAGCTCACCACCGAACAGGTGGACCGGCTCAGCGCGGTGTACGTGGTGGCGGGCGAGGCACTGCCCGGTGCCACCGCCAACCGTTCGCTGGAGGTCCTCGGCGCGGGCCGGATGATCAATGAGTACGGTCCCACGGAGGCTTCGGTCGGCAGCACCGTCCACCCGGTGGTGGACCACGTCGCCCTCGACCTGGTGCCGATCGGCCGCCCGCTGCCGAACATGACGGCGTACGTACTGGACGCCTCCATGCAACCGGTGCCGATGGGCGTGCTGGGCGAGCTGTACGTCGGTGGTACGGGTGTGGCGCGCGGTTACGCGGGCCGCCCGGACCTGACGGCCGAGCGGTTCGTGCCGGACCCGTACGGGCCCGCCGGGGCGCGGCTGTACCGCACCGGCGACCGGGCGCGGATGCTCCCCGACGGGAACGTGGAGTTCCTCGGCCGTCTCGACGACCAGGTGAAGATCCGCGGCTACCGGATCGAGCTGGGCGAGGTGCAGGCGGTGGTCTCCGGCCACCCGGCCGTGCGCGACGCTGTGGTCACCGTCCACGAGCCCACCCCGGGCGACAAACGGCTGGTGGCGTACTGCGTGCCGGCCGCCGGCCAGGAGCTGCCGAGCGCGTCGGTGCTGGCCGACGACTGTGCGCGGCGTCTGCCGGAGTACATGGTGCCGTCGGCCTTCGTGGCGCTGGAGAGCATCCCGCTCAACGCCAACGGCAAGGTCGACCGCCGGGCCCTGGCGGCTCCGGACCGCTCCTCGATGCGTTCCGACGACGCCTACGTGGCGCCCAGGACCGGGACGGAGCGGCTGCTCGCCAAGATCTGGTCCGAGGTCCTCGGCGTCGACCAGATCGGTGTGCACGACCGGTTCTTCGACCTCGGCGGACACTCGATCCTGATGATCCAGGTGCTGGCGGCGGCGCGGCGGGAGGGACTCGCCGTCTCGGTCTGGCGCATGTACCAGCACGGGACGCTGATCGACCTCGCCGCGGCGATCGACGAGGACACGGAGGCGGCCCGCCGTGCGGCGGAGCCGGAACCGGCCGCCACCGCCACCGCCACCGAGGAGGTGAAGCCGGCCGGTGTGGAGATGCCGACCGAGCTGCTCGCCTCGCTGCTGGAGCAGGCCGCGGGCGGCGACCGCAGCCGCCTGGAGAAGGGCCCGCTGGCCGAGGTCGCGGCGCTCCTGGAGCGGGCCCGCGCGGCCGCCGCCGCGGCCGCCGCGGCAACTGCCACGGCCCCGGCCCCGGCCGTCGCTCCGGCGGCGTTCCCGCTGGACGACCTGCGGCGCCTCATGGCCGAGCACCAGGTGCCCGGCGTGAGCATCGCGGTGCTGGGCGCCGACGGGTCGGTCGAACTGCACGGGGCGGGGGTGCTGTCCGTGGGCGGCAGCGAACCGGTCACCCCGCAGACACTGTTCCAGGTCGGTTCGATCAGCAAGCACGTCACGGCGCTGGCGACCCTGCGCCTGGTGGCGGAGGGCCGTATCGCCCTCGACGACCCGATCGGCCGGCACCTGACCTCCTGGCGCCTGCCCGGCCTGGCGTCCGCGCCGGGAGAGGTGACGATCCGTCACCTGCTCGGGCACACCGCCGGTCTGGCCCGGCACCGCAGCGTCGGGTTCCGGCCCGGCGAGGAGGTGCCCACGCTGCGGGACCTGCTGGAGGGCACGGGCCCGGTCAGCACCCCGCGGGTGCAGCGGCAGCTGGTCCCGGGTTCGACGTTCCGCAAGAGCAGCACCCACTACTGGGTCCTCCAGCAGCTGCTGGAGGACGTCACCGGGGAGTCCTTCCAGGAGCTGATGGACCGGCTCGTGTTCGCACCGCTGGGCATGACGGGCAGCAGCTTCGACCAGTCGTTCCCCCGCACGGCCGGGCGCCCGGTGGCGCTCGGGCACCACACGAAGGGCGTCCCCCTCGACGGCGGCTGGCGCAACCGCGCCCACCTCGCCGCCGCGGGACTGTGGACGACGGCGCGGGACGTCGCCGAGGTCGCGCGCCAGATGCGCCTCTCGCTGCTGGGCCGGCCCGGCGCACTGCTGCCGGCCGATGTCGCCGGGGAACTGCTCGTCGGGCACCCCGGCAGCTTCTACGGCCTCGGCACCATCGTCGACGACACGGGTGACGACGCGGAGTTCGGGCACGGCGGCGAACCCGCCGGTTACTGGAACCTCTCGCTCAGCCACCTCAGCAGCGGTGTCGGCCTGGTCGCCCTGACCAACGCCGACAGCGGCAAGGGCGTCGTCAAGCATCTGACCGCGACCCTCAGCCGACGCGAACAGTCCTTCGGCCGGGGCACGTTGATGGCCGACTGGGCGGCGGCGGGCACCGGCGACCAGGCCCCGGCCGGCCATCCGCTGCTGAGCGCGGTGGTGACCGACGAGGACCGCGCGTGACCCCGGGCCACGCAACCGAACCGAACCGAACCGATCCGGAGGACACCGTGCAGCACTCCCCCGTACGCCACCTGATATCGATCGACGACCTGACCGACGACGACCTGCGCTCCATCGTCTCCGACGGCGTCACCTTCGCCTCGGAGGGAGCCCCCGGCGTGAAGCCCCTGCGGGACGCGGTGGTGGGCGTCTACTTCAGCAAGACGTCCACCCGTACCCGTACGGCCTTCTCCAGCGGGTCGCTGCGGCTCGGCGCCTCGCTGCTCACCTACGGCCCCGGGGACCTCCAGCTCAACACCGGGGAGACCAGCGAGGACACCGGCGCCGTGCTGTCCCGGATGCTCGACGTGCTCGTCGCCCGCACCGCGGGCGACCCGCGGGAGATGCGGGCGTGGGCCCGGCAGGACCGGATGTCCGTCATCAACGCGATGAGCGCCGACGAACACCCCACCCAGGCGCTCACCGACCTCACCACACTGCAGATGAGGTTCGGCCGCCTCACCGGGCTGCACGTCCTGTACGTCGGCGAGGGCAACAACTCGGCCTCCGCGCTGGCGCTCGCGCTCAGCCGGTTCGAGGGCACCGAGCTGGAGCTGCGCACCCCGGCCGGTTACGGGCTCGCCCCGGACGTGCTCGCGCGGGCCGGGGCGAACGCGGTCCGGTCGGGCGCGACCGTACGGGAACGCCACGACATGGCGGACCTGCCGGGCGGCTTCGACGCCATCTACACCACGCGCTGGCAGACCACGGGAACGGCGAAGGCCGACCCCGGCTGGCGCGCGGGCTTCGCCCCCTTCCAGGTGACCGAGGCGCTCTGGGACGCCAGTCCCAAGGCGGTGTTCATGCACGACCTGCCCGCGCACCGCGGCGACGAGGTCACCGGGGAGGTGCTCGACGGACCGCGGAGCATCGCCTTCGAGCAGGCCGAGAACAAGATGCACAGCGCGATGGCGGTGCTGAAGTGGTGCCGCGCGGGAGCCTCCCCGGACGCCGCGCACGCCGGATGAGCGTCACCGGCGAAGCGGCCGCGGCGCCGGCGGCCGCGGCGGAGCCCACCCCGGTTCCGCTGCGCCGCAACCGCGACTTCCTGCTGCTGTGGAGCGGCGCGGGCCTCACCCTGCTGGGCACCCGCGCCGGTTCCGTGGCCTACCCGCTGCTGCTGATCTGGTCCACCGGGTCGGCGACGGCGGCGGCCGTGGCCGGTTTCGCCGCGCAACTGCCGCAGCTGCTGATCCAGTTGCCGGCGGGCGCGCTGGTCGACCGCTGGAACCGCAAACGGATGATGATCATGTGCAGTGCGGGATGCGCCCTCAGCGCGTCCGGCGTGGTCGTCGCCGTGGCCTGCGGGCGGGTGTGGCTGCCTCACCTGGCGGCCGCCGCCTTCGTCGAGGGCGCCCTCATGGTCTGCTACCGGCTGGCCGAGCGGGCCGGCGTACGCCATGTGGTGCCGACGTCGCAGCTGAGCGCGGCGCTCGCCGGGAACGAGGCGCGGGGACGGGCCGCCGGCATCATCGGGCAGCCCGTCGGAAGCGCCGCGTTCGCGGTGGCCCGATGGTCGCCGTTCCTGCTGGCGGCGGTGGCGCACCTGCTCTCGCTGGCCGCCGTCCTGCTCATCAGGAAGCCGTTCCAGCAGGCACCGGCGGCCACCGGGCGGCGCAGGATCGGCCCCGAGATCGCCGAGGGGGTGCGCTGGCTCTGGCGGCGCCGGTTCCTGTGGAGGGTCACGCTGCTGATCTCCGGCAGCAACGTGGTCTTCCAGGCGCTGGCCCTGCTGCCCGCCTTCGTACTGTACGAGGACGGGCTCTCGGCCGGGACCGTCGGCGTGATCGCCGCCATCAGCGGCGTGGGCGGTACCTGCGGAGCGCTCGGCGGCGGCTGGACCCTGCGCCGGTTCGGTCTGCCGGCGCTGGTCCGCGCGGCCCTGGCCGCCTGGGCCCTGCTGGTGCCGGCGCTGGCGCTGACCAGGTCCCCCGTCGCCCTGGGCGCGCTGTTCGCCGGAATGAGCTTCGTCGGCGGCGTGGTGAACGTCGCCGGCGGGATCCACCAGGTGCAGATCACCCCCGACGCGCTCCAGGGGCGGGTCAGCAGCGTGCTCCAGCTGTTCGGTTCGGGAGCGAACTCGCTGGGCGTACTGGCCGGCGGGCTGCTCCTCGACGCGGTGGGCGCGGCGGCCACCGCCGGGGCCCTCGGCGCGGCGATGGCCCTGCTGGCCCTCACCGCCGCCTTCTCCGGACTCTCCCGCCTGTACCGCCTTTCCGACCATTCATCCGATCCACTCGATCCACTCCATGAACGAGGAGAAACCACATGAACGCGTCCGACAGCTGGGCTCCACTGGTCATCACTCCGCAGAGCGCCGGTGTGGAGGCATCGAGCGCGGGGCTGCTCGAGGTGGTGAGCGACACCGAGACCGTCGACGGGCAGCTCGTCAAGGAGAAGGCCCTGATCTTCCGCGGCTTCGGCGTCACCGAGGAGGAACTCGAAGCGGTCATGGACGAGCTGCTGCCCAACCGGCTCGCCTACGTGCACGGCAACTCGCCCCGCACGAAGGTCGGCAAGAACGTCTACACCTCCACGGAGTACCCGCAGGAGTTCACCATCTCGATGCACAACGAGATGTCCTACGCCCACCAGTGGCCGGCCCGGCTGCTGTTCTTCTGCCAGAAGGCCGCCGAGACCGGCGGCGCGACCCCGGTGACCGACTCCGCCCTGTGGCTGGAGTCCCTCGACCCCGAGGTCCGCGAGGCCTTCCGGGGCGGCGTCTGCTACCAGCAGAACCTCCACGACGGCTACGGGCTCGGCAAGAGCTGGCAGGACACCTTCGAGACCGACGACCGCGCCGAGGTCGAGGCCTTCCTGGAGAACACCGGCGCGGCCTGGGAGTGGCGTCCCGACGGCTCCCTGCGCGTGCGCCAGGTCCGTCCCGCCACCGCGGTCCACCCGGTGACCGGCACGGAGGTCTGGTTCAACCAGTCCGACCAGTGGCACCCGGCGGGCCTGGGCGACGACACCGCCGCCGCCCTCGCGCAGATCCTCCCGGCCGACGAGCTGCCCCAGTCGGTGACCTTCGCCGACGGCACGCCGATACCCGACGCGTACGTCATCCAGGTCCGCGACCGGGGCCTCGAAGCGGCACAGGACTGCGACTGGCGCACCGGGGACCTGATGCTCATCGACAACATGCTCGTGTCGCACGGCCGCCGCCCCTTCACGGGTGCGCGCCGCGTGCTCGTGGCGATGTCCGACTGAGGCCCGGTGAACACCACCACCGGGCGGGAGTACGGCGCACTGCGGGACAGCGGCGGCGTCCACGTCTGGCAGGGCACGACCGACGGGCCGCCGCCGGTCGCCGGCCTCCAGCTGCTCTCCGCCGCGGAGCGCGCGGTGATGCGCCGCCGGCCGCGGGCCGACGGCCTGCGGTACGCGGGCGCGCACATCGCCGTACGCCGGGTCCTGTCCCGGTACCTGGGAGTGGCGCCGGCCGGGATCCGGTTCGGCACCGAGCCCTGTCCCTGGTGCGCGGACCCCGACCACGGCAGACCCGTCGTGGTCGGGCCGCCCACCGCGCTCGATTTCAACCTCTCCCACGCGGGGCCGCACTGGGTCCTCGCGGTGACCACCGCGGGCCAGGTCGGCGTCGACGTGGAGGACGGACGATCGGGGAGCCCGGCCGGCGCCGCCTCCCTGGTCATGTCCGAGTCCGAACTGACCCATCTGAACAGCCTCGTGGACGACGGCGCACGGCAGGCCGCCTTCCTCCGGTGCTGGACCCGCAAGGAGGCAGTGGTGAAGGCGATCGGAACCGGCATCACGGCGGACCTCAAAGCCCTGGAGGTCCGGCCCGAACAGGCGGGCCCCCTCGTCGTGCGGGGCAGCGAACCGGCGGGCGCCGACGACTGGCTGGTCCAGGACCTGCCCAGCGGGCGCGGCCTCTTCGTGGCGCTCGCCCGGCCCGCCGGCAGCACCGGCCCCGTAGTGCTGCGCGATCCGCGCAGCCCGGAGCGCCCGGTCCCGCTGCCGGGCGCCCACTCCATCCTCGAACCCTTCCGCTCCTGAAGGAGCCGACGCATCATGACGACCCAATCGATCACTGTGCCCACCACGGCCGGCCCGGCCGGATACCTGCCCCGCGTGTACGAGGCCCCCGGCCCCGGCCACGAGGTCGGCGAGTTCATCGCCCGCAACCGGCCGGAGATCCGCGCCGCCCTGACCGAGCGGGGAGCCGTGCTCCTGCGCGGCTTCCAGGTCGACGGGGTGGACGGCTTCAACGGCTCGGTGCACGCCCTGTCCGGGATGCCGCCCCTGACGTACGCGGAGCGCTCGTCCCCGCGGAGCACCATCAAGGGGCAGGTCTACACCTCGACCGACTACCCGGCGGACGAGGAGATCTTCCTGCACAACGAGAACTCCTACCAGGCGGTCTGGCCCCACACGCTGTACTTCTTCTGCATCGAGCCGGCCCACACCCTGGGGGCCACGCCCCTCGCGGACATCCGCCGGGTGTACGCGGCCCTCGACCCCGACGTACGGGAGGAGTTCACCCGGCGCCGCTGGCGCGTGGTGCGCAACTTCCACCAGGACTTCGGGGTCCCGTGGCAGCAGGCCTTCAACACCGACGACCGGGACGCGGTCGCCGCGTACTGCCGGGACAAGGGCATCGGTGTGGAGTGGACCGAGGGCGGTCTGCGGACCACCGCGGTCCGGGACGCCGTCCACCGGCACCCGGTGACGGGCGAGCCGGTGTGGTTCAACCACATCACGTTCTTCCACGTCAGCACGCTCGGCGCCGACGTCAGGGAGGGGCTGGAGGAGATCTTCGCGCCCGAGGACCTGCCGACCAACTCCTACTACGGGGACGGGGCGCCGATCCCCGACGACGTGGTGGCGCACCTGCGCCAGTGCTACCGGGACGCCAGCACCCGTTTCGACTGGGAGCGGCACGACATCCTGGTGGTCGACAACATGCTCGCCGCGCACGCCCGGGAGCCGTTCACCGGACCGCGCAAAATCGCGGTGGCGATGGCCGAGCCGTCCGCGGGCTGAACGGCGAAGAGCACGAACGAGTCCGCCGCCGCACCGGAAGGTGCGGCGGCGGACTCGTTCGGTGTGCCGGTCAGCGGTGGCCGGCCAGGCCCGCCCACGGCTTCGAGGCGCACGAACAGCGCCCGCTCCGCCACCCGTGCGGGCGACCGATCGGCCTGATGTCCCGCGGCCGCCTGCTGTGGTAGACGAACGCCGGGGGTACGTTGCCCCACACCGTGCGGCCCGCCACCACCTCCTCGAAGCTCACACCGAGCATCCGGCGGAACCGCCGGGCCGGCGCGAGCCGCATCGCGTGCACGTACCCGAAGGTCGTGAACGCCCCGTCCGCCGGGAGCACGTCCCGGACGGCGCAGAGGGTCTCGTGCTGCACGTCCGCCGGGAGGGAGACCCACGGCAGGCCGCCGATGACGACGTCCGCCGCCGCGTGACCGCGCTCGGCGAGCAGCCGGGGCAGCCGGGCCGCCTCGGCGGTCACCACCTCGACCCGGGGGAAGCGCCGGCTCAGGGCGGAGGCCAGCCGCGGATTGATCTCGACCGCCACGTGGTGACCACGACCGCCCAGCAGCTCCTGGATCATTCCGGTGAAGGCCCCTGTCCCCGGGCCGAGTTCGACGACCACGGGGTCGCCCGCCTCGGGCACGGGCGCGGCCACCGCCGCGGCGAGTCTGCGCGAACTCGGCGCCACCGCACCGATCTGCAGGGGTGACCGCAGAAACTCATGGAGCATCACACCGGTATCGCTCGTCAACGCGCTCTGCCTCTCGAAATCGTGTACTGATGGCCGTCGCCGGTCCTGCCGGTTCCCGGACTACTCCCGCATGCCGGCCAGTTCGACCGGCCGGGTGCGCAGCGCGAGCGACGCGGGCACTACGGCGGACACGGTGGCCAGTACGGCGCTGGCCGCGACCACGGCGCCGATGGTCCCCCAGGGCACGACGACCGCCGACCAGACGTCGAGCAGCCCCAGCGCGCCCCACACACCGAGCAGGTTCAGTACGGACACGGCGCCGCCGATCACGGCGCCCACCGCCACCACCACCAGCGCCTCCACCGCGACCAGCCGCAGGACCTGCGGTGTGGTCGCCCCGGTGAGGCGGAGCACCGCGAGGTCGCGCACCCGGTCGGAGGTGGCCATCACCAGGGTGTTGGCGAGGGCGATCCCGGTGTAGACGAGGGCGATCCCCAGGATCATCAGCAGGCCCAGGCGGGTGTTCTCGCTGGAGCGCGGGTAGTGCTCCGCCACCCACTCGCCCTTCGTCAGCACCTCGGTGCCGCTCGCCCGGCCCGCCCCGCGCAGCTCCGCCGCGACGGCCGAGCGGTCGGCGCCCTCCTCGACCTTGACGTCGACCCGGTCGACGCCGGCGCCGGCGGCGTTGCGCGGCGTCAGGTACACACCGTTGCTGCCGGTGCCGGTGCCGAGTACCGCGGCCACCCTGAGCGAGACCTTGCGGCCGTCGCCCAGCCAGACACCGACCTGCTGTCCGACGGTACTGACCAGCCACTCCTCGTTGACGATGATGCTCCTGTCGTCGAGGTCGGTGATCTTTCCCGCCACCACGGGCAGGCTGGACACGGCGGCCAGGTCGGCCGGGTCCACCGCCCTGGCCTCGGACCTGATCAGCGCCGTGCCCTCCTCGAGGACCGTCACCCCGGTGGAGCGCGACGCGCTGACCGCGGCGCCCGGGATGTGCCGGGCCCGTTCCACGAACTCCGGGGAGAGGGCCCGGCCCTCGCCGGCCGGGGAGACCACGAAGTCGGCGGCCGTCTGGTTCCCCGCCTCGGTGGCCTTGGCCTCGTTGATGGTGGCCACCGTCCCCATCAGGGAGGCGGCCAGCGCGACGGTGATGATGACGGGGGCGGCCACGGCGGCGGTCCTGCGCACCCCGGCGGCCGCGTTCTCCCTGGCCAGTACGCCGGTGGCACCGGGCAGCCGGGCCGGCAGCCAGGTCATGAGCCGGGTCAGCGGCCGCACCAGGACCGGTGCGAGCAGGGCGAACCCGACGATCAGCAGCATCGGCTGGGTGATGTACGTCTTGCGCTTGAGGACGTCCCCGGGATCGGAGACGAGCGCCATGACGAGCAGCCCGACCCCGGTCAGCAGTACGGCCCCGCCCGTCAGCCACCGGCTCAGCGGCATCGCCCGGCTGTCGACGGCCGATTCGCGCAGCGCCTCGGTCGGCCCGACCTTCCCGGCCCGGTAGGAGGAGACCAGTACACCGGCCATGGCCACGACCAGTCCGGTCCAGAAGGCCGTGTGCAGCGGCCAGGTCTGGTCGCCGATGGCGAACCAGTGCGGTGCGATCCTCACGTCGACCATCCAGGCGGCGAGCCGGGGCGCTCCGGCGGCGCCCAGCCAGCAGCCCGCGGCCGAGGCCAGCACGCCGATGACGACGGCTTCGGCGTACACCATCCGCCGTACCTGGTGGGGCGTGGCGCCCGCCGTGCGGAGCAGGCCGAACTCGCGCCTGCGCTGGGCCACGGCGAAGGAGAAGGTCGAGGCCACCACGAAGACGGAGACGAAGCCGGTGATGGCGGCGGCCGTGCCCAGCAGCGCGTTGACCGAGACCAGGGCCTCGGCGTCGCGGTCCGGGTCGGGATCGGCCCTGCGCCGGTCGTCGCCCGTGAGGACCACCATGCCGGTGCTCCCGCCGACCACCGCCGCGACCGCCTCCGCGTCCGCGTGCACCACGACGGCGTCGATGGGCGGGGAGATGCCGGCGGCCTCGGCGCCGGTGAAGAACACCGCGGTCTCGAAGCCCGCGGGCCGCACGGTGCCGACCACGGTCCTGGTGCCGGTGCCCGCGGGGGTGGAGACCTCGATCCGGTCGCCCGTACGCACATCGGCGCCGGGACCCGCCGTGACGACCACCTCGCCGGGCGCTGAGGGGGCGCGCCCGCCGGAGAGCCGGTAGGGAGTGGCATCCGCGACCGGCCACGGGTGGCCGACGACCGCCCCGCCGTCGGCGGCCAGGTCCACGCCCCCGACGTCCACCGGGAAGGTCCGGTCCTCGACCGTACGGCCGAGCGGGGCGAGTTCGGCGGCCAGCTTCGCGGGCACCGCCCGGGGGTTGTCGAGGGGCTGTGTCCGGATGCCGATCGGTGTGTCGATCCGGAGCCGGTCCGACGCCTGGACCACCACGGGGGCCGCGGCGAACCGCTCGGGTCCCCGGTCGGGGGCGCTGAACGTGGCCGCGAGCGCGAGTCCGGTGGTCGCGATGAGCCCCACGCCCAGGGCCAGGGCGACGAAGGAGCCGACGAAGGTGACCCAGCGGGTCCGCATGCCGCGCAGCGCGAGACTCAGCACGGGACCGCCGCCAGCTTCGTCATGCGCGCGGCGACCTGCTCGGCGGCCGGGGAGTACAGCTCGTCCTGCACCCGGCCGTCGGCCAGGAACAGCACCCGGTCGGCGTAGGAGGCGGCGACCGGGTCGTGCGTCACCATGATCACCGTCTGGCCGCCGTCGACCATCGAGCGGAGCATGGACAGCACCTCCCGGCTGGTGGTGGAGTCCAGCGCACCGGTCGGCTCGTCGCCGAAGAGCACCTCCGGGCGGGTGACCAGGGCGCGGGCCAGCGCCACGCGCTGCTGCTGGCCGCCGGACATCTCGCTGGGCCGGTGCCCGGCGCGCTCGCGCAGTCCCACCCGCTCCAGCACCTCCAGTACCTGGGCCCGCTTGGGCCGGCGCCCGGCCAGCCGCAGCGGGAGCGCCACGTTCTGCTCCGCGGTGAGCGAGGGGAGCAGGTTGAAGGCCTGGAAGACGAAACCGATCCGCTTGCGGCGCAGCAGCGTCAGCTTGGTCTCGCTGAGCCGGGTCAGATCGGTGTCGCCCAGGAACACCTGGCCGCCGGTCGGCCGGTCCAGACCCGCGGTGCACTGGAGGAGAGTCGACTTGCCGGAGCCCGAGGGCCCCATGACGGCGGTGAAGGTGCCCTGGGGAATGTCCAGACTGACCCGGTCCAGCGCGGTCACCGCGCTGGCGTCCTTGCCGTAGGACCGGGTGACCGAACGGAGCCGGACGGCTGCTTGATTCATGGTGTCCACTCAATAGGGCCCGCGCTTCCGACACATCGGAGCGGAGCGGAATCTTGGTGGTGGAGGTAGCTCCACCCTCCTGTGCACGATGTCTGCACCCGCGCGGAAAAGGCAGCGAACCAGCGGGCAGGAACCTGCGGCGGCAGCAGCCTGCCCGCGCGCGAGAGCCCCGCGGCCCGCCACCTCCACGGATCATGACGCGTGCAAGGTCGTGACATCGGAGGCTGTGAGAGGTGGGTTCGCGTGACGGTCATCGACACCGACAAGGGGAGCCGGTGGTTCCGGAGGCACCGGCGGGCCGGGGCGGCACGGGCCCGGCTGGTCTGCTTCCCGCATGCGGGCGGTACGGCGACCCTGTTCCACACCTGGCCGGGGCGGATACCCGGTGATGTCGAACTGCTCGCCACCCAGTACCCGGGCCGGCAGGAGCGGTTCGCCGAACCGTGCGTCGAGGACATGACGGAGCTGGCCGACCGGATCACCGGCGCGCTGGAGCCCGTACTCGCCGGACCCGAGCCGCTGCCCCTGGTCCTGTTCGGGCACAGCCTCGGCTCCGCGGTCGCCTACGAGGTGGCCCGTCGCCTCGACGAACGGCACGGCATCGTCGCGGACCGCGTCATCGTGTCGGGGCGCGGCGCGCCCCACCTCGAACGCGGCGGGAACCTGCACCTGCTGGACGACGACCGGCTCATCGCCTCGGCGCGGCGGCTGGGCGACCTGGCCTCGTCCGTCTACGACGATCCCGACCTGAGGCCGCTGCTGCTTCCCTCGCTGCGCGGCGACTTCCGGCTGATCGAGTCGTACCGGCCGCACCGGCCGGCCGCGCTGCGGTCACCGGTCACCGCGGTGGGCGGCGACGCCGACCCGGGGTGCCGGGTCGGTGAACTGGAGTCCTGGGCGGAGCTGACCACGGCCGGGTTCGAGACCCGGGTGTTCCCCGGCGACCACTTCTACCTGGTGCCCGCGGAGGCGGAGCTGCTGGCGTTCCTCAGCGAGCGCCTCTGAACCCGCCGGCCCCCACGCCCACGGCTCACGCCTGCGGCTCACGCCTGCGGCGCGACGGCCGGAGCACCGCGCCGCAGCGACAGCAGCGGCGGAAGGGACGTGGTGGCCAGCAGCAGCACCGAGGCCGCGACCAGTACGCCGGACCCGCCCCACTGCTGCCAGGAACTCCCCGCCAGAAGACCCAGCGCCACACAGGACGGAGCCCACAGCAGGCTGCCGAGGACCGACCAGCCCAGGTACGGGCCCCAGGGCACCCGCACGGTGCCGCACATGACGGGGACCATCGTCCGGAGCGCCACGTTGAACCGGCCGAGCAGCACGGCCCGGCCGCTGTACGTACTGACGGCGCTCAGCGCGGCCCGGTACTTGCGCGATTCCGTGACCCGGGCCGGCAGGCCGGCCGCCAGCCTGCCGCCCCACACCCGTCCGACGGCATGACCGAGCAGATTGCCCGCCACCGCACCGAGCACCGCGGCCAGGAGCGCACCGGCCAGCGGAAGACTGCCCTGGTGCGTGAGCACCCCGCTCACCACCAGGGCCGTCTGGGAAGGAAGCAGCATGCCCAGCACGGGCAGTACCGGCTCCACCGTGGGCAGCAGGAAGACGATGACCAGCGTCAGCCAGACCGGCACGGTGGACAACTGGGCCTGGAGCCAGTCCATGGGGATCCCCTCGGTGTCGGGCGTCCCCGGAGTGCGGGGCGGGAGCAGTCGGCTGCTCACTGCCTCAAGGAGACCCGGTCGGCCGGGTCCGGCACATTGCAACTGGGAGGACTCTTCCGGGAGAGGCAGTGCCCACCCGGAAGGTGGAGCTAGCTGGGTGGTCCGCCCGCACGGCGTTTCGTAGCGTGCCCTCATGCCCTCCTCCAGCCTCTGGCAGGCACTCCAGCAGCGTCGTTACGTCCTCAGCAGCTGGCCGTGGCGCGCGGCGCTCTATCTGCTGACCAGCGTGGCGCTCGGCATCGCCACACTGGCCACGCTGCTCCTGCTCGCCGTCGCGGGCAGTGTGCTCACGGTGGTCCTGATCGGCGTGCCCCTGCTGCTCACCCTCGTACTCACCGGAGTTCCGCTCGCCGCGCTGGAACGCCGCCGGCTCCGGCTGATCGACTCCGGCCCGTTTCCCGGTCCGCACCGCGAACCGGCCGGCACCGGGCTGTCGTCCTGGCTGCGCACACGGATCCAGGAGCGTTCCACCTGGCGGGAGTTGGGCTACGCGCTGCTGTTCGCCTTCCTGTTGTGGCCCCTGGAGGCACTCGTCGTGGGCACGGTGCTCACGGTCTGCGGCGGTCTGATCGCCACCCCCGTGATGATGGCGGCGGGCGGCGACGGGGAAGCGCGCGTACTCAAGCTCTGGCTCGCCGACTCCTACCCGGAGGCCTTCGCCGCGCTGCTGGCCGGGGTGCTGCTCCTCCCCCTGCTCGCCTATCCGCTGGGCGTACTGGCCGCCGGTCGCGCCGTACTGACCAGGCAGTTGCTCTCCGTCCCCGAGAGCGGGCTCGACTCGCGCGTACAGGAGCTGGGCCGTTCCCGGATGCGTCTGGTGGACGCCTTCGAGGCGGAGCGCCGCCGTATCGAGCGCGATCTGCACGACGGGGCCCAACAGCGCCTCGTGGCGCTGTCCATGACGCTGGGTCTGGCCCGACTCGAAAGCCCCGCCGAGCCGCTGGGCGGCCTGCTGGCCAAGGCGCACGAGGAGGCGGGGGTCGCGCTGGTGGAGATCAGGGAACTGATCCGGGGCATCCACCCCCAGATCCTCACCGACCGGGGCCTGGAGGCCGCCGTCGAGGACATCGCCGATCGCTCGGCGGTCCCGGTGGACGTGAGTTTCGACCTGCCGGGACGCCTGCTCGAAGCCGTGGAGACAGCGGTCTACTTCGCGGTCTGCGAGGCCCTGGCCAATGTCGCCAAGCACAGCAGGGCCACCCGGGCGCGGGTGACCGGACGGGCCGAGAAGGGCCGGCTGACCGTGGAGGTGGAGGACGACGGGGTGGGCGGCGCCGACACGGTCGACGGGACGGGGCTCCAGGGGGTGGCCGATCGCATCTCGGTGCTCGGGGGCCACCTGCTAGTGTCCAGTCCGCCCGGCGGGCCCACCGTGTTCCGCCTGCAAGTCCCCTGCTCACCCGCCCGATCGAGGACATGATGTTGCGCATCGTACTGGCCGAGGACAGCGTGCTCCTGCGGGAGGGCCTGGTCGGTCTGCTGGAGCGATTCGGTCATCAGGTGGTGGCAGGGGCCGGAACCGCCGAGGAGCTGACCGCGGCGGTCGCCGAGCACCGCCCGGACATCGTGGTGACCGATGTCCGCATGCCGCCCGGCTTCTCCGACGAAGGACTGCGCGCCGCGATCAGCCTGCGCAAGCAGCAGCCTGACCTGCCCATCCTGGTGCTCAGCCAGTACGTCCAGCGCGCCTACGCCGAGGACCTGCTCGACTCGTCGGACGGTACGAGCGTCGGTTACCTGCTCAAGGAACGCATCGGCGACGTCGAGGAGTTCATCGACGCCCTGCACCGGGTCGCCGACGGCGCCACGGTGGTGGACCCCGAGGTGGTCAGACAGTTGATCCGGCACCGCCGCGATCCCATGGCGAGGCTGACCGCCCGCGAGCAGGAAGTGCTGGCCCTGATGGCGGAGGGCAAGTCCAACGCCTCCATCGCCGCGGCCCTGACCGTCAGCGAGGGAACGGTCAGCAAGCACTTCGGCAGCATCCTCACCAAGCTCGACCTCAACCTGTCCGACTCCACGAACCGCCGGGTCCTGGCGGTACTCGCCTACTTGCGCGGGTGACCCGCGCCGCCCGCGTCCCTCCCCCGGCCCTCAGACCGCGAGCCAGCCGCGCTGCGCGGCCAGCGCGCCCAGCTGGAACCGGCTGCGGGCGCCGAGCCGGCTCATCAGCTCGGCGGTGATCCGGCGGCTGGTGCGTACGGACACGCCGAGCTTGCGGGCGATGACCTCGTCGGTGAGTCCACTGGCGAGCAGCCCCAGTACGGCACTCTCCTGGTCGGCCAGGGCGCTGTCGCTGTCGGTGTTCCGGCAGCGGTCCTCGCCGAACCGGGCCGCCAGCCGCCAGACGTGTTCGAACAGCGCCTGCAACGCGGCGACCGGCCCCGCTCCGGACAGCAGGAAGGCGCCCCGGTCCGGATCGTTGGGGTCGACCGGGACGAGCGCCACCCGCCGGTCCCAGATGATCATCCGTAGCGGCAGGTGGGCGACGGTCCTGACCTGGCCGCCCTGCTCGCCGAGCCACTGGGCGTACTCACTGGTCGGCCGGTCGTTGCGGATGCTGTCCTGGTAGACGGACCTGACCCGTACGGACCGCTCCAGCAGCATGAGGTCCAGCGCCCTGGCCTCCCGCAGGCTCTCCGCCGACTGCGCGCCCCCCGGCAGGAAGACCTCCACCTCTTCGCGGCACTCGTGGCCGGCCTTCTCGATCCAGGCCTGGACCGCGTCCGCGCCACTGGCCAGTTTCACGGTGCCGGGGGCGAGTCTGTCCTCCTCCTCCCGGTAGTCGGCGATCAGCCGGGCGGCCGCGAGCTTGCTCGCCGAAAGGGACTGCTGGAGTTTCAGCAGTTCCATCTCCTGGGACTGAATGAGTATTTTGAGTCCCAGTTCCGGATCCACCAGGCGGGTGGAACCGTGGCTCTCCCAGGACGGGCGTACCAGCGAAAGTTCGGAAAGCTCCTCAAGCGCGGTGGAAACCCGGTCGACGGACCAGCCGAACTGCTCCGCCATCACCTGTATTTCTGCCTTCGGTTCTTTGAGCAGGGTGCGATAGGCGTATTCCGCATCCTGGCCGAGGCCAATCTCCTTGAGCATGCTGTTCCCCCTCCGCCACGGTGCCCACCGCGTATGGGCCGGTCCGTTCCCTTGATTCGCAGTGCATCACTTCACCGGCCGAGCCGGTCCCCCCGGGGGTTCGACCCGGTCCTGCCGTCGTCACAGCGAGAGCCTAGCCGCAGGTTTTTTCGGCTCATTTTTATGCGGCTTCCGCTGCGGAAAATCAGGGAAAAATTGAGCCAAAAATTGAGTGGGGTACGGTTTTGACCAGAACGAACGAAGCAGCTTCCGAGGGGGATCTCAAGAATGCGTAACAACAGAAATTTCTTCGCGGCGGTCATCGGTGCGGCCTGCTTGAACGTCCTTCTGTTCACCGGCACGGCGAATGCGGAAGACGACCTGCCCTGGACCCTCTCGGTCCCCACGGCGGTCACGACGCTCACCGTGACGGTCGGCGCGGAGGACGACCTGCCCTGGACCGGGCCCGCCCCGGCGCCGGCGCCGGCACCGGTCGGCAAGGCCGGGGGCCTGGACGGCGACCTGCCCTGGACGAAGTAACACACACCACACCTACAAGGCGTCGACCGAGGTGGTCCCAGGGGGAACCATCGGCCGACGCCTTGCGCGTTCGGGCTCGTGGAGGGGGTGGCGCGCGTACCGGCCGTCAGGAACGGATGCGCAGCCCCGTGCCTCTCAGGCAGAGGGCGACATTGCGCACGGCGGCAGTGAGTTCCTCGATCACCTTGGCGGCCTGGTCCGCGTCGTGGAGGGCCGACCGGTCGACCTGGGTGAGGCCGAGTTCCTCCGTGAGCCGGCGTACCGCCTCGATGTTCTGGAGGGAGATCATGGGCGCCGCCGCGTCGACGGAGGGCGCCGGGCGGGGCGGGGACTCCGGGTCCGGGTGGTCGATGGGGGACGAGTGGTGCATGCGGGTGACCGGACGGACCCCGGGCTCCTCGTACCCCGCGCGTTCCTGACTGCCCACGGGGCCCTGGTGCGCCGGAGCGGCGAAGGGGGCGGCGGACGCGGGGTTCGCATGGCTCACGTGGTTCGCATGATTCATCTGGTCTGCATGGTTCGCATGGCTCATGTGGTCTGCATGGTTCGCATGGCTCATGTGGTTCGCATGATTCACCTGGTCGGCATGGTTCATGTGGTTCGCGTGGGACGTCTCGGACGCAAGGCGCGGCACCGCCTGTTCGAAGAGCGTCGTGCCGCCGGCCGGCGGTTCGTGACGCACCTCCGGGAGTCCGGAGCGGCGGGTCTCCGCGCCGTCCGCCGCCGGGTGGTTCCAGTCCGCCGGCTGCGCGGAATGTGCGGGCCTCGCCCGCGGCAGCACGAAGCCTTCGCTGTCCGAGAGCCCGAGGGCGAATACCGGCTGGGACATGGCGGGCGGGTATTCGGCCATCCACTGCGCGCGGTAGCAGTCGACCTGATCCGCGCAGGCGGTCCGGGCGTGGAAGACCGCGCTCCCGTCCTCCCGGTCGGGGTACCAGAGGTTGGGTCCGGGGAAGCGCACCGTCCGCATCCGGGGCTTGATGTGCTCCGCGCACCCGATGCAGCAGTCGGGCGGGACGATGAGGGTGACGCCTCCGTTGTGCTCGGGCCGCCGGGGGCCGCCCTCCCAGCGGTACTCCCCGTTGTGGCAGGGGGGCAGTTCGCCGCAGGCCCGGCAGACGGAGTAGTGCTCCGGCAGGACCTGCCAGTCGTGGGACGCCGGTGCGCACCAGTGCTTCGGAGCAGACCGGGGGAGGTTCTCGTTGCGCAGCACCAGGACGATGGGGCGCTTGTAGAAGTCCGCCCGCGCGGGGGCCTCCGTGGCCGGCTGCCCGTTGGCCCGGTGCAGGCTTTCGGAGTGCTTCCACAGCTCGACGTGATCACGCCAGGCTTTCTCGTACGACTTGGGCCACGGGTCGCGGTACCCGTGGATTTCGAGGATCCGCCAGGGCTGCCGGTCGACGACGACGATGTGACCCGCTCGCAGGCGAAGGTGCGTACCGTCGTCGGCCTCTTCGGGCCAGTCGATCCGACCGATGCGAATGGGCTGATCGGGGAGCCATTCGCTGACGTGCATCACATGCTCCTCAACAACCAAGTTCTATCGACTGAATAGTTACTGGTAGTCTTGAGGACTTTGCACATAAAGCGTCCCAGCCACGCATGTACCGCCCGATTAATACCCGTACAGACCAATACCCCCAGTATCTCCCCCCTGGGAGCGGTCCTTAAGCAAGCCGAACGTGTGACGTGGGGTCACTCTCGTGAGGGAAGCCCTCGGATCTCCCCTGACGCCGTTCCTCCGGCGCGTCCCGCCCCGGGGCCCATGAGAACTTCACCCCGCGCCAGTGACGGCGACACTGTCTGAAGTCCCCCGCGCGGACAAGGATGACGGCTGAAAAGGAACCCCAGGAGCGCCACGGAAGGACACCACGACCATGACCATGACCATGACCAACGTCATGATTGACCGCGTCACGTCCGTCGACATGTCCCCTGTGCAGCCCGCCCGGCCGTCGCGGCCGCGCCTCGTGATCGAGAACCTGGACGGTGCGTACGAGCAGGGCGTCACGCTGTTCTCCATCTGCATCATCGCCGTGCCGGCGACCGAGCGCTCTCCCCTGGCCGCAGGGCAGTTCGCGGCATGACCGTCGTGGGGGGGCAAGAGGTATGGCCGACGCCGGGGGGCGCGGCCGCACGGGTGGGATTCAAACTCCACCTCCAGCCCACCGTCGTTCCCGGAGAGGCGGCCTACCTGGTGTCGCGGCGCGGGGTCACCGCCCTGCACGGCGAGCACGCCGAAGTCCTGGTGCCGCTGCTGGACGGCACGCGTGACCTGGGCGGCGTGCTGCGGGCGGCCGCGCCGATGCTGGGCACCGAAGAAGTCATGGCCTCCGTGAGCGAGTTGCTGGGGGCCGGCCTGCTGCGCTTCCACCCGGAAGCCGGGACGCCCGCTCCCGCGGCCGGCCCGCCCGCCGGTGACGACCGCGCCGCCGAGGCCTACTGGGACCTCGCGGGCCTGGACGGCGGTACGGCGGTGGCGAGGCTGCGGCACGCCGGCGTACGGATCCAGGCCGTCACCGGCATCGACACGGAGGCGGTGTCGGCCGCGTGCCGCGCTTCCGGGATCGCGGTGGCCCCCGCGGGGGAGGACGCCGATTTCTCGCTGGTGCTCTGCGACGACTACCTCTCGCCGGAGCTGCGCGAGATCGACGCCGCCCACCGCGCGGAGGACAGACCCTGGCTCATCGCCAAGGTCTGCGGCGCCGACCCCTGGGTGGGGCCGGTCTTCCAGCCGCGGAGCGGCCCGTGCTGGTCCTGCCTGGCGGCCCGGCTGGTGGGCCACCGCCGCTCCGAGTGGCCGGTGCGGCGGGCACTCGGCGACGCGGGACCGCTCACCCGGCCCGTCGCCTCGCTGGCGGCGGGCCGTTCCATCGCCCTGCACCTGGCCGTACTGGAAATGGCGAAGTGGGCAGCCGGCGTCCGCCACGGTTCCGAGGGCGTCCTGCACACGCTCGACACCCTCCGCCTGCGCACCCGGGAGCACCGGGTGGCCCGGCTTCCGCAGTGCCGGGTGTGCGGTGATCCCGGCATCGTCGCCGAGCGGGCCCGCAGGCCCTTCGTCCCCGTCTCGCGGCCCAAGGCCCCGCAGGCGTCGGGCGGCCACCGGGCGTTCACACCGGAGCAGATGCTCGCCCGGCACGGCCATCTCGTCGACCCGGTGACCGGGATCGTCAAGGAGATCCGCCGCGCTCCCCGCACGCCGGAAGGCATCAACTCCTATGTCTCCGGCCACAACCTGGCGATGGGCCACCACACCCTGGCCGGGCTGCGCGCGGGACTGCGGGCCCTCAGCGGCGGCAAGGGCCTCACCGACACGGAGGCCCGGGTCAGCGCCCTGTGCGAAGCGGTGGAACGGTACAGCGGCACCCGGCACGGCGACGAGCCGGTGGTGCGGGACACCTACCGCGCCCTGGGCCGGGACGCCGTACACCCCCATGACTGCCAGCTCTACGACGAGCGGCAGTTCCGCGACCGGGCCGGGTGGAACGCGCGGATGTCGCACTTCCAGCACGTGCCCGAGCGGTTCGACGAGGAGCGGCCGACCGACTGGACGGCCGTGTGGTCCCTGANCTCCAACGGCAACGCGGCGGGCAGCAGCCCCGAGGACGCCCTGGTCCAGGGGTTCCTCGAAGTCGTCGAGCGCGACGCCGTGGCGCTGTGGTGGTACAACCGCACACGGCAGGCCGGGGTCGACGTCGACGCCTTCGCCGAGCCGTACGCCGATGTCATGCGGGAGGCGTGCCACCGGCTCCGTCGCGAACTGTGGGTGCTCGACCTCACCTCGGACTTCGGCATCCCGGTGATGGCCGCGCTGTCACGGCGTACCGACAAGCCCGCCGAGGACGTGATCTTCGGGTTCGGAGCCCACTTCGACCCGCGGCTGGCGCTGCGCAGGGCCCTGAGCGAGATGGGCCAGCTGCTGCCCGCGGTGTGCGAGGCGCGGGCGGACGGCACGGGGTACGCGATCGGCGACCCGGAGCCGCTCGGCTGGTGGCGGAACGCGACGGTCGCCAACCAGCCCTACCTGCGGCCCGACGGCGCGCTGCCCGCCCGTGCGCCGGAGAGCTGGGCCTATGTGCCGCGTGCGGACCTGCTGGACGATGTCACCGCGATCACCGGGCTGGTCCGGGACCGCGGCATGGAACTGCTGGTGCTCGACCAGAGCAGGCCCGACCTCGGCATCCCGGTGGTGAAGGTGCTCGTGCCCGGTATGCGGCACTTCTGGGCACGGCTGGCGCCCGGCCGGCTGTACGACGTCCCGGTGGCGCTGGGGCGGCTGGCCGCGCGTACACCGTACGAAGGGCTCAACCCCGTCCCGCTCTTCGTCTGACGGTCACCTCTTCGCCGGTACCGAATCTTCGTCCGGTACCGAACCGTACAACTGACCGAACTTCACGCTATTTCCACGGCCTTCACATACCATCCCGAGAAAGTGCGCACACTGTTGCGAGAAGAGGCCGTGCGAACGATGGACAGTCACGACCACCCGCAGACCGCGGACGACCCACGGAGAAGAGGGGGCCCGGACAGCTCGCCGTCCGGCCGCAGCCGCGATCTTCCGGCCCCCCGCCTGGCACGCACCATCCTCCTTGCCGTACTGCTGAGTTACACCCTCATCACGGTGCTCAACATCCTCGACGCCGGGCTCTCCTCCCCGGCCGTCGCGGCGGCCGTCGCGGCGCTGCTGGCGATCCTCGGACTGCAGCTCACCCACTCGGCGGCGGGCGCCGACCGGGCCCCGCTGCCCCGCAGGTGCCTCTCGCTGGGCGCACAGGCCCTGCTCACCTACCTGCCGATCGTGAGCCTCCGTGCCGAGTGGGGGTCCATGGCCGGTTTCCTCGCCGCCTCACTGCTGCTGCTGCTGCGCCCGCCGGTGGCCTGGACGATGTACGCAGCGGTCGGCCTGAGCATGCTGGTGCCGCCGGTGCTCGACGGGCGGCCGGTCGCCCACAGCGTGTACCTGTGCCTGTCGACCCTCATCACCGGCCTCGTCGTGTACGGGCTCTCCCGGCTCGCCGAGCTCGTACAGGAAGTCCACGCCACCCGCGGTGAACTCGCCCACCTGGCCGTGACCAGCGAACGTCTGCGCTTCTCCAGGGACTTGCACGACCTGCTGGGCTTCAGCCTCTCGGCGATCACGCTGAAGAGCGAGTTGATCAACCGACTCATCCCGACCCACCCCGAGCGGGCGATGAGCGAGATCGAGGAGGTCCTCTCCATCTCACGGCAGTCGCTGGCCGACGTCCGCCGGGTCGCCAGCGGCTTCCGCGAGATGTCCTTGGAACAGGAGATCAAATCCGCGCAGTCGGTGCTCGGCGCGGCCGACATAGAAGTACGGGTGGAGGTGTCGCTCGGGAGGATCAGCCCGCAGTCCGACACCGTCCTGGCCACCGCCCTGCGGGAAGCCGTCACCAATCTGCTGCGGCACAGCAAGGCGGACCACTGCGCCATCGAGGCGGTGCGACAGCACGGCCGCGTACGCCTGTCCGTGATCAACGACGGCGTCGACCCCGCCTACCGCGACTTGTCCCCGCACAGCGGCAGCGGGCTCGGAAACCTGGAGTCCCGGCTGCGCTCGGTCGGCGGAAGCCTCAAGTCCGGGCGCGCGGAGGACCGTACGTTCCGCCTGGTGGCCGAGGTTCCCGTACAACCGGCGGGCCCTCCCCTTGGTACGATCCCGCGAACCTGACACTGCAGACGGGGGCGGCTCAGTGATACGGATACTCCTCGCCGAGGACATGCACATGGTCCGAGGCGCTCTGGTCGCGCTGCTGGAGCTCGAAGACGACTTCGAAGTCGTCGCGGAGGTCGAGCGCGGGGACGAGATCGTCGGCACGGCGCTCAAGCACCGGCCGGACGTGGCGATCATCGACATCGACCTTCCCGGCCTCGACGGGCTCTCCGCCGCCACCCAGCTGCGGGACCGGCTGCCCCAGTGCCCGACCCTCATCCTCACCAGCCTCGGCCGCCCCGGCACCCTGCGCAGGGCCCTCTCCGCCCGGGTGTCCGGCTACCTCCTCAAGGACGCCCCGCCCAAGGAACTCGCCGCGGCCGTACGGCGGGTGGCCGCCGGGCACCGGGCCATCGATCCGCAACTCGCGCTGGCCGCCTGGGGCGGATCGGAGAACCCGCTCACGGAGCGGGAGACCGAGGTGCTGCGCCTGACCGCCGAGGGCGCCGAGGCACCGGAGATCGCCTCGCTGCTGCATCTGTCGACAGGCACGGTACGGAACTACCTGACGACCGTCGTGGCCAAGCTCAACGCACGCAACCGGGTCGACGCGATCCGTCTGGCGCGGGAGTCCGGCTGGCTGCTGTGAGCACGCCGGGCGTACGGGGCACGTTCTAGGGAGGCGTACCGGCACTCCTTGCCGGCGCCGTCATTCCGGCGGCGGCCAGATAACGCAGGATGCCCTCGGTGACCTCGGGCGGCAGCGGAAGCGCCGCCGACGCCTCGTCGGGGGTGACGGCCCAGGCCAGCGTGGAGGCCACCCACGCCGCTTCCGGCCGGTGAAGCACCACGCGGTGCAGAGAAGCGGCGGACCGTACGACGACCCCGGGCCCCTCCAGCGTCAGCGACACGTCCTTGCGCAGCCTGAGGTGGCTCTGGGCGGCCAGCCGCACCGGCTCGAAGATCGCCCGGCGGGAGGCCGGGGCCACCGAGAGCAGCGGGCCCTTGAGATCGTCGAGGCCCAGTGTGCGTACGACCAGGTGCGAGAGCCTGCTGAGTGTCGGCGGCGGCACCGGACAGGCGTCTGCCCCGAAGTCGCCGTTCGCGGCCATCGCCTCGACGTTGGCCGGCAGTACCGGCCCCAGCTCCATCCGGCGCAGGGCCTCGCGGAGGAACGGGTCGGGATGCTCGATCCGCTCCGTGCCGAAGCGGCCCGACAGGACGAGTTCGTCGCCCGCCCCCGCCTTGACGACGACATCCTCACTCAGCGACCACAGATGGAGCATCTGCCTCCCTGCGGGGTGCGGCATGACGAGCGTCCTTCCTGTGTGGTGACGGTCGAGTATCCGGCAGTCGCGAAGAGGGGCAACAGCCACTGGGTCACGCGTCACGCATGAAGAATTCACGTACACGGACCGGCTTTGGCCAGTCACAAGAGAGGGCCCCTACCGTCGGCGGCAGCCAGCCAGCGGCATCGACGGAAGGGGGCGGCCGGTGGCCGTTCACGTATCGGAAAACACCCCTGCGGCACCTCCCGGCGGAGGCGGAGGCGGCAAGGAGGTCCGTCGGTTGGATCGGGTGGTTATCCGTTTCGCGGGTGATTCCGGTGATGGTATGCAGCTCACGGGTGATCGTTTCACGTCGGAGACGGCGGCGTTC
>NZ_BAAAUD010000047.1:0-498706 GCF_039533765.1 Streptomyces enissocaesilis | reverse complement strand
GCGTCCCGGCCGCGTCCCGGCCGCGCCGCGGACCCGGCCGTGTCCGCGCCGCGTTCACGTGGGGGCGCAGGCGGCGGTCGCCGCCGGTGTGCCGCCCAGCTCGACGGCGGCGCACCGCCAGCGCAGGTCGCGGCCCTGTTCCAGGCGGAACGCCATCGCCCGTACCTGCTCGCCGGCCGCGATGCTCGCGAAGGCCTCGACGACGCCGGGGCGCGGATGGAAGCCGCCGCAGGTGCGTACGACGGGAAGCGTGCCGCGCGTGCGCAGCGGGGTGGTGGGCGCGAGCTGGACGAGCTGCTCGTACGCCTCGCCGATGGTGTGCCCGAGCATCCAGTGGACGGGGCGCCGGCCGCTGAGCACCGCCAGCAGGCGCTCGGCGAACTGTTCGTGCGGGGTGGGGCGGCGGTGGCGGTGCCGGAGCGCCTGGGCCGCGGGTGTGGCGGGCGTGACGGGCCTGGTGGACGTGACGGGTGCGGTGGTGGACGGGGTGTGGGGGGTGCCGGCTGCGGGGCTGCCTGCCGCCGTCCTGGGAGCCCTCGCCCTGAGGGCGGGAGCACCGGGTCCGCGCTGGTCGTGGCGTCCGTGCGGCCGGGTCCTGTCCTTGGTCATCTGTGTGCCCCCGATCTGCCGGCCCGGCTTTGATACCGAGCGGTAACTTCTGCTGGTGTTCTTCTACGGGGACGGGCGGGCGGCGGCAAGGAGCGGTCGGCGCAAGGACGCCGACCGGACGAATCACCTATCAGGGTGACGGGAAGCAGTGCCGGGACGGCGACCGCTCCGCATCCGCCTCACGGAGTGGACGTCGCGGGAGCCGGGGACCACCACCCCGAAGGGGGACTCCGTACGTATCCTTGGGTCCGTCTCCGACTACGAAAGCGGCCTGCCGATGCGCGTCTACGTCCCCCTGACCCTTTCCGGTCTCGCTGAGGCGCACAAGGCCGGCGAGCTGGGGCCCGGCCCGCTGGCCGCCTACGCCGTGACCCCCGGCCTGCGTGAGTGGTACGTCTCGGACGACATCGAGGAGCTCGAGTACGCCGCGCTCAACCGGGCCGCGGCCGCGTCGCTGCGGCTGGTGGCGGGGGACCCGGGCGCCGCGCGGCGCCGGGTCGTCGTGGCCGTCGACGTACCGGACGGGGACGCGGTCGCCGACCCGGACCGGGGACTGGACGCCGCGGCGATCGGCGAGGTGCGGATCGCCGCCGCGGTGTCGCTGAAGAAGGCCGCGGCGGTGCACGTCGACGCCGACGACGCGGAGGCGGACGTGACGGCGGCGGCCGCGGCGCTGGGAGCGGCGGACCACGGGGACGACGACGCGCAGTTCACGGTGGACGGGGCCGAGGACCACGAACTGCTGTGGTACGGGGTGCAGGAGATCCCCCATCTGACCGGCTGAGCCCCGTTGATCCCGGTCCGGATGTCTGCGTTGTCGTACCCCGTGGGTACCTTCCTGGGATGGGGAAGCACACGACGAAGCACCTCGTCTGGGACTGGAACGGCACGCTGCTCGACGACATCAGTGCGGTCATCGGCGCGACGAACGCGGCGTTCGCGGAGATCGGGATCGAACCGATCACGCTGGAGCGGTACCGCGAGCTGTACTGCGTGCCCATCCCCCGCTTCTACGAGCGGCTGATGGGGCGGCTGCCGACGGACGCGGAGTGGCTGGCCATGGACGAGGCCTTCCACCGGCATTACACCGAGCTGCGCGTGGTGTGCGCGCTCACGCACGGCGTCGAGGAACTGCTGGTGGAGTGGCAGTCGACGGGCCGCAGCCAGTCACTGCTGAGCATGTACGGGCACGAGCAGCTGCTCCCGGTGGTGCGGGGGTACGGCATCGAGCGGCACTTCCTGCGGGTCGACGGGCGGACCGGGCCTTCGGGCGGCAGCAAGGCCGCGCACATGGCCCGCCATGTCGCGGCGCTGGGCGGTGTCACGCCGCAGCAGGTGGTCGTGATCGGCGACGCGGTCGACGACGCGGTGGCGGCGGCGCACGTGGGGGCGCGGGCGGTGCTCTATACGGGGGGCTCGCACAGCAGGGCCAGTCTGGAACCGGCCGGCGTGCCGGTGGTGGACAGCCTGGGGGAGGCGGTGGCGCTGGCGGAGCGGTGGATGGAGTGAGGGGCGTCTCCTGCTCGGCCGGCTCGGCCCTGCCCTGCCGCGCATCGTCACCGCCCCGTTCGGGCGCGTTCCGCCCCGCCGCGCGCTCAGGTCACCGGGCTCTTCGCGCGCAACACCGTGAGGAACTCACGCATCCAGCTCGGGTGGTCCGGCCACGCGCGGGCCGAGACCAGGGTGCCGTCGACCACCGTCTCGGCGTCCTGGAAGGTCGCCCCGGCGGACTGCATGTCGAGTTCCAGGGCCGGATACGCGGTGACCCGGCGGCCGGCCAGCCCGTCGACGGCCGCCGTCAGGAGCGGGCCGTGGCAGATCTGGGCCACCGGCTTGTCCGAGTCGAAGAAGGCCTTGAGGATCTTGCGGAGTTCCGGGTCGTTGCGCAGGTACTCCGGCGCCCGCCCGCCGGGGATCACCACGGCGGCGTACTGGCCGGCTTCCACCTCGGAGAACGCGAGATCGGCGGGCCAGGTGTAGCCGGGCTTCTCCGTGTACGTGTCGAAACCGGGTTCGAAGTCGTGGACCACGAACTGGAGCCTCTTGCGGGTCGGGGCGGCGATATGGACGTCGTACCCTTCCTCGCGCAGGCGCTGGTACGGGTAGAGGACTTCCAGCGACTCCGCTGCGTCGCCGGTGACGATGAGGATCTTGGGTGCCATGGCAGTGTGCTCCCCTCGGGCGGCCTGTGCCGTGCCGTCCGGTTCAACCTGCACCGGCGGGCGGCGTTTGCCAAGGCGCCCCGCCGGATCCGGCGGCCGAGGGACCGCCGGGCGGTGCCTGCCACGAAGCTGCCCGCGCTGCGCTGTCCAGACTGTCAAACTTCCGGGGCGGTTTTGTACACCGGTCGGACATGACGGCGCCCCGGTGCGGGGGGATAGCCTGGTGCCGTGATCAGCGCGATAGCCCTCGGGGCAGTGAAGCCCCCGGCATCCGCCCGGAGCACCACCGTGCCCGGGCGATCGCTGGTCCCCGAAACCCGGACCGGCCGTCAGAAATGGCCAGTAACGTCGTGGGGTATCTCTCATCGCGGCATGGCGTCGACCCGACCGGATACTCCGTGTCGTGGCGTTGTGCCATCTTTCTTCACCTACGTCACGCAATGGCGCGCGACAGGAGCCAGAGGACATGCAGACCAAGCTGGACGAAGCCAAGGCCGAGCTGCTCGTACGGGCGGCCCGGGTAGCTGAGAACAGCCCGGCCGGGGGGCAACCTTCGTCCGGGTCCACGAGCGAAGGCATCCCCGACCGGGACACACTCCTCGCGTACCTCCAGCGCTACTACCTGCACACGGCCCCCGAAGACCTCGCCGACCGCGACCCGGTCGACGTGTTCGGCGCGGCCCTCTCGCACTTCCGGCTGGCGGAGAACCGTCCGCAGGGCACCGCCAGCGTCCGGGTCCACACCCCGACCGTCGAGGAGAACGGCTGGACCTGCAGTCACTCCGTCGTCGAGGTGGTCACCGACGACATGCCGTTCCTGGTCGACTCGGTCACCAACGAACTGTCCCGCCAGGGCCGCGGCATCCATGTCGTGATCCACCCGCAGGTCACCGTGCGGCGCGATGTCGCCGGCAAGCTGATCGAGGTCCTGCCCACCGACGGAGCGCGCGTCGGCAACCAGGAGCTGCCGCACGACGCGTGCGTGGAGTCCTGGATCCACGTCGAGATCGACCGTGAGACCGACCGCTCCGACCTCAAGCAGATCACCGCCGACCTGCTGCGCGTCCTGTCCGACGTCCGCGAGGCCGTCGAGGACTGGGAGAAGATGCGCGACTCCGCGCTGCGCATCGCCGACGAGCTGCCGAGCGAGCCCACCGCCGACGACCTGCGCGACCAGGAGGTCGACGAGGCCCGGGAGCTGCTGCGCTGGCTGGCCGCCGACCACTTCACCTTCCTCGGCTACCGCGAGTACCAGTTGACCGACGAGGACGCGCTCGCCGCCGTCCCCGGCACCGGACTCGGCATCCTCCGCTCCGACCCGCACCACAGCGGCGGCGAGGCACACCCGGTGAGCCCGTCCTTCAGCCGGCTGCCCGCCGACGCCCGCGCCAAGGCCCGCGAGCACAAGCTGCTCGTACTGACGAAGGCCAACAGCCGCTCGACCGTGCACCGGCCCAGCTACCTCGACTACGTCGGCGTGAAGAAGTTCGACGCCGACGGCAACGTGGTGGGCGAGCGCCGCTTCCTCGGGCTGTTCTCCTCGGCCGCGTACACCGAGTCCGTACGCCGCGTCCCCGTCATCCGCCGCAAGGTCGCCGAGGTCCTGGAGACGGCCGGCTTCTCGCCCAACAGCCACGACGGCCGCGACCTGCTCCAGATCCTGGAGACGTACCCGCGCGACGAGCTCTTCCAGACGCCCGTCGACCAGCTGACGTCCATCGTGACGAGCGTGCTCTACCTCCAGGAGCGGCGCCGGCTGCGCCTGTACCTGCGCAAGGACGAGTACGGGCGCTACTACTCCGCCCTGATCTACCTGCCCCGCGACCGCTACACCACCGCGGTGCGGCTGCGGCTCATCGACATCCTCAAGGAGGAGCTCGGCGGCATCAGCGTCGACTTCACCGCCTGGAACACCGAGTCGATCCTCTCCCGCCTGCACTTCGTCGTCCGCGTTCCGCCGGGCACCGAGCTGCCCGGTCTCACCGACGCCGACACCGAGCGCATCGAGGCCCGCCTGGTCGAGGCCGCCCGCTCCTGGGCCGACGGTTTCTCCGAGGCCCTGAACGCCGAGTGCGGCGAGGAGCGCGCCGCCGAGCTGCTGCGCCGCTACGGTCACGCCTTCCCCGAGGGCTACAAGGCCGACCACTCGCCGCGCGCCGCCGTCTCCGACCTGGTCCACCTGGAGCAGCTGACGCACGGCCGCAACAGCTTCGCGCTGTCCCTGTACGAGCCGGTGGGCGCCGGACCGAACGAGCGCCGCTTCAAGATCTACCGGATCGGCGAGCAGGTCTCCCTGTCCGCCGTCCTGCCGGTGCTCCAGCGGCTCGGCGTCGAGGTCGTCGACGAGCGTCCGTACGAGCTGCGCTGCGCCGACCGCACGCACGCGTGGATCTACGACTTCGGTCTGCGCATGCCCAGGCCGAACGGCAACGGCGACTACCTCGCCGACGACGCGCGCGAGCGCTTCCAGGACACCTTCGCCGCCGTGTGGACCGGGCAGGCCGAGAACGACGGCTTCAACGCCCTCGTCCTGAGCGCCGGCCTGAACTGGCGCCAGGCGATGGTGCTGCGCGCGTACGCGAAGTACCTGCGCCAGGCCGGGTCGACCTTCAGCCAGGACTACATGGAGGACACCCTCCGCAACAACGTCCACACCACCCGGCTGCTGATCTCGCTCTTCGAGGCGCGGATGTCGCCGGAGCGCCAGAGCGCGGGCACCGAGCTGACCGACGGGCTGCTCGAAGAGCTCGACGGCGCGCTCGACCAGGTCGCCTCCCTCGACGAGGACCGGATCCTGCGGTCCTTCCTGACCGTCATCAAGGCGACGCTGCGCACCAGCTTCTTCCAGAAGACCGCGACCGGCGAGCCGCACTCCTACGTGTCGATGAAGTTCGACCCGCAGGCCATCCCGGACCTCCCCGCGCCCCGCCCGGCGTTCGAGATCTGGGTGTACTCGCCGCGCGTCGAGGGCGTCCACCTGCGCTTCGGCAAGGTCGCCCGCGGCGGTCTGCGCTGGTCGGACCGGCGGGAGGACTTCCGTACCGAGGTGCTCGGCCTGGTCAAGGCGCAGATGGTGAAGAACACCGTCATCGTGCCGGTCGGCGCCAAGGGAGGCTTCGTCGCGAAGAACCTCCCCGATCCGTCCGTCGACCGCGACGCGTGGATGGCCGAGGGCATCGCCTCGTACAAGACCTTCATCTCGGCGCTGCTCGACATCACCGACAACATGGTGGCGGGCGAGGTCGTGCCGCCGAAGGACGTCGTGCGCCACGACGAGGACGACACGTACCTCGTGGTCGCCGCCGACAAGGGCACCGCGACCTTCTCCGACATCGCCAACGAGATCGCGGTCGCGTACAACTTCTGGCTCGGTGACGCCTTCGCGTCCGGCGGCTCGGTCGGCTACGACCACAAGGGCATGGGCATCACGGCCCGCGGCGCCTGGGAGTCCGTCAAGCGGCACTTCCGCGAACTCGGCCACGACACCCAGAACGAGGACTTCACGGTCGTCGGCGTCGGCGACATGTCCGGCGACGTCTTCGGCAACGGCATGCTGCTCTCCGAGCACATCCGCCTCGTCGCGGCCTTCGACCACCGCCACATCTTCATCGACCCGAACCCGGACGCGGCCACCTCGTACGCCGAGCGCCGCCGCCTGTTCGAGCTGCCGCGCTCCTCGTGGGCCGACTACGACACCTCGCTGCTGTCCGCGGGCGGCGGCGTCCACCCGCGCAGCGCCAAGGCGATCCCGGTCAACGCGCACCTCCGCGAGGCGCTCGGCATCGAGCGGGGCGTCACCAAGATGACCCCGGCCGATCTGATGAAGGCGATCCTCAAGGCGCCGGTCGACCTGCTGTGGAACGGCGGCATCGGTACGTACGTCAAGTCCTCGGCGGAGTCGAACGCCGACGTCGGCGACAAGGCGAACGACGCCATCCGCGTCAACGGCGAGGACCTGCGGGTCAAGGTCGTCGGCGAGGGCGGCAACCTGGGCGCGACCCAGCTCGGCCGCATCGAGTTCGCGCGCAGCGGCGGCCGGATCAACACCGACGCCATCGACAACAGCGCGGGCGTGGACACCTCCGACCACGAGGTGAACATCAAGATCCTGCTGAACGGGCTCGTCGCGGACGGCGACATGACCGTCAAGCAGCGCAACAAGCTGCTCGCCACGATGACCGACGAGGTCGGCACGCTCGTCCTGCGCAACAACTACGCGCAGAACACCGCGCTGGCCAACGCCGTCACCCAGGCGCCCTCCCTGCTCCACGCCCACCAGCGCTTCATGCGCCGGCTGGAGCGCGACGGACACCTGAACCGCGCCCTGGAGTTCCTGCCCACCGACCGGCAGATCCGCGAGCTGCTGAGCGCGGGCCGCGGCCTGAGCCAGCCGGAGCTCGCCGTCCTGATGGCGTACACCAAGATCACGGTGGCGGACGAGCTGATCCACACCGGTCTGCCGGACGACCCGTGCCTGCGGGGCCTGCTGCACGCGTACTTCCCCGAGGCGCTGCGCGAGAAGTTCCCCGAGCAGATCGACGCGCACGCGCTGCGCCGCGAGATCATCACGACGGTGCTGGTCAACGACACCGTCAACGCCGGTGGCTCGACCTTCCTGCACCGCCTGCGGGAGGAGACCGGGGCGTCGGTCGAGGAGATCGTACGGGCGCAGTTCTCGGCCCGCGCGATCTTCGGGCTCAGCGACGTCTGGGACGCCGTCGAGGCGCTCGACAACAAGGTCGCGGCCGACGTCCAGACCCGGATCCGGCTGCACTCGCGCCGTCTCGTCGAGCGCGGTACGCGCTGGCTGCTGGGCAACCGGCCGCAGCCGCTGGAGCTCGCCGAGACCATCGAGTTCTTCAGTGACGGTGTGGCGCGGGTCTGGGACGAGCTGCCGAAGCTGCTGCGCGGCGCGGACCTGGAGTGGTACCAGTCCATCCTGGACGAGCTGACGACGGCGGGTGTTCCCGAGGAGCTCGCGCTGCGGGTGGCCGGGTTCTCGTCGGCCTTCCCGACGCTCGACATCGTCGCGATCGCCGAACGCACCGGCAAGGCGCCGATGGAGGTCGCCGAGGTGTACTACGACCTCGCCGACCGCCTCTCCATCACCCAGCTGATGGACCGGATCATCGAGCTGCCGCGGGCCGACCGCTGGCAGTCCATGGCCCGCGCCTCCATCCGCGAGGACCTGTACGCGGTGCACGCCGGCCTGACGCAGGACGTGCTCTCCGTGGGCGACGGGGCCTCGACGCCGGAGGAGCGCTTCAAGGCGTGGGAGGAGAAGAACGCGGCGATCCTGGGCCGTGCGCGGACCACGCTGGACGAGATCCGGGGATCGGACGCGTTCGACCTGGCGAACCTGTCGGTGGCCATGCGCACGATGCGGACGATGCTGCGTACGCGCGTCTGACCGGTACGCCGCCTGATCGGATGCGGTCCGATCGGTGCGCGGGGGGCGCCCCGCACCGGAACATCCGGTGCGGGGCGCCCCCTTTTCCCTGTTCCTACCCCTGCCTCCGCAGCGCACCGCCCGCCGCGGAGGCCCACAGCCTGCGGCAGGACAGCAGGGCCGCCGCGACGAGCAGACCGTTGCGTACGACCATGAGCGCGCACCCCAGCGGCGTGCCCGTCACCACGTCGTCGTACAGCACCGGGTAGGCGAGCGTGCTCACGGCGGCCGCGGGCAGCAGCAGCGCGGCGACCGGGCGCTGGGTGGTGGCGCGCGAGGTGAGGCAGACGGCGGCCAGGCCGAGCAGCCAGACCAGGTACTGCGGGCTGATCACCCGGCTGGTGACGGTGAAGAGCAGCACGGCGGCCAGCGCGGCGTCGAAGGGGGTGGCCGGTGTCCAGTGGCGGGCCCTGACGCGCCACAGCAGCAGCCAGCAGAAGGCGGCGGCCGTGGCGAGGAGGGAGGCGTGGGCGAAGGAGGAGACGTACGGTCCGGTGAACTCCATCGCGCCGTACCGGTACTCGACCTTGCCCGGCCAGCCGGCCGGCCGCGCCAGGGACAGCACGGTGCCGGCGACCGATTCGATCTGCACGCCCCTGCTGCCCTGCTGGCGCAGGAAACCGAAGGTGTGCGAGAAGGCGGCCGCGAGGACGGCGAGCAGCGCCGCCGCACCGGCGGCGGCGGACAGCCAGGCGTGGCGGGTGGTGCGTCCGCGGGGGGCGCCCAGCAGTACGAGGACCGGCCAGAGCTTCACCGTCGCACCGAGCCCGGCGAGCACACCGCCGACGCGCGGGTGGCGGTGCATGCAGAGCAGGGCCAGTGCGGCGAGGGCGGTGACCTGCACGTCGTACCGGACGAGGGGCAGGTGCAGGAGCAGCGGCAGCGCGCACACCCACATCCAGGCGCCGGCCGTGGAGCGGCCGGGGCGCCGGCCCGCGCGCGCGAGGGCGGCGGCGAGCAGCGCGTCGGCGGCCAGGGTGAGGACGAGGAACGCCTGGAAGTACGTGAGCCAGGGCAGGGCGCCCGGCCCGAGGATCACCAGGGCCGCGCCGGGCGGGTACTGCCACATGACGTCGTCCAGGGGGAAGCCGCCCCGGACGAGCTGCTCGTACCAGCGGTGGTAGATCTGGTGGACCTCGCCGTTGATCGTGCCCACGTGGAAGAAGCCGAGGGGCCGCGCGAGCAGGGCGAGCATGGCGAGGCGGGTGGCGGCCCAGACGCCACCGAGCCTGCGGCCGCAGCGGCGCGCGGCGGCCGCGGGGGTGGGGGAGCCGGGGGCGGTGTTCGCGTCGGTGGCCGCGATCTGCTGCGTCGTCATCAACGCGCACTTTAGCCACCCTTGGGCTGTTCCTACGGCTTTGTGTGCGCCGCGCAGGCGGCGACGACGTCCTTCGCTGGCCCGTTCACTCGTACCGTCCCGGCCGGGATGCCGGACGGCGGCCCGGTCGTGGGGACCGGACCGCCGTGGTGGGTGTGGCGGGGGGTGGGTGCGAGGGGGCTACTTCACCGCGCCGGCCATGACGCCGGACACGAACTGCCGTTGGAAGGCGAAGAAGACGATCAGCGGGATGATCATCGAGATGAAGGCGCCGGGCGCCAGGATGTCGATGTTGTTGCCGAACTGCCGTACCTGACGCTGGAGCGCCACCGTGATCGGCGGGCTGGCCGAGTCGGCGAAGATCAGCGCGACCAGCATGTCGTTCCAGACCCAGAGGAACTGGAAGATGCCGAGCGAGGCGATGGCCGGGCCGCCGAGCGGCATCACGACGCGCGTGAACAGCCGGATCTCGCCCGCCCCGTCGAGGCGCGCCGCCTCCAGCAGTTCCTTGGGGATCTCCGCGAAGAAGTTGCGGAGCAGGAAGATCGCGAAGGGCAGGCCGAAGGCGACGTGGAAGAGGACCACGCCCGCCGTCGTCTCGAAGATGCCGATCTTGCCGAAGAGTTCGGACACGGGGACGAGGGCGACCTGGACGGGCACCACCAGCAGGCCGACGACCACCAGGAACCACCAGTCGCGGCCCGGGAAGTCCATCCACGTGAAGGCGTACCCGGCCAGTGAGCCGATCACCACGACCAGGACGGTCGACGGCACGGTGATCATGATCGTACTGAGCAGGGAGTCGATGACGGTGTTGTTGTCGAGGAGGGCGGCGTAGTTGTCGAGGGTGAGGTCGGAGGGCGCGGAGAAGACCTTCCACCAGCCCGTCTCCGCGATGTCGGTGGGGCTGCGCAGCGACGAGAAGAGCAGCCCGATCGTCGGCATCAGCCAGAACAGCGCGACCAGGATCAGGAAGACCCGCACCGCGCCGCCGCCCGCGCGCGCCGCGATCCGTGCCGGCAGGGACTGCTTGGGTTTCGTACGCGTGAGGGTCACCGGCGGCTCTCCTTTCGCATCCGGCGGATGTTGAAGAGCATCACCGGGACGACCAGCAGCAGGAGCAGTACGGCGATGGCGCTGCCGACGCCGGGATCCGCGTCCGTGCCGAACGACGAACGGTAGAGCTGGAGCGCCAGCACGTTCGCGTCGTCCTGGGACGACCCCGGCGCGATGATGAACACCAGGTCGAAGATCTTCAGCACGTTGATCATCAAGGTGACCAGCACCACCGCGAGGACGGGCGCGAGCAGCGGGACCGTGATGCGGCGGAACACCTGCCACTCGTTGGCGCCGTCGACCCGGGCCGCCTCCAGCAGCTCGCGCGGCAGCCCCGCGAGCCCGGCCGCGATCAGCACCATCGCGAAGCCCGCCCACATCCAGACGTAGGAGCCGATGATGGCCGGGGTCACCAGGCTCGGACCGAGCCAGTCGACGCCGTTGTACGGCTCCCGGAAGTTCGAGGCGGGCAGGCGCAGCCCGGCCCCGTCGGCCTTCGCGGAGAGCGTGAAGGTGCCGTCGGCGCCGGCCGTGGCCGAGTCGACGACCTTGCCGTCCTTGACCGCCTCGACCTTGATGCCCTTGAGGCCGAACTCCTCGGGGTCGATGGTGTTGGGCTTGCCGCCGCCGCCCCTCGTGAAGTCCAGCCAGGCGGTGCCGGTGACCTTGCCGGCCGCCGCCCCGGCGGGCGCGGCGAGCTCGGCGTCGCCCGGCATCCTGGCGGGCGGTACGCCGACCAGGGGGAGGAGGACCCGCTCGCCCGCCCTGACCGGCTCCTTGGTGACGAAGGACCCGCCGCCGCCCGCCTTCAGCGGATGAACGGGCAGCGGGCGCGCCTTGGGGAAGCCGGCCGACTCGGAGAACATGTCGTGGACGCTCACCGCGACGGCGTTGGCGACCCCGCGCTCCGGATTCTGTTCGTACACCAGCCGGAAGATGATGCCCGCCGCGAGCATCGAGATCGCCATCGGCATGAAGACCAGCAGCTTGAACGCCGTACCCCAGCGGATGCGCTCGGTGAGTACGGCGAATATCAGGCCCAGCGCGGTCGAGACGGCCGGGGCGACGACCACCCAGACCGCGTTGTTCTTGGCGGCGGTCAGGATGGTGTCGTCGGTGAAGATCTCGACGAAGTTGTCGAGGCCGGCGAAGCTGTCACCCGACTTGTCGAAGAAGGACCGGTAGACCGAGTACCCGATCGGGTAGACCACGAGCGCGCCGAGCAGCACCAGCGCGGGCAGCAGGAAACCGGCCGCCATCGCTGTGCGCGTGCCCGTCACGCTCTTGCGTATGCCGTTGCCGGCGGGGGGTGGCGTGACCTTCGCGGCGCCCCCCGCGGTCGCTGACGTCATCGCGTCGACCCGTCAGCTCTTGTAGGCCTTGGCCGCGTCGGACTCCAGCCGCTGCTGGGTCCCCGCGATGTCCTTCGGGTTCTTCAGGAAGTCCTGGAGGGCCTTCCACTCGCCCTTGCCCGGCGTGCCGCCGAACGACTGCGGGGCCTGGTCCGACATGTCGAAGCGGAAGTCGTCGCCCGCCGCGATCAGCGCCTTCGCGATGTCGCGCTGCACGTCATTGGGGTACGCCGCCACGTCCAGGGCCTTGTTGGGCGATACGAACCCGCCCGCCCGGGCCCAGATCTCCGCCGCGTCCGTCGAGGCCAGGAAGGTCAGCAGCGCCTTGGCGCCCTTCGAGTCCTTGAGCGCCACGGCCGCGTCACCGCCGGTCACCACGGGGGACTCGTCGCCCACCGCGGGGAACGGGAACACCTTGGCGTCGGTCCCGATCTTCGCCTTCGTCTGCGCGATGTTGATCGCGACGAAGTCGCCCTCGAAGACCATCGCGGCCTTGGGCTCGTCGGCGAACGTCTGGGTGACGGACGCGGGGAACTCGGTCTGCAGGGCCCCGTCCTGGCCGCCCGCGATGAGTTCCTTCCTGCCGAACAGCTCGGCGAGCGTGGTCAGCGCGTCCTTCACGGACGGGTCCGTCCACTTGATCTCGTGCTGGGCCAGCTGGTCGTACTTCTCGGGGCCCGCCTGGGAGAGGTAGATGTTCTCGAACCAGTCGGTGAGGGTCCAGCCGTCCGCGCCGCCCACCGAGACCGGGGTGACACCGGAGGCGGAGATCGTCTCCGCGGTGGAGAGGAAGTCCTTCCAGGTCTTCGGCTCCTGGGCGCCCGCGTCCTCGAACGCCTGGGCGTTGTACCAGATCAGGGACTTGTTGGCGGCCTTGAAGTACACGCCGTACTGCTTGCCGTCGACAGCGCCGATGTCCTTCCAGCCCTGCGAGTAGTTCTTGTCCAGCTGCGCCCGGGTCGCCGCGTCGACCGGCTTGGCCCACTTGCGCTCGACGGCCTGCTGGAGCGCGCCGACCTGCGGCAGCATCGCCACGTCGGGCGGCGAACCGCCCGCGATCTTCGTACCGAGGAAGTTGACGATCGGGTCCTGGGCCGGGACGAAGGTGACCTTCGCGCCGGTGCGCTTCTCGAACTCGGTGAGGACCTTGGTGAAGTTCTCCTGTTCGGGGCCCGTCCAGACGGCGGCGACCTGGACCTCTTCGCCGTTCAGTTCGGGCAGTTCGACGGTGGCCGCGGAATCCTTCGTGTTTCCCGCGGAGCCCTCGTTCTTGTCCTTCTCCTTGTCGCCACCACAGGCGGTGAGGGCGAGCGTGCTCGCGGCGATCATCGCCAGGGCAGCCCTCCGAGCCCTGCGTCCCCTGGGTGTGCGAAGAGTTGTGCGCATGCCTGCCCCGTCTCTCCTGTGCGCGTGCGGACCGGCGCAGCCTTGAGAGAACCACTGGCGCCGATGCCGGTCTAGCTGTCCCGTGGGTCAGTCCTACGCCCGGCTGTCGGCCCCGGCAATAGCGCCTTCCGTGTCAACCGGGTGATCGTAATGGGCCTGTGACGTTGGGTCAGGCGTCCCCGGGGGTGCCGAGGGGCGGCAGCGGGGTCGCGTCGACCGTGCGGGCGGCGCGGTCCAGGGCACTGGCCAGCAGGGCGAGGTCGGTCGGCCCGTTGCCCAGTTCGCGCACCGGGCGGCGGGCCGGCGGGTCGCCCATCCGCTCCCACTCCAGGGGGACGACGGTGGGGCGCAGCGTCGCCGTACGCGGAATGCGGCCGGTGACCCGGCCGCCCTGGAACGGGGTCACGGTGCCGTCCGCGCGGTGCAGCCCGCCGCGGCCCGGCGCGGGCTCCTCGGGGGCGGGTGCGGACGGCGGGGCGTCCAGCACCACGCGCAGCCGCGCGCCGCGCGCGAGCTCGGTGTCCGCCGTACGGTCGGGTCTGGCGGACGTGACCACCAGGTGGACGCCCAGCCGCTCGCCGTCCCTGGCCACCGCTTCCAGGGCCCGCACGACGGAACCGGCCGCGGGCCGGCCCGTACTGCCGAGGGCGGGGGCGACCAGCGCGTCGAAGTCGTCGACCAGGACGACCAGGCGGGGGAGGGGCGAGGGCCCGGTGCCGGCGCGGGCCTGGCGCTCCCGGGACGCGGTGGTCCGCAGGCGCAGCGTGCCGCTGGGGGGCGAGTCCAGGTCGCCGTGGAGCTCGGCGGCGTCGGGGCGGCGCTGGCCGACCATGCGGCCCGACACCTCGCGGTGCGTGTGCCACTCGGCGAAGCCGGTGCTGCCGAGGAGCTCGTGGCGGCGCTTGAGCTCCGCGCCCAGGGCCTGGGCGAACTCCCGCATGCGGACGGGGTCGGAGGCGACGAGGTGCGTGGAGACGTGCGGGAGTTCGGTGCAGGCGCGCAGGCCCTCGCCCCGCTCGCCACCGGCGCCGTCGACCAGGACGAGGCCGAGGCGGTCGGGGCGGGCCGCGGCCGCGAGGGACGCCGCGACGGAGCGCAGCAGCTCGGTGCGGCCGCTGCCCGCCGGGCCCTCGACGAGCAGGTGCGGGCCCTCGGCGGTCAGGTCCACGCAGAGCGGGCCGCGCGGGCCCGCCCCCAGCACCGCCCACGCGCGGGTGGCGCCGGGCGCCTGGTCGTCGTCGGCGGCCGCCGCCCAGCGGGCCATGAGGGAGGCGGGGGTGGCCCTGGCCAGGCCCAGCTCGTCCAGGAGGCGGGAGGAGGGGGGGAGGGCGGCCGCGCGGCCGGGGCGGCCGACGGCGGGTCCGTCCGTACGCAGCGGGGCGAGCGCCCGCGCGAAACGCTCCGCCCAGGCGGCGGACACCGCGTCCACCGCGGCGAGCGTGCCGTGCCCCACGGGCTCGCCGCCCGCCGTGCGCAGCAACCGCAGCGCGGTGGCCACGTCGCCGCTGAGCAGGGCGGCGGCGCCGCACTCGCGGAACGCGGGCGAAGCGGCGCAGGCGGCCTCGTAGGTCGCGGTGACCGGGGAGAGGGGCGACGCGGCGGCCGTCTCGGCGAGGCAGACGAGGTGGATGCCGGAGGCCGCGCCGGTGGCGGCGAGCCGGGCGGTGGCCTCGCGCAGGCCCACGGAACCGGGGTCGCCGTCGACGACGACCACGGTGAACGGCCCGTGGTCCGGACCCTGCTGCTCCTCGTCGGTCCGGCGCATCAGCTCGGCGATCCGGGCAGTGGCCTGGTCCCGGTCGTGGGCGAGGAGCAGCCGGCAGTCCTGGCCGTGGGCGGGCCGCAGGTGCGGAAGCCAGCCGAGCCAGCCCCACTCGGCGGTGCGCTCCTCCAGCGGCCTCGCCCGGTCCGTACTGATCAGGACGATCTCGAGGTCGGCGGGGGAGTGCAGCGCGGCGAGCTGTGCCACGACGGACCTGGCCAGCCCGGCCAGCCGGGCCCGGGGCCCGGCGAGCCCCAGGGAGCCGACCTCCCGGAGTCCCACGGTCACCGGCACGGCGGGCAGCGGGCGCCCGCCGCCGGGCGCGGCCCGGTCGGCGGTGCCCAGCCGCAGGGCGAGTGCCTCGGGGTGCCCGGGGTCGCGCTCCCACAGCCGGGGGCCGGGGCCGAGCGCGGTCAGCAGCAGCGAGGCGGGGTCGGGCCAGGCGTCGGGCCGGGCGGCGGGGGAGGGGGCCGCGCCGGCGCCCGGGCCGGCCGGCGGCATCCCGAGGGGGGTGGCCTCGGCGGGCGCGTACTCGTCCACGGGCTCCGTCCGGCCCCCGGTGAGCCGCCGGGCCCAGTTCCCTATGCCGCCCCGCCGGCGCGCGGCGCCGGGCTGCGGCCCGCCGCCGTGGGTGGCGTCCTCTGCGGGGCGGGTGCTCCGCGGGCCGGGCTCCGCCCCGGGGGCTGCGGCTTCCGGTCGCGGGGGCTCCGGGGCCGGTGCCGCGTCGGGGCGCCTCCCCGGGTGCCGGACGTCCGGGTACGCGGAGTGTTCCGGCGCGGGGTGTCCGCCCCCCTGCGGGGAGCGCCCCGGCGCGTCCCCTCCCGGCACCGCGCCCGTGCGGCCGGAGACCCGGCGGCCGCCGGGGGTGGCGGCGCGGCCCGTGCCGGTCGTGTAGGCCGTCGGAGCGCTGGGCGCGGGGCCCGGGTGGTGCTGCTCGGGGGTCGGGCCCTGTGCGGACGCTGCGCTGCGGTGCGGGGCGTCCGGGGCGCGGGTCACGCGGAGGTGGCCCTCGCCGTCCGGGGTGGTCGGGAGGGACGGGGGGTGGTGGCCGGGGGCCAGGCGCAGGGCCGACTCGCCGACGCGCAGCAGCGCGCCCGCGGGGAGCGGGACCGGGCGGTCGGTGAGTTCCTCGCCGTTCAGCACGGTGCCGTTGGTGGAGCCCAGGTCCGCCACCGTGACCCGGCCGTCCTCCGCCAGGGTCACCGCGCAGTGCAGTCGTGACACGTCCGGGTCGTCCAGCGGCACGTCCGCGTCCGCGGAGCGGCCGATGCGGATCCGGCCGCTGTGCAGGAGGTGGACGCCTCCGGCGTCCGGGCCCGCCACGATGTGCAGCTGGGCCGGAGGGTTTGGTGCCGGGTCGGGGAGGGCGTCGGCCTCGGGCGCCGGTGCGTAGAGGGACAGCACCGCTCCGTCGACCAGCGGCGGCTCGCCGAGCGCGCAGCGCTGCGTGTCGAGCCGCTCCCGCCCCGCGTAGACCACCACGGCGCCGGTGCTCTCCGGGCCGCAACCGGGACCGGAGACGGCCGCGGCCAGGCCGGAGGCGACCGCGGCCAGCGCGGTCCCGGGGGGCGCGGTGACGAGCACGTCGCAGGCGCGTCCGGTGGCCGGGGCGCCCTGGAGGTCCTGGGCACCGGCATGGGCGCCGTGCGGGCTCTGGCCGCTGCGCGGCGCGAGGACGGTCAGCCGGATCTGCATCGCGTCAGCGGTCCCTTCTGCGCGAAGTGCCCGGCAGGGGTGCCGCCCTGTGGTTCCCCCACCCGGCACGGACGCGTCGTCCGGTACAGGTCGGCACGTGGCGCGAGGCTCCCGACCCCACAGTCCGTGCTGCAGGCATCCTCGCACCTGCCACTGACAACACGCCCGCCACCCACCTCCAAGTGATCTTGAATGGTCGACTGTGAACGCAAAAGTGCCGGCTCGGGACCGTCGGTGACGGGTGTGGCACGCGCGTTCGGCAACCATCCGTACGGTACGGGCGTCTTCCCTCCGAACACGGCCCGGCCGTGCCCCGTTCGGAGGCGGGCGGGCGGCATTACAGTGGGTCGGGACCACGGGCCCGGACGCCCGGGACGATGGAGAACCACGAGCAGCAGGGAGCACATACGTGCGGCCGGTCGGCAGTAAATACCTGCTCGAGGAGCCGCTCGGGCGCGGCGCCACGGGCACCGTCTGGCGAGCCCGCCAGCGTGAGACCGCGGGCGCCGAGGCGGCCGTGGCCGGTCAGCCCGGTGAGACCGTCGCGATCAAGGTCCTCAGGGAGGAGCTCGCGAACGACGCGGACGTGGTGATGCGCTTCCTGCGCGAGCGGTCCGTGCTGCTGCGTCTCACCCACCCCAACATCGTGCGGACCCGCGACCTCGTCGTCGAGGGTGATCTGCTCGCTCTGGTGATGGATCTCGTCGACGGGCCGGACCTGCACCGTTATCTGCGCGAGAACGGTCCGTTCTCGCCGGTCGCGGCTTCTTTGCTCACCGCGCAGATCGCGGACGCCCTCGCCGCCAGTCACGCCGACGGCGTCGTCCACCGCGACCTCAAGCCCGCGAACGTCCTGCTCGACGAGCGCGACGGCCAGATGCACCCGATGCTCACCGACTTCGGCATCGCGCGCCTCGCGGACTCCCCGGGGCTGACGAGGACGCATGAGTTCGTCGGTACGCCGGCGTACGTCGCCCCGGAGTCGGCCGAGGGCCGTCCGCAGACCTCCGCCGTCGACATCTACGGCGCCGGCATCCTGCTGTACGAGCTGGTCACGGGGCGCCCGCCGTTCGCGGGCGGTACGGCGCTGGAAGTGCTCCACCGGCACCTGAGCGAGGAGCCCCGCCGCCCCACCACCGTCCCCGAACCGCTGTGGACGGTCATAGAGCGCTGCCTGCGCAAGGAACCGGACGAGCGGCCCAGCGCCGAGAACCTCGCCCGCGCCCTGCGCACCGTCGCGGTCGGCGTCGGCGTGCACTCGACGTCCGCGCAGGTCGAGGCGGCCATGGGCGTCGGCGCGCTGCTCGCGCCCGACCCGGCCCCCGCGCCGGTCCCCGACGCTCCCGGCGCCGCCGACCCGACCCAGGTGCTGCCGAGCAACGCCGGGTCGTACGATCCGGCCGCCGCGACCAGCGTCCTGCCGTCGACCGGAGCGCCTCGGCCCCCGTACGGCGCCGCCGACCCCACCGCCGTCATGCCGCCCGTACCGCCGCGCCCCGACGGCGCGCCCGGCGCCCCGGGCCCCGAGGACCCGCACCCCTGGCAGAACCAGCTGCGCGCGGCCCGCGACCGCAACGAGCAGACGCAGGTCCAGTACCTCGACCCGAGCCAGGACCCGCTGCGCCGCCGTCCCCAGCGCCAGCCGCAGCAGCCGCCCCATCAGCCTCCTCAGGCTCAGCCCCAGCGGCCCCCGCAGCGGCAGCAGCAACAGCGCCCCCAGCAGCAGCCGCAGCGGTACGCCCCGCCGCCCCCGCCGCAGCACCAACAGCCCCAGGCGCCACCCCCGCAACAGCGGTACGCGCCGCCCCAGCCGCCCGCCCCGCAGGCCCCGCGCCCGCCGCGCGAGCCCCGTGAGCCGCGCCGCCGCAGCGCCAATCCGATGCGGATTCCGGGACTCGGCTGCCTCAAGGGCTGCCTGTTCACGCTCCTCCTGCTGTTCGTGGCGTCCTGGCTGATCTGGGAGCTGACCCCGCTCCAGGAGTGGATCGGCACGACGAAGGGCTTCTTCGCCCAGATCGGCGACGTGATCGACGAGATCACGAAGTTCTTCAACGGCCTCGGCGGCTCCACCGGCAGCTGAATGCGCCGGGTCGGTCGAGCCGACTCAGTTGATTTGTCGACTTCTGGGGGTGTATTTCGCCCCTAGAAGTGAAGGTTGGTGCCATACGGCGCGCAGGACGCCCCGGCACCCGCGTAGCCTCGGGGCGACCGTCGGCCGCTGAGGGAGCAGTCTTGGCACGGAAAATCGGCAGCCGGTACACGGCCCACCAGATCCTTGGACGGGGCAGTGCCGGAACGGTGTGGCTCGGCGACGGCCCCGAAGGGCCCGTCGCCATCAAGCTCCTGCGCGAGGACCTCGCGTCCGACCAGGAGCTCGTCGGACGCTTCGTCCAGGAGCGCACCGCGCTGCTCGGACTCGACCACCCCCGCGTCGTCGCCGTCCGCGATCTCGTCGTCGACGGCAACGACCTCGCGCTGGTGATGGATCTCGTGCGGGGCACGGACCTGCGGACCCGGCTCGACCGCGAGCGGCGGCTGGCGCCCGAGGCCGCCGTCGCCATCGCCGCGGATGTCGCCGACGGGCTCGCCGCCGCGCACGCGGCCGGCGTCGTCCACCGCGACGTGAAGCCCGAGAACATCCTCCTGGACATGGAGGGCCCGCTCGGGCCCGGCGGCGCGCATCCCGCGCTGCTGACCGACTTCGGCGTCGCCAAGCTGATCGACACCCCGCGCCGCACCCGCGCGACGAAGATCATCGGCACGCCCGACTACCTCGCCCCCGAGATCGTCGAGGGCCTGCCGCCCCGCGCCGCCGTCGACATCTACGCCCTGGCGACCGTGCTGTACGAGTTGCTGGCGGGTTTCACCCCCTTCGGCGGCGGCCACCCCGGCGCCGTACTGCGCCGTCACGTCACCGAGACCGTCGTCCCCCTCCCCGGCATCCCCGAGGAGCTGTGGCAGCTCCTCGTCCAGTGCCTGGCGAAGGCCCCCGCGTCCCGTCTGCGCGCCTCCGAGCTCTCCGCCCGCCTCCGCGACCAGCTCCCCCTCCTCGCCGGAATGGCGCCGCTGGACGTGGACGAGCCGGGCTCGGAGGACGAGCAGACGCGGTACGAGGCGTACGGCGAACCGTCCCGGCGGCCCCTCACGCCCGCCGCGCCGCGCCGGCGCGGCGCCGTCCCCCTGGTGCCCGGATCGGCCCCGGACTCCAATCGCGACACCCATACGAGCATGCGCGTCCCCGCCCCCGACGAGCTGGCGGGCGGCGCCCGCGGCACGGCCCGCGCCCCCCGGGCCGCGGGCCAGCGCCGCCCCGGCTCCGCCCGCAACAAGCCGGGCGCCGTCCGCAGGCGGCGCTTCCTGCTCGGCGGCGCGGCGGTCCTGGTCGCCGCCGCGATAGGCGTGGGCGGCTGGCTGGCGGCGACGGGCACCGGCCCGGACCCCGCTCCGCAGGACACGAAGCAGTCGTCTCCGTCACAGCCGTAGCACGGGCGGACGGCCCGCGCTCCCGGGCGAGGGGAACGTACGGCCGCCCAGCCGTTACGCTGGACCCGTGGCAGTCGTCGATGTATCCGAAGAGCTCAAGTCCCTCTCCTCGACCATGGGGTCGATCGAGGCCGTCCTGGACCTCGACAGGATGAGGGCCGATATCGCCGTGCTCGAGGAGCAGGCCGCGGCCCCGTCCCTGTGGGACGACCCGGACGCCGCGCAGAAGATCACGAGCAAGCTCTCCCACCTCCAGGCCGAGCTGCGCAAGACCGAGGCCCTCCGCAGCCGGATCGACGATCTTTCGGTGCTCTTCGAGCTCGCCGAGGGCGAGGACGACGCCGACACCCTCGCGGAGGCGGAGTCCGAGCTGATCGCGGTCCGCAAGGCGCTGGACGAGATGGAAGTGCGCACGCTCCTCTCCGGCAAGTACGACGAGCGCGAGGCCCTGGTCAACATCCGCGCCGAGGCCGGTGGCGTCGACGCCTCCGACTTCGCCGAGCGGCTGATGCGCATGTACCTGCGCTGGGCCGAGCGCCACGGGTACGCCACCGAGGTCTACGAGACGTCGTACGCCGAAGAGGCCGGCATCAAGTCGGCGACCTTCGTCGTCAAGGCGCCGTACGCCTACGGAACGCTCTCCGTGGAGCAGGGCACCCACCGCCTCGTCCGCATCTCGCCCTTCGACAACCAGGGCCGTCGCCAGACGTCCTTCGCGGGCGTCGAGGTGCTGCCGGTCGTCGAGAAGACCGACCACATCGAGATCGACGAGTCCGAGTTGCGGGTCGACGTCTACCGCGCGTCCGGTCCCGGCGGCCAGGGCGTCAACACCACGGACTCGGCGGTCCGTCTGACGCACATTCCGACCGGCATCGTCGTCTCCTGTCAGAACGAGCGCTCCCAGATCCAGAACAAGGCGAGCGCCATGAACGTCCTCCAGGCGAAGCTCCTCGAGCGCCGCCGCCAGGAGGAGCAGGCGCTGATGGACTCGCTCAAGGGCGACGGCGGCAACTCCTGGGGCAACCAGATGCGTTCGTACGTCCTGCACCCCTACCAGATGGTCAAGGACCTGCGTACGGAGTTCGAGGTCGGCAACCCGCAGGCGGTTCTCGACGGCGAGATCGACGGCTTCCTGGAAGCCGGAATTCGCTGGCGCAAGCAGCAGGAGAAGTAAAACTCGCTTTGTCGACACGGCAACTGCCGCCCTTGAGGCGGCAGTTGCCTTTTGTGTCACAGTCGCATTCCCATATGCCAGGCAACTGCCTCTATTTCGGGCATTGCGTACGCAATGACCTTGACGCCCCCTTTGAAAGTGGCAAAGCTGGCGCGCGGCATGCGTATCTCTGGGGCGTGTGTGACCGGGGGGAATTCACAAACCCCCAGTGTCTCTCGCCCTGTGCGCTGCTCCACTGACGAATTCAGCTACTGGGGGTAGCAACCAGATGACCAAGAAGACGCGGATCCGCGTTGCGCGCATAGCAGCCGGTGCGGTGATCGCCGCAGGTGCTTCGCTGACTGCCGCGGGCGCCGCTTCGGCCGTCGGGATCGGTGTCGACGTGGCCGGCCTGAGCGCCGACGCCAGTGTTGACCAGGAGGGCCTCGACATCTCCCTCGCCGCCGACCCGGGCACCCCGGCCGACCCGGGCACCCCGGCCGACCCGGGCACCCCGGCCGACCCGGGTACTCCGGCCGATCCGGGCACCCCGGCGGACCCGGGCACCCCCGGTGACCCGGATGTCCCGTCCGACCCCGGTACTCCGGGTGACCCGGATGTCCCGTCCGACCCCGGTACTCCGGGTGACCCGGACGTCCCGTCCGACCCGGGCACTCCCGGTGACCCGGATGTCCCGTCCGACCCCGGTACTCCGGGTGACCCGGACGTCCCGTCCGACCCGGGCACTCCCGGTGACCCGGACGTCCCGTCCGACCCGGGCACTCCGGGTGACCCGGACGTCCCGTCCGACCCGGGCACTCCGGGTGACCCGGACGTCCCGTCCGACCCGGGCACTCCCGGTGACCCGGACGTCCCGTCCGACCCCGGTGGCAACGGTGGCAACGGGAACGGTGGCAATGGCAACGGCGGCAACGGGAACGGCGGCAACGGCGGCTCCGTGACCGGCGGCAACGGCGGCTCCGTGACCGGCGGCAACGGCGGCAGCACCACCGGTGGCTCCGTGACCGGCGGCGAAGAAGCCGGAACCACCACGACCGGTGACGGCGACGCCGGCACCTGCACCCTCGACCTCGACGGTGCCGAGTGCGAGGACAACACCGACACCGACAGCGCCGGCTCCCAGCCGGTGGCGCAGGGCAAGGCCAAGGAGGAGCTCGCCGAGACGGGCGCCGCCGAGACCTCGTTCCTGCTGATCGGCGCCGCGACGATGATCGCCGGTGGCATCGGCTTCCGCATGCTGCCGCGCCTGGTCGGTGGCGGCCGCACCGCCGCCTGAACCACCTAGGCGTACACGCCGGGCGTACAGGAAGGGCCCGGAGCGCACTGCGCGCTCCGGGCCCTTCTCCATTGGTCCACACCCGGCCCTCAGAGGGGCCGCAGAGGCGATCGCGGGCGGCAGAAGCCCTCCGGTGCCCCGGGCCGTACGGTCGGGCTCTACGCGGTCCGGTGCGCCACCAGGGCCATCACCGTCACTAGCAGCACCAGGAGCGCCACCAGTGCCGCGGGGCTCAGCCCGCCCAGCGGGCCGCCCTCCTGCTGCATCCTCGCCCTGTTGGCCCGGCAGACCGGGCAGCGGCCCTGGTTCACCGGGGCCGCGCAGTTCGCGCACACCAGTCGGTCATAGGTCATGCGCTTTCCTCCTCCCGCGCGGCGGATCCGCCTGTACGCGTTCTCTCCGCCCAACGCTCAGGGAAACGCGACCGTTCCCCCTTCCACTGTGCCAGCTCCCACGCGTTCCGGCGCGCCCCGCCGGAACACGGCCGCCACGTACCGCTCAGGACCGGTCGCAGGGGGCCGCCGGTCCGTGAGCGATCCGTGATAAAACGGCCATCGCCGGACGCCGACTGCGCGCGCCCGCCCGCGTCGCGTATGGTCACGCTCACCTACTCCCGGCGACCGTGGTGCACCCGTGATCCGATTCGACAACGTCTCCAAGACCTACCCGAAGCAAAGCCGCCCCGCCCTCAGGGATGTCTCCCTGGAGGTCGAGAAGGGCGAATTCGTCTTCCTCGTGGGCTCTTCCGGCTCCGGCAAGTCAACCTTCCTGCGGCTGCTGCTGCGTGAGGAGCGCGCCAGCCACGGCCAGGTGCACGTCCTGGGCAAGGACCTCGCGCGCCTGTCCAACTGGAAGGTGCCGCAGATGCGGCGCCAGCTCGGCACCGTCTTCCAGGACTTCCGCCTCCTCCCCAACAAGACCGTCGGGGAGAACGTCGCGTTCGCGCAGGAAGTCATCGGCAAGACGCGCGGCGAGATCCGAAAGTCCGTACCCCAGGTCCTCGATCTCGTCGGCCTCGGCGGCAAGGAGAGCCGGATGCCCGGCGAACTCTCCGGCGGTGAGCAGCAGCGCGTGGCGATCGCGCGGGCGTTCGTCAACCGCCCGATGCTGCTGATCGCGGACGAGCCGACGGGCAATCTCGACCCGCAGACCTCCGTCGGCATCATGAAGCTGCTGGACCGCATCAACCGCACCGGCACCACTGTGGTGATGGCGACCCACGACCAGCAGATCGTCGACCAGATGCGCAAGCGCGTCATCGAACTTGAGAAGGGCCGCCTCGTGCGCGACCAGTCTCGCGGCGTCTACGGCTACCAGCACTGAAAGGACGCCATGCGCGCCCAGTTCGTCCTGTCGGAGATCGGCGTCGGTCTCCGCCGGAACCTCACCATGACCTTCGCGGTGGTCATCTCCGTCGCTCTCTCCCTCGCCCTCTTCGGCGGGGCCCTGCTCATGCGCGAGCAGGTGAGCACGATGAAGGGCTACTGGTACGACAAGGTCAACGTCTCGATCTACTTCTGCAACAAGAACGACGCGGAGACCGCCGCCACGTGCGACAAGGGCGCGGTCACCGCAGAGCAGAAGAAGCAGGTCAAGGACGACCTCGGCAAGATGGACATCGTCAAGGACGTCCACTACGAGTCGGCCGACCAGGCGTTCAAGCACTACAAGGAGCAGTTCGGGGACACCTCGCTGGCCGACACCATCACCCCGGACCAGATGCAGGAGTCCTACCGGGTCAAGCTCGACGACCCGGAGAAGTACAAGGTGGTCGCGACCGCGTTCGCGGGCCGGGACGGCGTGCACTCCGTCGAGGACCAGCGCGGCATCCTCGACAACCTCTTCGAGCTGATGAACGGCATGAACGTGGCCGCACTCTGCGTGATGGCCCTGATGCTCGTCATCGCGCTGATGCTGATCGTCAACACGGTGCGCGTGTCCGCCTTCAGCCGGCGGCGCGAGACGGGCATCATGCGGCTCGTCGGCGCGTCCAGCTTCTACATCCAGATGCCGTTCATCATGGAGGCCGCGTTCGCGGGCCTGATCGGCGGCGTGCTCGCCTGCGGGATGCTGCTCGTCGGCCGGTACTTCCTGATCGACCACGGCCTGGCACTGTCCGAGAAGCTCAACCTCGTCAACTTCATCGGCTGGGACGCGGTGCTGGCCAAGCTGCCGCTGGTGCTCGCGATCGCGCTGCTGATGCCCGCGCTCGCCGGGTTCGTGGCGCTGCGCAAGTACCTCAAGGTGTGACATGAGCCCCGGGCGCCGTGCGGTCAACCGACCGTACGGCGCCTTTCGTTTGTCCTAGACTCGGCGCCATGCCAGGTCCGGTAGTCACCCTCCGTCCCCGTGGAATTCGCCGCGGGGCTGCCCTGACACTGGTTTTCGCGGCCGTCCTCGTCACTGCCGCCGCCACCGACTGCTGGCAGCGCGACGACGCGAAGTCCCCTTCCCCCCCCGCCCGTTCGATCGCGGCGACCGCCGACCGCGACGAGGTGGCCGCCGCCGCGGCCCGGGCGATGGCCGACGGCAAGTCCGGCAAGGAGGCGGCCGAAGAGGTCGTCAGCCGCAGCGGGGACCGGTGGGGCGCGGTGTACGACCCGGCGGAGTACGAGGAGTTCACGCAGGCACTCGACGGCGAGTACACGGGCGTCGGACTGTCGGTCGAGCGCGCGCCCGGCGGCCGCATCGAGGTGGCCGGGGTGCAGGCCGGCGGCCCCGCGGGGCGGGCCGGGATCAGGGAGGGCGACCGGCTCCGTACGATCGACGGCCGTCCGGTGGCGAACCGCCCCGTCACCGAAGTCGTCGGGCTCCTGCGCGGCGACGGTCCGGCGCGGGCGGGCAGTTCCGTCGTCCTCGGCCTGGAGCGCGGTGCGCGCGAGTGGAGCGAGACGCTGCGCCGCGCGCGCCTCACCACCGAGGCCGTCACCGTCGAGCCGCTCGCGGACGGCGGTGCCACGCTGATCAAGGTGGCGTCCTTCACCAAGGGCTCGGGCGAGCGGGTGCGGGACGCGGTCCGCGCCGCGCCCGAGGACCACGGTGTCCTGCTCGATCTGCGCGGCAACGGCGGCGGGCTCGTCGCCGAGGCCGTCACCGCCGCGTCCGCCTTCCTCGACGGCGGCCTGGTCGCGACGTACGACATGCGCGGCGAGCAGCGCGCGCTCTACGCGAAGCCGGGCGGGGACACCGCCCGGCCCCTCGTGGCGCTCGTCGACGGCGGCACCATGAGCGCGGCGGAGCTCGTGACGGGCGCGCTCCAGGACCGGGGCCGGGCGGTCACCGTGGGCTCGCGCACGTTCGGGAAGGGCTCGGTCCAGATGCCGAGCCGGCTGCCCGACGGCTCCGTGGCGGAACTCACCGTCGGCCATTACCGGACCCCGGCGGGCCACAGCGTCGACGGCCGGGGCATCAGCCCGGACCTCGTGGTGAGCGAGCGGGCCGAGGAGCGGGCCCGGACGGTATTGAGTGGCCTCGGGGGAGGGTCGTAGTGCGAAAATGGCCGCACTATGGCTAAGGAAAAAGGGCGCAAGATGATCGCGCAGAACAAGAAGGCGCGACACGACTACCTCATCATCGACACCTACGAGGCCGGCATGGTCCTGACCGGCACCGAGGTGAAGTCCCTGCGGCAGGGGCGCGCCTCGCTGGTGGACGGCTTCGTGCAGCTCGACGGGGGCGAGGCGTGGCTGCACAACGTGCACGTACCGGAGTACACGCAGGGGACCTGGACCAACCACTCCGCGCGCCGCAAGCGCAAGCTGCTGCTGAACCGGGCGGAGATCGACAAGCTCGCGAGCAAGTCGCAGGAGACGGGTCACACGATCGTGCCCCTGGCGATGTACTTCAAGGACGGCCGGGCCAAGATCGAGATCGCGCTGGCCAAGGGCAAGAAGGAGTACGACAAGCGGCAGACGCTGCGCGAGAAGCAGGACCTGCGCGAGACGAACCGGGCGATCTCGGCGGTGAAGCGCAGGGAGCGCGGGCGGCTCTGAGGCCCCGCCGGGACGGGCCGGCCGGCCGGGAGGAATGGGCTGGCACGGTCGTGCGTTGTTCACGTACGATGGCACCTGTGCCCCTCGGGGCGCGGCACCACCTTGATAAAACAACATGGGGATGATCGGTTTCGACAGCGGATGTCGAGGCAGGGGAAGCGAGTCGAGGAAGCGGCAATGATCTCGTTAACCATATGTCGCAACCAATAATCGCCGATTCCAAGCGCGATTCCTTCGCCCTCGCTGCCTAAGTAGCGACTTAGCGAAGTGTCAGCCCGGGGGTGTTCCCGACCCGGATCCTGGCATCATCAAGGGAACTAAACCACTCGGTCCGGTCACGGGATCGGGTGGGAAATCAAACAGTGACTGAGCCCGTCGGAGACTTGTCCGTGTGATCTCCGGGGCCGAGAAAAACGTAGCGGACTGCACTCGGAGAAGCCCTGTCTCCGCACCGTTGGACGCGGGTTCGATTCCCGCCATCTCCACAATTCCCATGTGAGGCGAAGGCCCCGCCGTCCTCGTGACGGCGGGGCCTTCGTCGTGCGCGGAGCGCGGAACGCATGTCTCCTCCTACCGGGGGCGGCGCAGCGCGACGCAGAGGACCGCGGCCAGGCCCGCGGCCGCGACCGGCGTCAGATAGGCCGAGGCCGGGGACAGGTGCTCCGCGAGCCGGCCGCCGGTGGCCGAGCCCGCCGCTATGCCGCCCAGGATCGCGGTGACGGCCAGGGTCATGCCCTCGTTCAACTGACCTTCGGGGAGGACGCGTTGGACCAGCGACATGCCGGTGACCATCGTCGGGGCGGTGGCCGCGCCCGCCAGCAGCAGGGCGCCCGCGACGGTGACCAGCGAGCCGGTGGAGGCCGCGAGCGGCGGCAGGGACATCAGGGCCGTCATCGCCACGACGCAGACGAGCAGGCGGCGGTGCGGGTCGGCTGCCGGGCGCGCGGACCCGTACAGCAGACCCGCCACGCACGATCCGACCGCCTGGAGGGCGAGGACCGGACCCGCGGCCGCGCCGTGGCCCAGGCCGTCGGCGAAGGCGAGAGTGACGATCTCCATGGAGCCGAAGACCACGCCGGTGGCGAAGAAGACGGCCAGCAGGGCGGGGACGCCGGGCAGGCGCAGCGGGGAGCGGACGGTCCTGGCGCGGGGGACGACGGGCGGTTCCGTGGCGCGCTGGGCGGCGAAGACCAGGACGCCGGTCATCAGGAGGACCGCGCCGGTCAGGGTGCCGGCCTCGGGGAAGACCGCCGAGCAGAGGAAGGCGGCGGCGACCGGGCCGAGCATGAAGCACAGCTCGTCGGCGGCCTGTTCGAAGGAGTTCGCGGTGTGCCGGGCCGCCGGGTCGTCGCGGTGCAGGTGGGCCCAGCGGGCGCGGGACATGCCGCCCGTGTTGGGGGTGGTGGCGGTCGCGGCGTACGCGGCGAAGAGCGTCCAGTCGGGTGCGCCGTGACGGACGCAGAACAGCAGGGCGAGCGAGCCGAGCACGGCGACGGCGGTGGCGGGCACCGCGACGCGGGCCTGGCCGTACCGGTCGACGAGCCGGGCCGTCCAGGGCGCGACGAGCGCGGTGACGCCGAGGCCGACGGCGGTGACCGCGCCCGCCAGGGCGTACGAGCCGCGCGAACCGGCGATCATCATGACCGCGCTCACGCTGAACATGCCCATCGGGAGGCGGGCGAGGAGGTTGCCCGCGGTGAAGGCGCGGGCGCCGGGGGTGGCGAAGAGGCGGCGGTAGGGGGAGAGGCGGCCGGGACCACGGCGGCGCGGTGCGTACGGGCAGTGGCCGGGGCGGGGCGCGGCGATCAGTACGTCGCCGGACACGGCCAGGAGAGGGGAGGGGGATTCGTGGAGGGGCATGGACCGATCCTCACGGCGGGCGACTGCGGCGGTCCAACACCTTCCGGACGCCGATTCACGCACCCGCGTTGTAAGTTCGCGATGTGCCCCATGACATCGAACCCCGTCTGCTGCGCGCCTTCGAGGCGGTCGCCGAGGACCTGCACTTCACCCGCGCGGCAGCCGGACTCCACGTGGCCCAGCAGGCGCTGAGCCGCGACATCCGGCGCCTGGAGCGGGAGGTGGGCTCCCAGCTGTTCGTACGGTCCACCCGCAGTGTGTCGCTGACGGCGGACGGCGAACGGCTCCTGCCCTACGCACGCCGCGTGCTGGCGGCGTACGACGAACTGGGCGGGGCCTGGGCGCGCGACGAGCGGCCGCTGGTCGTCGACGTCGGCGCGCCGGTCGGTACTGCCCACCACGTGCTGGAGGAGGCCCGGACGGCCGCGCCCGACGTCGAGTTCGTCGCGCGCTTCCACAGCGGTCTGACGGGCGCGGCGGCCGCGATCCTCGGCGGCAGGCTGGACGTCTCGTCGGGACGGGTCGCCGGGCTCGACCCGGCGGTGCTCGACCAGCTGGAGCACCGGCCGGTGCGCTTCGAGCGGATGGCCGTACTGCTCCGCGAGGACCATCCGCTGGCGGCGCTGGACGAGGTGCCGCTGGACGCGCTCGCGGGGGAGACCCTCTACGCGGGGGCGGGCAATCCGGCCACCGCGGAGTGGACCGATCTGGCGGTACGGCTCTTCGCCGGGCGGGGCATCGAGGTGGCGGCGCCGTTCCCGGAGATCGAGGGCGCCGAGGAGTTCGTCCGGTTCGTCCGCAGGCGGCGCTGGTCGGTGCTGGCGAGCACCGAGTTCATCGCGGTGCCCGGCATGGAGCTGCGGCCGATCGTGGAGCCCGTACCACTGTCGCCCATCTCGCTCGTGTGGCGGAAAGGGCTGCGGCACAAGGGTTTCGAAGTACTCGGAAGAACGATCGACGGGCTCGTGGAACGCCACGGCTGGCTGGACCTGCCCGCCGACGGGTGGCTTCCCGGGGCCGACCGGTCCCTGATGCTCGACGGCAGGTGACACGGCAGCCCGCCTGCCATGGCGTGCGCGCCCCGATCCGGTCCGGGGAGGGAGGCGCTCACAGCAGCGACGACAGCCTGGTGAGAGCAAGGTTGCGCGCCGGTCACCTCAGGGCACGGGCCTGAAATCCGCCGTGCCTAGCGTCGCCTCCAGGACCCGATCACTCGTGGAGGCACGTCATGGCAGGCCGGTGGATCGAACAGTGGGACCCCGAGGACGAAACCTTCTGGAAGCGGACGGGTGAGCGGATCGCCCGCCGCAACCTGCTGTTCTCCGTCCTCTCCGAGCACATCGGGTTCTCCATCTGGACCCTGTGGTCCGTCATGGTGCTCTTCATGGGGCCGGAGTACGGCATCGACCCGGCCGGCAAGTTCTTCCTGATCGGCACGGCCACCCTCGTCGGGGCGATCGCCCGCATCCCCTACACCTTCGCCGTGGCCCGCTTCGGCGGCCGCAACTGGACCGTCTTCAGCGCGCTGATGCTCCTGCTGCCCACGGGCGCGGCGTACGCCGTGATGGAGCCGGGCACCTCCTACACCACCTTCATGGTGGTCGCGGCCCTCACCGGCGTCGGCGGCGGCAACTTCGCCTCCTCCATGACCAACATCAACTCCTTCTTCCCGCTCCGCAAGAAGGGCTGGGCGCTCGGCCTCAACGCGGGCGGCGGCAACATCGGCGTACCCGTCGTGCAACTGGCCGGCCTGCTGGTCATCGCCGTGGCCGGGGCGGACCACCCCCGCGTCCTGCTCGGCGCGTACATCCCGCTGATCGTCCTCGCGGCCGTGTGCGCCGCGCTGCGGATGGACAACCTGGCGCCCGTACGCAACGACACCGGGGCGGCGAAGGCGGCCGTCCGCGCCCCGCACACCTGGATCATGGCTTTCCTCTACGTCGGGACGTTCGGCTCCTTCATCGGCTACAGCTTCGCGTTCGGCCTGGTCCTCCAGACCCAGTTCGGCCGTACGCCGCTCCAGGCGGCCTCGCTCACCTTCGTCGGCCCGCTGCTCGGCTCCCTGATCCGGCCCCTCGGCGGTTCCCTCGCCGACCGCTTCGGCGGCGCCCGCATCACGCTGTGGAACTTCGCCGCGATGGCGGCCGCGACGACCGTCGTCGTCTACGCCTCCACGACCGCGTCGCTCCCCGTCTTCCTCACCGGCTTCACCGCGCTCTTCGTCCTCACCGGCCTCGGCAACGGCTCGACGTACAAGATGATCCCCGCGATCTTCCAGGCGAAGGCGCTGGCGAAGGGCATGGAGGGCGAGGCGGCCGCGGCGTACGGACGGCGGCTCTCCGGGGCCGCCATGGGTCTGATCGGCGCGGTCGGCGCGCTCGGCGGACTGGCGATCAACCTCGCCTTCCGCCAGTCCTTCCAGACGGCGGGAACGGGCACGGCGGCCTTCGCCTCCTTCCTCGCCTTCTACGCCGTGTGCTTCACGGTGACCTGGGCGGTATACCTTCGACGTCCGGTCTCCGCACCGGCGAAGCCGCAGCTCACCTACGCCGAGGTCTGAGCCGCGCGGCTCCGTTAACGGCCGGGAAATACGAAGGAACCGAGCCTGTCACGTGGTGTTGACAGGCTCGGTCCTCCGCACCACCAGCACAGGAGCCGGGTAGCGATGTCCGTGAAGAACACCACGCACGAACCAGAGCACGGCCCGCTCGCGGGCTTCACCGTCGGCGTCACCGCCGCCCGGCGCGCCGACGAGCTGGGCACGCTGCTGACGCGGCGGGGCGCGGCGGTCCTGCACGCCCCCGCCCTGCGGATCGTGCCGCTCGCCGACGACAGCGAACTCCTCACCCTCACCGAACAGCTCGTCGACCACGCGCCCGACGTGGTGATCGCCACCACGGCCATCGGCTTCCGCGGCTGGGTGGAGGCGGCGGACGGCTGGGGCCTGGGCGAGGCCCTCCTGTCCCGCCTCCAGGGCGTCGAGCTCCTCGCCCGCGGCCCCAAGGTGAAGGGCGCCATCCGCGCCGCCGGCCTCACCGAGGAGTGGTCGCCCACCTCCGAGTCCATGGCCGAGGTACTCGACCGCCTCCTCGCCGAAGGCGTGGAGGGCCGCCGCATCGCGATCCAGCTGCACGGCGAACCGCTGCCCGGCTTCGTCGAGGCGCTGCGGGCCGGGGGCGCGGAAGTCGTCGGCGTACCGGTCTACCGCTGGATGCCGCCCGAGGACATCACACCGCTCGACCGCCTCATCGACGCCACGGTGGGCCACGGCGTGGACGCCCTGGCCTTCACCAGCGCCCCCGCCGTCGCTTCCCTCCTCTCCCGGGCCGAGGAACGCGGCATGCTCCCCGACCTCCTGGCGGCCCTCGGCCACGACGTGCTGTCGGCCTGCGTGGGCCCGGTGACAGCCCTCCCCCTCCAGGCGCACGGCATCGGCACGGTGCAGCCCGAGCGCTTCCGCCTCGGCCCCCTGGTCCAGCTGCTCTGCCGTGAACTCCCGAACCGCGCCAGCACCCTGCCGGTCGCGGGTCGCGGCGTCGAGATCCGCGGGCACGCCGTCGTGGTCGACGGCGAGCTGCGCCCCGTGCCGCCCGCGGGCATGTCCCTGCTGCGGGCGCTGGCCCGCCGCCCGGGCTGGGTCGTCTCCCGGGCGGACCTCCTCCGGGCGCTGCCGGGTTCCGGCCGCGACGAACACGCCGTGGAAACGGCGATGGCCCGCCTGCGCACCTCCCTCGGCGCACCCAACCTCATCCAGACGGTGGTCAAGCGCGGCTACCGCCTGGCGCTGGACCCGGCGGCGGACACGAAGTACGCGGACGTGTAACGCCCGCCGCCCACGGGACGCCCTCGCCCCCCGCGTCGCCTCCGCGCCGGCGGGAGGGGGCGCCCCGTGGGCGCTCCCCGCAGGGTGTCGAACGCGCCCCCCGAAGGAATCCCCGTACCCGAAGGTTCGGCACCCGGGGAGACCCCCGGCGCGCCACCGCCCCCGAAGCCCCGCACCCCGCGCGACCCCGCTCCCGGCCGCGTCTACCGTACGACCATGAGCCCCGCCCCCGCCCCCCGCCTCCTCGCCGACGGCACCGTCCTCCGCCCCGCCACCCCCGACGACGCCCGTCCCCTCGCCGAGGCCCTGGCCCGCAGCCGCGCGTCCATGCGTCCCTGGGAGCCGGACCGCCCGGACGCCTTCTACACCCCCGAGGGCCAGGCCGACCGCCTGACCGCGCAACTGGCGGAGGGGCGCACCGTGCCGTGGATCCTCACCGAGGGCGCGGCCGTCATCGGCGGCCTCACCCTCTCCAACCTCGTCCTCGGCCCCTTCCGCAGCGCCAGCCTCGGCTACTGGACCGACGTCACCCGCACCGGCCGCGGCCTCGCCACCGCAGCCGTCGCCGAAGTCTGCCGCGCGGCCCGCGACGACCTCGGCCTGCACCGCGTCGAGGCCGGCACCCTCCTCACCAACGCCGCATCGCAACGCGTCCTGGCCAAGAACGGCTTCGAGGAGATCGGCATCGCCCCCCACTACCTCCACATCGACGGCGAGTGGCGCGACCACAGGCTCTTCCAGCGGATCCTGCACCGGTAGGAGGGGTTCCGGCCGACCGCGTCCCCGGGCACTCTGGGTGGGATCCCACCGGTGACCCCGAGGCGGTGACAGACGCATGGCGACGGACACGGGCACCTGCGGATCGCGGTTCGTTTCCGGCCGGGTCTGCCTGGACCTGGTGGCGACAGGCCCGGACCCCACCGAGCGGCTGAGCCACCCGCGGTGCCTCCGGGAGTGGCTGGTGGGCACACGGCTCGTACCCCACGACACGCCCCTGGACGCTGTGGACGACGCGTGGCTCCACGACTTCACCGAAGTACGCGCCCACATCGGCGCATTGACCCGTGCGGAGCTGGAGGGCCGCCCCGCCCCCCACGCCCTCGACCGCGTCAACACCCTGGCCGCCGCCCCGCCCCCCGCCGTCAGGGCCGTCCGCACCCCGGACGGCGCCTGGGCCAGGACGCTCGTCGGCGGCGCCCCCGGACGCGCGGCCCTGCTCGCCGCCGTCGCCCGCGACACGGTGGACCTGCTGACCGACCCCGTGGCCCGCGCCCGCCTGCGCGAGTGCGAGGGCGACAACTGCCGCCGCCTGTACCTGGACACGTCCAGGGGCCGCCGCAGGCGCTGGTGCTCCAGCGAGATGTGCGGCAACCGGGAACGGGTCGCCCGGCACCGGCGCCGGGTCCTGGCGGCGGCGCGCGCCGAAAGTTTCCCCGGATCGCGTTGAGTCGATCGCCGCACGCCTGCGTAGTGAGGGGGGAGGGAGCCACACAGGGTCTCGACCGGGAGGTTCGGGTGCGCGAGGATGCGGCCGTGGCCGATAGCCGTCAGCACAGGGCTCGACATCGCAGCGACCGCCCACGCGCCCAAAGGCCGGGCCCCGAAGAGGAGTTGATGCGAGCGCTCTACCACGAACACGCCGGGCCGCTGCTCGCCTACGTACTGCGCCTCGTCGCCGGCGACCGCCAGCGCGCCGAGGACGTCGTGCAGGAGACGCTCATCCGCGCCTGGAAGAACGCCGGCCGGCTCAACCGGGCCACCGGCTCCGTCCGCCCCTGGCTGGTGACGGTCGCGCGCCGCATCGTCATCGACAACCACCGCAGCCGGCAGGCCCGGCCGCAGGAGGTCGATCCGTCGCCGCTGGAGGTCATGCCCGCGGAGGACCAGATCGACAAGGCGCTGTGGCTGATGACGCTCTCCGACGCGCTCGACGACCTGACCCCCGCCCACCGGGAAGCGCTGGTCGAGACGTACTTCAGAGGGCGTACGGTCAACGAGGCGGCCGAAGTGCTGGGCATACCCAGCGGGACCGTCAGGTCCCGGGTCTTCTACGCACTGCGCTCGATGAAGCTCGCGCTGGAGGAACGAGGGGTGACGGTATGACGACGTACGACCGGCACTCCGGGCACGACGCCGTCGGCGCCTACGTGCTCGGCATCCTGGACGACGCGGACGCCACCGCCTTCGAGGCCCACCTGGCCGGCTGCGACCACTGCGCCGCCCAGCTCGACGACTTCGCGGGCCTGGAGCCGATGATGGCGGCCCTGGCCGAATCCCCGGGCCCGCCGCCGCGGTCGACCGAGCCCGGCCCCCAGCTCCTCGGCCGGCTGACCCACGAGGTCACGGCGGGCCGCGCGCGGAGCCGCCGCCGCGGGCTCTACCTGGTCGCGGCCGCCGCGGTACTGGCCGTCGGCGGCCCCGCGGTCACCCTCCTGGCCACCTCGGACGGCGACGGCAGGGACGGCAGGGGAGGCCCGGCCGGCAACGTCGCGGGAGGGGTCCACCCCACCGGCCCGGCCGAGGACGCCTTCTTCCACCACATGGAGGAGAAGGTCGCCGCGACCGATGCCACGACCAAGGTCAGCGCGGCCGTCGGCCTGGAGAGGAAGGGCTGGGGCACCCACACCGTCCTGGAACTCAAGAACGTCAAGGGCCCGCTGAAGTGCAGTCTGATCGCCGTCTCGAAGGACGGCGCGGAAGAAACGGTCACGACCTGGGCCGTCCCCGCGTGGGGCTACGGCATCCCGGACAGCACCCACAAGGCGGCGAAGAACCCGCTGTACGTCCACGGCGGCGCGGCGATGAGCCGCGGCGAGATCGACCACTTCGAGGTCCGGACCCTCGACGGAAAGCGCCTGGTCGAGGTCGAAGCCTGACAGACCAGTGCAATTCCCCGATCCTGGCAGGTGCGGTCGCGGCCCCCCGTCGCGTACGGTTGACGGCTGCCCGCAGCACGTCAGAAGGGGGCCTCGGTGGCCGCGCAGGATGCCGCTGTCGATTCCGTGAATTCCGTGTCCGACTCCTTCGTCCAGGAGTCGGCGCGGACACGTGAGATCGGTGTGGAACAGGATCATCTGGATCAGGTGTACCGCCGTCTGGAGGAGAAGATCCACGAGGCGGAATTCCTCATGAACGACGCCGCCCAGCGCGGCCAGGTCGGCACGCCCGGCGCGCTCGCCGAGCGCGACGCGCAGGTCTTCCGCGCCGGAATCCACCTCAACCGGCTCAACAACGAGTTCGAGGACTTCCTCTTCGGACGCATCGACCTGCTCCTGGGCAGGGACGGCGAGAAGGGCCCGGACGGCGCGTACACCTCGGTGGAGCCGGCCGAGGACGCGGTACGCCCCGACCTCACCGCGGAGATCGCCGAGACCCTGCACATCGGGCGCATCGGCGTACTCGACTCCGACTACTCCCCGCTGGTCATCGACTGGCGCGCCCCGGCCGCCGCGCCGTTCTACCGCTCCACGCCCAAGGAGCCGGGCCGCGTCGTACGCCGCCGGGTCATCCGCTCCAAGGGCCGCAAGGTGCTCGGCGTCGAGGACGACCTGATGCGCCCGGAGCTGACCGCCGCCCTCGACGGCGCCCCGCTGCCCGTCATCGGCGACGGCGCCCTGATGGCGGCGCTCGGGCAGGCCCGCAGCCACACCATGCGCGACATCGTGTCGTCCATCCAGGCCGAGCAGGACATGGTCATCCGCGCCCCCGCCGCCTCCGTCACGGAGGTCTCCGGCGGCCCCGGCACCGGCAAGACCGCCGTGGCCCTGCACCGCGCCGCGTACCTGCTCTACCAGGACCGGCGGCGGTACGCGGGCGGCATCCTCGTCGTGTCCCCCACGCCCCTGCTCGTCGCGTACACCGAGGGCGTCCTGCCCTCCCTCGGCGAGGAGGGCCAGGTCGCGATCCGCGCGGTGGGCTCGCTGGTCGACGGCGCGGAGGCGTCGACGTACGACGAACCGAACATCGCCCGCATCAAGGGCTCCTCCCGCATGTTCAAGGTGTTGCGCCACGCGGCGCGCGGCGCCCTGGACGCGCCGCCCGCCCCGGCGGCCCCCGCCGAGGACGGCCAGCTGTCCTTCGGCGAGGAGGAGGAGAGCGCACCCGGCGGGACCAGGGTCCCCACCCGCCTGCGCGTGGTCGCCTTCGGCCAGCGCGTGGAGCTGGACGCCGAGGACCTCAAGCGCATCCGCCACAACGTCCTCAGCGGCACCGCCCCCGTCAACCTGCTGCGCCCCCGCGCCCGCAAGCTCCTCCTGGACGCGCTCTGGTCGAAGTCCAGCGGCCGCGGCCGGTACACGGACCAGGAGCTGATCGCCGAGCTCCGCTCCGGCTTCGACGAGGACGTCTCCACCGAGACCGACTTCATCGCGTTCCTCGACGCCTGGTGGCCCGAGCTCACCCCGCGCCGGGTGCTCGCAGCCATGGCCGACGACAAGCGCCTGGGCCGCTGGGCCCGCCGTGTGCTGAACCCGCGCGAGACCCGCCAGCTGGCCCGCTCCCTGCGCCGCCTGGACGCGGACGGCAACGGCCCGCTGTCCGTGCACGACGTGGCGCTCCTCGACGAGCTCCAGACCCTGCTCGGTGCCCCGGTCCGCCCCCGGCGCAAGCGCGAGTACGACCCGCTGGACCAGCTCAGCGGCCTGGAGGAGCTGATGCCGCGGCGCGAGGAGACGCAGTGGGAGCGGGCCGAGCGGCTCGCGCAGGAGCGCACGGAGTACGCGCACGTCATCGTCGACGAGGCCCAGGACCTCACGCCCATGCAGTGGCGGATGGTCGGCCGCCGCGGGCGGCACGCCACCTGGACGATCGTCGGCGACGCGGCGCAGTCCTCCTGGACCGACCCGGACGAGGCGGCCGCGGCCCGCGACGAGGCCCTCGGCGCCCGCCCGCGCCGCCGCTTCACGCTCACCGTGAACTACCGCAACCCGGCGGAGATCGCCGCCCTCGCGGCCAGGGTCCTTCAGCGCGCCATGCCCGGAATGGAGTCGCCCGCCGCGGTCCGCTCCACGGGCGTGGAGCCGCGCTTCGCCGTCGTACGGGACGACGACCTCGCCCGGACCACCCGGGAGGAGGCGCAGCGCCTCCTGGACCGCGTGGACGGCACCGTCGGCGTCGTCGTCGCGATGCACCGGCGCGCGCAGGCCCGCACGTGGCTCGCGCCGCTCGGCGAGCGCGTGGTGGCGCTCGGCAGCCTGGAGGCGAAGGGGCTGGAGTACGACGCGACGGTCGTCGTGGCGCCGACCGAGATCGCGGAGGAGTCCCCGGCGGGCCTGCGGGTGCTGTACGTGGCGCTGACGCGTGCGACGCAGCAGCTCACGGTCGTGTCCGGGGAGCGCGACAAGCCCGGTCCGGACGGGGTTCCCGCACTGCTGGGGGAGTGAACCGAAGTCAACACGCGACAGGGGAGTCGCTTGCCGGGGTGGTTTGTTAGCCTGGGGGTGGCACCGGCTCGATCCAAGCCCCCGGGCCCAACCTTAGTCGCTACGAGCGACCACTTGCCGCGAGGCGAGCATGGCGGGCCGGTGTCACTGAATACGTAGTAGATACATACAAAGAAGAGGTCCGTGGTGCCCCCGGGTACCACGGACCTCTTCTGTTTCACCTGCGGTTCTCGTATGGTGGAAAACACTTTCCGAAAACAAAATGACCGCATTACCTGCTACCCGTAGGTAGGTGCGACCATCGGAAGGCGTTGCCGGGGCATCAGCCGCGGCCGCGTAGCAATGAAGCCAGGAAAAGCAGAGGAAGTCGGTCATGGCAACGGCGCCCAGCGTCTCGTACTCGATGACGGTCCGGCTGGAGGTCCCCGCGAGCGGGACCGCGGTCAGCCAGCTCACCACGGCCGTGGAGTCCTCCGGCGGGTCGGTGACCGGTCTCGACGTGACCGCCTCCGGCCACGAGAAGCTGCAGATCGACGTCACGATCGCGGCCACCTCGACCGCGCACGCCGACGAGATCGTCGAGGGACTGCGCGAGATCGAGGGCGTGGTGCTGGGCAAGGTCTCCGACCGTACGTTCCTGATGCACCTCGGCGGCAAGATCGAGATGGCGTCCAAGCACCCCATCCGCAACCGTGACGACCTCTCGATGATCTACACCCCGGGCGTCGCGCGCGTCTGCATGGCGATCGCCGAGAACCCCGAGGACGCCCGCCGCCTCACCATCAAGCGCAACTCCGTCGCCGTGGTGACGGACGGCTCCGCGGTGCTCGGCCTCGGCAACATCGGCCCGATGGCCGCGCTGCCGGTCATGGAGGGCAAGGCCGCCCTCTTCAAGCGCTTCGCGGGCATCGACGCCTGGCCGATCTGCCTGGACACCCAGGACACCGACGAGATCGTCGCGATCGTCAAGGCCATCGCCCCGGGCTTCGCGGGCATCAACCTCGAGGACATCTCCGCGCCCCGCTGTTTCGAGATCGAGGCGCGGCTGCGCGAGGCCCTCGACATCCCCGTCTTCCACGACGACCAGCACGGCACGGCCATCGTGGTGCTCGCCTCGCTGACCAACGCGCTGCGCGTGGTCGGCAAGTCGATCGGCGACGTACGGGTCGTCATGTCCGGCGCGGGCGCGGCCGGTACGGCGATCCTCAAGCTCCTGATCGCCGCGGGCGTCAAGCACGCGGTCGTCGCGGACATCCACGGCGTGGTGCACGCGGCCCGCGAGGACCTCGTCGACGCCGCCCCGGAGTCGGCGCTGCGCTGGATCGCCGACAACACCAACCCGGAGGGCGTCACCGGCACCCTCAAGGAGGCCGTGGCCGGCGCGGACGTCTTCATCGGCGTCTCGGCCCCCAACGTCCTGAACGGCGACGACGTCGCGGCGATGGCGGACGGCGCGATCGTGTTCGCGCTCGCGAATCCCGACCCGGAGGTCGAGCCGGCGATCGCCCGTCAGACGGCCGCCGTCGTGGCCACGGGACGCTCGGACTTCCCGAACCAGATCAACAACGTGCTGGTCTTCCCCGGCGTCTTCCGCGGCCTCCTGGACGCCCACTCGCGGACCGTCAACACGGAGATGATGCTGGCCGCGGCCGCCGCCCTCGCGGACGTCGTCACCGAGGACGAGCTCAACGTGAACTACATCATCCCGTCCGTCTTCAACGACAAGGTCGCGGGCGCGGTCGCGGGCGCCGTCCGTACGGCCGCGAAGGCCGCGGGATCCGCTGTGACGGGTTCCACGTCCGCCTGACCCCTCCGGGCCCCCGGGCCCTTCCCGGCGGGATCCGCCCGGCGCGTCGCGGGTCGCGGGCTCCGAGGGACCCCTCTAGGGTGGCGGGCAATGAACCCGCAGGGTCCCGCGGGGCCTGCGGTCCGCTTCCGGCAGCGGACGGAGCGTCACCAAGACGAGGCCGTGGCGCTTTTCGTGTGACTCCGGAGGGTGCCGGATTGGCTTTCCCGCCGCTGGTGGGGGCAGGATGCGTATTTGGGCGCGAGGGTCTGACGACAGACCCGGGTCCGGGGACTGTCCGAGGGCCCTGGCAGCATCGGCTTCGATCTCACGCCTTACAGGCAAGAAGAACACGGGAGTAACAACATGAACCGCAGTGAGCTGGTGGCCGCCCTGGCCGACCGCGCCGACGTGACCCGCAAGGACGCCGACGCCGTGCTGGCCGCTCTTGCCGAGACCGTCGGTGAGATCGTCGCCAAGGGCGACGAGAAGGTCACCATCCCCGGCTTCCTGACCTTCGAGCGCACCCACCGTGCCGCTCGCACCGCTCGTAACCCGCAGACCGGCGACCCGATCCAGATCCCGGCCGGCTACAGCGTGAAGGTCTCCGCGGGCTCCAAGCTCAAGGAAGCCGCCAAGGGCAAGTAAGACCCAAGGCAGACCCCGAAGGGGGCGGTCGTCCGGAACGTGCCGGGCGGCCGCCCCCTTCGGCGTACCCGCTCAGGTGTGCTGGTGCACAGGAGCGCCGCTGCGGCCCTCCCGGCGGTTCCGGCGGAGAGGAGGGCCCTCCGGGGCCCGGCGGGGCGCCGTGTCCCCGCAGAAGCCCGGCCACGGTCCCCAGCCGCCGGCGCCGGCGTCGGCCGGGGCACCGGCCGGGGCGCGGAATGGGGCCGGGAGGCCGGAGGTGAGGTATTTCCGGCACATTCCGGACGCATTCCCGATCCGGAGGTTTACACGCGGGGAAAGTGGTGAGGAACGGCTTCGCCGACACCGTGACCCCCGTGACCCAGGAGCAGACCGTGCGCGCATCGAACCCGGCCCGACCGAGCCGTTCCCTCCTGCTGGTGGGCGCCGCGCTCCTGACGGCGACGCTCGCCGCCAGTATCGGATCGGCCCCGGGCTCGGCCGGCGCGGACGGCCGGGCGTCGAAGGGCACCTCGGTCTCCGCCGGACAGGACTGAGCACGGCCGAAGGGGCGGCCATCCGGATGATCCGGATGGCCGCCCCTTCGGCGTGACGCAAACTCTCGGCAAAACCTGAGGCGAAACCTCAGACGAGCGCGCCGCCCGGCAGCTCGACCTTCGCGCCGAGCTCCACCAGCTTGTCCATGAAGTTCTCGTAGCCGCGGTTGATCAGGTCGATGCCGTGGACCCGGGACGTGCCCTGGGCCGCGAGGGCCGCGATCAGGTACGAGAAGCCGCCGCGCAGGTCGGGGATGACCAGATCCGCGCCCTGGAGCTTCGTCGGGCCGCTGACGACCGCCGAGTGCAGGAAGTTGCGCTGGCCGAAGCGGCAGTCGGAGCCGCCCAGGCACTCGCGGTAGAGCTGGATGTGCGCGCCCATCTGGTTCAGCGCGGAGGTGAAGCCCAGGCGCGACTCGTACACCGTCTCGTGGACGATGGACAGGCCCGACGCCTGCGTCAGGGCGACGACCAGCGGCTGCTGCCAGTCGGTCTGGAAACCGGGGTGTACGTCGGTCTCCAGGGCGATCGCGTTGAGCGGGCCGCCCGGGTGCCAGAAGCGGATGCCCTCGTCGTCGATCTCGAAGGCGCCGCCGACCCGGCGGTAGGTGTTGAGGAAGGTCATCATCGAGCGCTGGTGGGCGCCGCGCACGTAGATGTTGCCCTCGGTGGCGAGCGCCGCCGACGCCCAGGAGGCCGCCTCCAGGCGGTCCGGGAGCGCGCGGTGGTTGTAGCCGCCGAGCGAGTCGACACCGGTGATCCGGATGGTCCGGTCGGTGTCCATGGAGATGATCGCGCCCATTTTCTGCAGGACGCAGATGAGGTCCTCGATCTCCGGCTCCACGGCGGCGTTCGACAGCTCGGTGACGCCCTCGGCCAGCACGGCCGTCAGCAGCACCTGCTCCGTCGAGCCGACCGACGGGTACGGCAGCCGGATCTTGCAGCCGCGCAGCCGCTGCGGGGCCTCCAGGTACTGGCCGTCGGCGCGCTTCTCGATCGTCGCGCCGAACTGGCGGAGCACCTCGAAGTGGAAGTCGATCGGCCGGCCGCCGATGTCGCAGCCGCCCAGGCCCGGGATGAAGGCGTGGCCGAGCCGGTGCAGCAGCGGGCCGCAGAACAGGATCGGGATGCGCGAGGATCCCGCGTGCGCGTCGATGTCGGCGACGTTGGCGGACTCGACGTGGGACGGGTCGAGGATCAGCTCGCCCGGTTCCTCGCCGGGGCGGACCGTCACGCCGTGCAGCTGGAGCAGTCCGCGTACGACACGCACGTCACGGATGTCGGGCACGTTGCGCAGTCGGCTCGGGCCGCTGCCGAGGAGCGCGGCGACCATCGCCTTCGGCACCAGGTTCTTCGCGCCGCGGACGCGGATCTCGCCCTCGAGCGGGGTGCCGCCGTGGACGAGCAGTACATCTTCAGTGCCGGTCATGGATCTCGCGTTCCGGTGTGGTCGGACAGGTGGCCAGAGAAAAGAGTAAGGGGCGACTACCCCTGTGCCATAAGGCCAAGCGGGCTTCGCGGGTGTCATGAATCAGACACAACACGCTCCGCACAGCGGCCTCTGCGGAGGGTGACGTTCCGCCGGTGCGCGCCCCCGCTGCCGCAGTACGCCCTGAGCTGCGCACGCGTGCGCAGTGCCGTCCGCTCCCCCCGGAGGGCCGATGTGCGGGATCATGTCTGCCATGACGGAGGTGTCCTCTCTCACAGGGCGGCTGCTGGTGGCCAGCCCGGCCCTGGCGGACCCGAATTTCGACCGCGCGGTGGTGCTCCTGCTCGACCACGACGAGGAGGGCTCGCTCGGCGTGGTCCTCAACCGCCCGACGCCGGTGGGCGTCGGCGACATCCTGCTGCCCTGGGCGCCCCTGGCGGGCGATCCGGGCGTCGTCTTCCAGGGCGGCCCGGTCTCCCTGGACTCCGCGCTCGGCGTCGCGGTGGTCCCCGGCGACGAGAGCCTCTCCCCGGGGTCCCGGCTGCGCTCGGGCAGGGGGGACCCCATCGGCTGGCGGCGGGTGCACGGCGCGATCGGCCTGGTCGACCTGGAGGCCCCGCCGGAACTCCTCGCGGCGGCGCTCGGCTCGCTGCGCATCTTCGCCGGTTACTCGGGGTGGGGCCCCGGGCAACTGGAGGAGGAGCTGAAGACCGGGGCCTGGTACGTCGTGGAGTCGGAGCCCGGCGACGTGTCGTCGCCGGAGCCGGAGGGCCTGTGGCGGGCCGTACTGCGCAGGCAGCGCAGCAGGCTCGCGATGATCGCGACGTACCCGGACGACCCCTCGCTCAACTGACCCGGCGCCGGGACGCGCGCCGCGTCCGGCGGACGGCCGAAGCTCCCGGGAATCCGCGTGCGTGGGTACCCTTGGACGTCATGAGCACTCTTGAGCCCGAGCCCGAGCGCGGGGCAGGTACGGGGACCCTCGTCGAGCCGACGCCGCAGACCTCGCGCGGCGACGGAGACCACGAGCGGTACGCCCACTACGTCCAGAAGGACAAGATCATGGCGAGCGCACTCGACGGTACGCCCGTCGTGGCGCTCTGCGGCAAGGTCTGGGTCCCGGGCCGTGACCCGAAGAAGTATCCGGTCTGCCCCATGTGCAAGGAGATCTTCGAGGACCTCGGCGCGGGCGGCGGCAAGGACAAGGGCGGCAAGGACAACAGCGGAAAGAAGTAGTACGCGGCAGCGGTAAGCGGGAACAGGGGGACGGCCCCCGCGGCGCGCATCGGCGCGCCGCGGGGGCCGTCCGCGTTGCACGGAGTGCTCGCGCCGGTCACAAGGTGGTGGAGACGGCGCCCAAGTGGTTCAGACCTCTTGTCGGCCCTGTGGGGCTCCCTTTAGCCTCCTGCCTGTTGTGCAGTGCGAAACCGACGTTGCGCATGTTGCAATGCCGACTCACAGGAGTCCCGGATGAAGCTCTCTGCCCGAATCGCCGTGCCGGCAGCCGCACTCGTGCTGGCCGGCCTGACCGCCACCGCCTGCGCCCCGCAGACCTCCGACAACAGCGCGAAGAAGGACGAGAAGAGCGGCACCCTGCGTGTCTGGCTCTTCCAGGAGGTCGGCAACGCGCCCAAGCAGAAGGTCGTCGACCGCGCCGTCGACGCCTTCCGCGCGCGGCACGAGGGCGCCGAGGTCGAGATCGAGTACATACCGGTCGAGACCCGCGCCCAGAAGATCAAGGCCGCCTTCAACGACCCCAAGAGCGCCCCCGACCTCATCGAGTACGGCAACACCGACACCGCCGGCTACGTCAAGGACGGCGGACTCGCCGACGTCACCGAGGAGTTCGGCGCCTGGGCCGACGCCGAGGACATCGACCCGGCCGCCAGGCAGTCGGTGACGGTCGGCGGAAAGGTCTACGGCGCCCCGCTCTTCGTCGGCGTACGCGCCCTGTACTACCGCACCGACGTCTTCGAGGAGCTGGGACTGGAGCCGCCGAAGTCGCAGGCCGAGCTCGCCGCCACCGCGAAGAAGATCCGCAGGGCGAAACCGGCCATGTACGGGCTCGCGGTCGGCGGTGCGTACACGTACGGCGCGATGCCCTTCATCTGGGCCAACGGCGGCGAACTCGCCGAGGAGAGCGGCGGAACGTACACCTCCGCCATCGACGGCCCCGCGGCCCGCAAGGGCATCAAGGCGTACACCTCGCTCTTCGGCCCCGACAACTGCCCGGCCGCCAAGTGCGCCGAGATGGGCGGCAACGACACCGTCACCGCCTTCGCGTCCGGCAGGGCCGGCATGGCGATCGGCGGCGACTTCAGCCACGCCGCCGTCGAGGCCGGCACGGTGAAGGGCAAGTACGCGGTGGTGCCGCTGCCCGGTGTGAAGGCGGGCGAGATCGCCCCGGCGTTCGCGGGCGGAAACAACCTCGGCGTACTGAAGAGCAGTTCGCACCGCACGCTCGCCGTCGACCTGATGAAGCAGCTGGCCGGCAAGAAGACGCAGGGCGAGCTCTTCGACGCGATGGGCTTCCTGCCGACGTACACCGACGTGCGCGAGACGGCGGCCAGGAAGGAGCCGTTCGTCGAGCCCTTCATCGAGACGCTCGAGGCGGGCGCCAAGGCGGCCCCGGCCTCGCCGGGCTGGGCGCAGATCGACTCCTCACTCGTCCTGCCGACGATGTTCCAGGAGGTCGTCAGCGGCCGCAAGGACGTGGTGGCGGCCTCCGGCGACGCGGCGAAGAAGATGAACGACGCGTTCGGCGCGGCGCGTTGAGCGGTATGAACGCGATCGCACGACGCGGCAGCGGCTGGACGCCGTGGCTCTACCTCGCGCCGGCCCTCGTCGTCCTGGGCGGCCTGCTCGTCTACCCGATCTACCAGCTCGGCCTGATCTCCTTCCTGGAGTACACCCAGGCGCAGGTCAGCGGCGGTGAACCGACCGCCTTCAAGGGCCTGGGGAACTACACCGCGCTCTTCGGCGACCCTCAGTTCTGGCAGGTGCTCCTGGCGACCGTCGTCTTCGCGGCCGCCTGCGTCCTCGCCACGCTCTCCCTCGGCTGCGCGCTGGCCGTGCTGCTGACGCGCGTACGGGCCGTACCGCGCCTCGCGCTGATGATGGCCGCGCTCGGCGCGTGGGCGACCCCGGCGATCACCGGGTCCACCGTCTGGGTGTTCCTCTTCGACCCGGACTTCGGCCCCGTCAACAAGGTGCTGGGGCTCGGCGACCACTCGTGGACGTACGGGCGCTACAGCGCCTTCGCGCTCGTCCTCCTCGAAGTGGTCTGGTGCTCGTTCCCGTTCGTGATGGTGACCGTCTACGCGGGCATCCGGGCGATCCCGGCGGAGGTGCTGGAGGCGGCGTCCCTCGACGGGGCCTCGCAGTGGCGGATCTGGCGGTCGGTCACGGCGCCGATGCTGCGGCCGATCCTGGTGGTCGTCACCATCCAGTCGGTCATCTGGGACTTCAAGATCTTCACCCAGATCTACGTCATGACGAACGGCGGCGGCATCGCCGGCCAGAACCTCGTCCTCAACGTCTACGCCTACCAGAAGGCCTTCGCGTCCTCGCAGTACAGCCTGGGCGCGGCGATCGGCGTCGTGATGCTGCTGATCCTGCTCGCGGTCACCCTCGGGTACCTGCGCCTGCTGCGACGCCAGGGAGAGGAACTATGAGTCCTGTACGCCGCCCCTGGCGCCTCGCCGCCGAGGCGTCCGCGCTGCTGATCGCACTGGCCGTCGCCTTCCCCCTCTACTGGATGGTGCTTTCCGCCTTCAAACCGGCGGGCGAAATCCAGTCGACGGAGGCCAGACCCTGGACGCTCTCCCCCTCGCTCGACTCCTTCCGGCGCGTCTTCGAACAGCAGGAATTCGGCCGCTATTTCCTCAACAGCCTGCTGGTCGCGTCGGTGGTCGTGATCGCCTCCGCCCTGATCGCCTTTCTCGCGGCGACAGCGGTCACCCGATTCCGCTTCACCTTCCGCACCACCCTCCTGATCATGTTCCTGGTCGCCCAGATGGTGCCGGTCGAGGCGCTGACGATCCCCCTCTTCTTCCTGATGAGGGACTTCGGACAGCTCAATACGCTCGGCTCGCTGATCCTGCCGCACATCGCCTTCTCGCTGCCCTTCGCGGTGTGGATGCTCCGCGGATTCGTGAAAGCCGTTCCCGAGGCGCTGGAAGAGGCGGCGTACATCGACGGCGCGAGCCGTTCCCGTTTCCTGTGGCAGATCCTTTTCCCGCTGGTTTTCCCCGGACTCGTCGCGACCAGTGTCTTCTCCTTCATCTCGGCCTGGAACGACTTCCTCTTCGCCAAGTCCTTCATCATCAGCGACACCTCGCAGTCGACACTTCCGATGGCACTGCTGGTCTTCTTCAAACCGGAGGAGAACGACTGGGGAGGGATCATGGCAGCCTCGACGGTGATGACCGTCCCGGTGCTCGTCTTCTTCGTACTCGTACAGCGACGCCTGGTCTCGGGACTCGGCGGAGCGGTTAAGGACTGACGCCATGCTCGATCTGGTACCGGCTCCCGGAGCCGCCGCCTGGGCGCCCCCCGCCCAGGGCCACTACCCCCTCGGCCACGACACCGCGCTGTTCGCCCACCCCGGCACCGAGGGCGTCGCCCAGTGGCTGCGCGCCACGGTGGGCGCCGCCACCGGGCTGCCGCTGGCGGACGGCACCGACGCCGGCCTCGACGGCAACCGCGTCGAGCTGCGGATCGACCCCGACACCGCACGGGAACTCGGCCCCGAGGGCTACCGCCTGGTCGTCGACGGCTACCTCGTCCTCATCGAGGGCGGCGGCCCGGCAGGCGTCTTCTGGGGCGCCCAGACGCTGCGCCAGCTGCTCGGCCCGGACGCCTTCCGGCGCGCGCCCGTCGACCCGGCGCGTCGGTGGTCCGTACCGATGGTGGCCATCGAGGACAAGCCGCGTTTCGCCTGGCGCGGCCTGATGCTCGACGTGTCACGCCACTTCATGCCCAAGGACGGCGTACTGCGCTACCTGGACCTGCTCGCCGCGCACAAGCTCAACGTCTTCCACTTCCACCTCACCGACGACCAGGGCTGGCGCATCGAGATCGAGCGCCACCCGAAACTGACGGAGACCGGCGCGTGGCGGCCGCGCACCCAATACGGCCACCGGGCCTCCGGCCTGTGGACGCGGACACCGCACGGCGGTTACTACACGCAGGACGACATCCGCGAGATCGTCGCGTACGCGGCGCAGCGGCACATCACCGTCGTCCCCGAGATCGACATTCCGGGCCATTCGCAGGCGGCCATCGCCGCGTATCCGGAACTGGGCAACACGGACGTCGCCACTGCGCCCCTCTCCGTCTGGGACACCTGGGGCATCAACCCGAACGTACTCGCCCCCACGGACAGCACCCTCCGCTTCTACGAGGGTGTGTTCGAGGAAGTCCTCGGACTCTTCCCCTCCACCTTCATCCACATCGGCGGCGACGAGGTGATGAAGGACCAGTGGAGGCGGTCCCCGGCCGCCCGGGCCCGCATCGAGGAACTCGGCCTGGCCGACGAGGACGAACTCCAGTCCTGGTTCGTCCGCCACTTCGACACCTGGCTCACCGCCCGCGGCCGCCGCCTCATCGGCTGGGACGAGATCCTCGAAGGCGGCCTCGCGCCGGGAGCCGCCGTCTCCTCCTGGCGCGGCTACGCGGGCGGGATCGCAGCCGCGAAGGCCGGCCACGACGTCGTCATGTGCCCCGAGCAGCAGGTGTACCTGGACCACCGCCAGCACGGCGGCCCGGACGAGCCGATGCCCATCGGTTACGTGCGCACCCTGGAGGACGTCTACCGCTTCGAGCCCGTGCCCCCCGGCCTCGCACCCGAAGAGGCGCGGCACATCCTGGGCACCCAGGCCAACCTCTGGACCGAGGTGATGGAGAACCAGAGCCGCGTCGACTACCAGGCGTTCCCCCGCCTGGCCGCCTTCGCCGAGGTCGCCTGGGCGGACCTGCCGGCACCCGCCGAACGCGACTTCGCCGGTTTCGAGGCGCGAATGACCGGGCATTACCGGCGGCTTGACGCACTGGGGGTCGATTACCGGCCACCGGGCGGCCCGTTGCCCTGGCAGAAGCGCCCGGCCCCCGACGGCGACCACGCCGCTCTCGGACGCCCGATCGAGGGGGCGCCCCCAAACGTGTGAGCCCCGAGGCAAGAAGAGTGCCGCGCCGTGCCGGGCCTGGGACCGTGGGGTCCCGGCTCGGCATACGTCGTAAGTCGCATGAGATTCGCTGAAGAGTGGCAATTCGCACTCACCGCCAATGGAGTACGAAAGCGGGCGAATGCCCTGGTCGGGGACGAGGGGTTCCTAGTGGACCCTCGCGTCGAACGGTTCGCAGGATGTGCCAGAGTTGCCTCGTCCGGGCTGTGAGCACGTACGGTACGGCGCAACAGGCGGGACAGCCGGGACACCGGGAAGGGGCAGCTGGGTTGACCACGCACGCACCGCGGGCGGCGCAGTCCGTGACGCTCCCGGCCTCGCTCGACGAGGCCGTGGCGGCACTCACCGCCATGCCTGCCGCCGTGCCCGTCGCGGGCGGTACGGACCTGATGGCATCCGTGAACTCCGGGCAGCTGCGGCCCGCGGCCCTGGTCGGGCTCGGCCGGATCAGCGAGATCCGGGGCTGGCAGTACCAGGACGGGAACGCGCTGCTCGGCGCCGGTCTCACGCACGCCCGGATGGGACGGCCCGACTTCGCGGCCCTCATCCCGGCGCTCGCGGCGGCCGCGCGCGCCGCGGGACCGCCCCAGATCCGCAACGCGGGAACGCTCGGCGGCAACATCGTCACCGCCGCGCCCACCGGCGACACCCTGCCCGTACTGGCCGCGATGGAAGCGACGCTGGTGATCGCGGGGCCGGGCGGCGCACGCCGCGAGACCCCCGTCTCCCACCTCCTCGCCGGCCGCGACATGCTGGGCGCGGGCGAGTTGATCGGCTTCGTGCGCGTACCGCTGCTGCACGCCCCGCAGGTCTTCGTCAAGGCCACCGGCCGCACCGGTCCCGGCCGCGCGACCGCGTCCGTCGCCCTGGTCCTCGACCCGGCGCGGCGCGAGGTGCGGTGCGCGGTGGGTGCCATCGCGCAGGTGCCGCTGCGGCCCCTGGAGGCGGAGGCCTGGATCGCCTCGCTGATCGAGTGGGACGCGGACCGCAAGCTGGCGCCGGAGGCGTGCGCCGCGTTCGGCGAGTACGTCGCCGCCGCCTGCATCCCGGACCCGGCGGACGGGACCGAGGCAGCACTGCCGCCCGCCGTACTGCACCTGCGGCGCACCGTCGCCGCGCTGGCCCGACGAGCGCTGGGGAGGGCACTGTCGTGAGCGAGAACGAGAACCCCGGGGGGCCTCCGCACCCCGGTACCTGGCAGCCGACCCCGCAGGGCGGCGAGTACGACGCCGACGCCACGGCGTTCGTACAGCTGCCCGAGGGCATGCCGGACTTCGGCGACCCGCTGGCGGCCCCCGGACACGACTACGTGCCGCCTCACATCACCCCGCAGGCGCCGGGGGAGAGCGTCACCTGGGCCGCACCGTCGGTACCGGGCGAGATGCGGTGGCCGGAGCCCGAGGGCACGGACGCGCCCGCGCACGACCCGGGGACCACGGGCCAGTGGAGCTTCGACACGGCCCCGGCGCCCACGCCCCCGGTCGCGTCCGAACTCACGGGCCAGTGGACGGTCCCGGTGGCCGACGGCGACCTCCCGGACGAGTCGGGCGAGTTCACGATGTCGGCACTGGCGTCCCAGTGGGGCGGCGCGCACCCTTCGGACACCCTGCCGGGCGGAGCGCCGGCCCCCTGGGCGACCGCGGCCGACGCGGGCGGAGCCCCCGCCCCCTGGGCGGCCCCCGGGCCGGCGCACGACTTCGAGCCGCACCCGCCGCAGGAGGACGCGACCGCCCCCGCCGAACAGGCCGCGGCGGCGGGAGAGGAGGTGCCGGGGCGCTCCCCGCAGGGCGCCGAACGCGACCACCCCGGAGAAGTCCCCGTACCCGAACGTCCGGCGCCCGGGGGGACGCTCCCGCGCGGCACCGGCCCCGAAGCCCCCGGCACCGCGCCCGCGGCCCCCCCGGCAGACGCCCACCACGAGCCCGCCCCCGGCGAGCCCGCCCACAGCGAGCACCCCCACGCCTCCTACGTCCTGCACGTGAACGGCGCCGACCGCCCCGTCACCGACGCCTGGATCGGCGAGTCCCTGCTGTACGTCCTGCGCGAGCGCCTCGGCCTCGCCGGCGCCAAGGACGGCTGCTCCCAGGGCGAGTGCGGCGCCTGCGCCGTCCAGGTCGACGGCCGTCTCGTCGCCTCCTGCCTCGTCCCCGCCGCCACCACCGCCGGCAGCGAGGTCCGTACGGTCGAGGGCCTGGCCACCGACGGCCGGCCGTCCGACGTCCAGCGGGCCCTCGCCAACTGCGGCGCGGTCCAGTGCGGTTTCTGCGTACCCGGCATGGCCATGACCGTCCACGACCTGCTCGAGGGCAACCACGCCCCCACCGAGCTGGAGACCCGCCAGGCGCTCTGCGGCAACCTCTGCCGCTGCTCCGGCTACCGGGGCGTGCTCGAAGCCGTGCGCGAGGTCGTCGCCGAGCGCGAGGCGACCGCCGCGGCCGAGGAAGCCCGCATCCCGCACCAGGCGCCCCCGGGCGCGGGCGGTGTCCAGCAGCCCCACCCGCACGAGCACCCGCACGACGGAGGCATGGCGTGAGCAACGACGCGGCCACCGCGACCGGCGCACCGGCGGTCGACGGCACCCGGACCGAGCCGCCCACCCACGGCATCGGCGCTTCCCTTCCCCCGGCCGACGCGCGCGCGAAGACGGAGGGCACGTTCCCGTACGCGGCCGACCTGTGGGCCGAGGGGCTGCTCTGGGCGGCGGTCCTGCGCTCCCCGCACGCCCACGCCCGGATCGTCTCGGTCGACACCTCCGCCGCCTCCGAAATGCCCGGTGTACGGGCGGTGGTCACCCACGAGGACGTGCCGGGCGACCCCGCGCACGGCCGCAGCGTCGTCGACCGCCCCGTCTTCGCCTCCGACCTGGTCCGCCACCACGGCGAGGCGATCGCCGCGGTGGCCGCCGACCACCCCGACACGGCCCGCCTGGCCGCCGCCGCCATCGCGGTCGAGTACGAGATCCTCGAACCGGTCACCGACCCGGAACAGGCCTTCGCGGCCGACCCCCTGCACCCCGACGGCAACCTCATCCGCCACATCCCCCTCAGCTTCGGCGACCCGGAAGTCACGGGCGAGGTGATCGTGGAGGGCCTGTACCGCATCGGCCGCCAGGACCCGGCGCCCATCGGGGCCGAGGCCGGCCTGGCCGTCCCGCGCCCCGACGGCGGCGTGGAGCTCTACACGGCGTCCACCGACCCGCACACCGACCGCGACCGCGCCGCCGCCTGCTTCGGCCTGGAGCAGGAGCGCGTGAAGGTCGTCGTCACGGGCGTCCCGGGCGCCACCGGCGACCGCGAGGACGGCAGCTTCCAGATCCCGCTGGGCCTCCTCGCGCTCAGGACCGGCTGCCCGGTCAAGCTGGCCGCCACCCGCGAGGAGTCCTTCCTCGGCCACGCCCACCGCCACCCGACGCTCCTGCGCTACCGCCACCACGCGGACGCCGAGGGCCGCCTGGTGAAGGTCGAGGCACAGATCCTCCTGGACGCGGGCGCGTACGCCGACGCCTCCTCCGAATCCCTCGCGGCGGCGGTGTCCTTCGCCTGCGGCCCGTACGTCGTGCCGCACGCCTTCGTCGAGGGCTGGGCGGTCCGTACGAACAACCCCCCGTCCGGCCACGTCCGCGGCGAAGGCGCCCTCCAGGTGTGCGCGGCGTACGAGGGCCAGATGGACAAGCTCGCGGCGAAGCTGGGCATCGACCCGGCGGAACTGCGCCTGCGCAACGTCCTGGCCACCGGCGACCTGCTGCCCACCGGCCAGACGGTGACCTGCCCGGCCCCCGTGGCCGAACTCCTCCGATCCGTACGCGACTACCCCCTCCCCGCCCTCCCCAAGGACACCCCCCGGGAGGAGTGGCTGCTGCCGGGCGGCCCGGAGGGCGCGGGCGATCCCGCCGCCGTGCGCCGCGGGGTCGGCTACGCGGTCGGCATGGTGCACATGCTGGGCGCGGAGGGCACCGACGAGGTCTCCACCGCCACGGTGAAGGTCCACGACGGCGTGGCCACGGTCATCTGCGCGGCGGTCGAGACCGGCCAGGGCTTCACCACGCTCGCGCGCCAGATCGTCCAGGAGGTCCTGGGCGTCGAAGAGGTCCACGTGGCGTCGGTCGACACGGACCAGCCCCCGGCCGGCCCCGCGACGCACGGCCGCCACACCTGGGTGTCGGGCGGGGCGGTGGAACGCGCGGCGAAGATGGTCCGCACCCAACTCCTCCAGCCGCTGGCCCACAAGTTCGGCATGTCGACGGAGCTCCTGCAGATCGCCGACGGCAAGATCACCTCGTACGACGGGGTCCTCTCCACCACGGTGATGGAGGCGATGGAGGGCAAGGAGCTCTGGGCCACGGCCCAGTGCCGCCCCCACCCCACCGAACCGCTCGACGACACGGGCCAGGGCGACGCCTTCGTGGGCCTGGCCTTCTGCGCGATCCGCGCGATCGTGGACGTGGACATCGAGCTGGGTTCGATCCGGGTGGTGGAGATGGCGGTGGCCCAGGACGTGGGCCGCGTCCTCAACCCGGCCCAGCTGGCCACCCGCATCGAGGCGGGCGTCACACAGGGCGTGGGCGCGGCCCTGACGGAGAACCTCCGCACCCCGCGGGGCCTGATCCGCCACCCCGACCTCACCCACTACGCGCTCCCGACGTCCCTGGACACCCCGGACATCCGCATCGTGAAGCTGGTGGAGGAGCGCGACGTGGTCGCCCCCTTCGGCGCGAAGCCGGTCAGCGCGGTCCCGGTGGTCACGTCCCCGGCGGCGGTCGCCTCGGCGGTCCGGGCGGCCACCGGCCGCCCGGTCAACCGCCTGCCGATCCGCCCCCAGGCGGCGGTCGCCGTACCCGGTCCGTAGCCGGGCGGACCGGGCGGGCCACGCGATTCCCGGTGGCGCCCGAACGCCCTGCCGCTAGGGTCGGTCCATGGACGAAGCGCCCGGTCCCGCCGTCATCCTGGTCACCGGTGTCATGGCCGCGGGCAAGTCGACCGTCGCGCAGGCGCTCGCCGAGCGCCTGCCGCGCGCCGCCCACGTACGCGGCGACGCCTTCCGCCGGACGATCGTCTCCGGGCGCGAGGAGATGCTGCCCGGGGCGGGCGAAGAGGCCCTGGCCCAGCTCCGGCTGCGCCACCGCCTGTCGGCCTCCGTCGCCGACGAGTACGCGCGCAGCGGCTGGACCGCGGTCGTGCAGGACGTGGTGGTGGGCGAGCAGCTGGCGGCGTACGTCCGGCTCGTACGCACCCGCCCCCTGTACGTCGTGGTGCTCGCCCCCGGCCGGGAAGCGGTGGCCGCCCGTGAGGCGGGACGGGCGAAGACCGGCTACGGGGCGGGCTGGACCGTGGAGGGCCTGGACCGGGTGCTGCGCGAGGAGACGGAGCGGATCGGACTGTGGCTGGACACCGCCCGGCAGACACCGGAGGTGACGGTCGGGGAGATCCTCGCGCGACTGCACGAGAGCAAGGTGGCTCCGTGAGCGCCGTCGCGCCCGGGGGCGGCGCGCGAACGGATGCGCGCGGCCCTTGCCTGCGCGCAGTGGTGCGGGCCACCATCGACCGCGACCGCTGCACGGCCGGCGGACGACACCGGCGATCCGAGAGCGTGAGGGCTTCCATGAGCGACGTGCGTACGGCGACGGGTGCGGGCAGCGGCACGGGGGCGACGGGGGTGACCCGGCGGCGGTTCGGCGCACTGGCCGGCGCCGGCGTCGCCGCGCTGGCGGTGTCCGGGAGCGCGCAGGCCGCACAGGCGACGCGCCGCGCCTATCTCGGTACGTACACCACCCAGCCCGGCGGCGGCACCGGCATCGGGCTCGCCTCCTACCGGCCGCGCAGTGGGCAACTGACCTCCACCGGGGTGCTCGCGGGCGTGCAGAACCCCTCCTTCCTCACGCTCTCGCCCGACCGTCGCACCCTCTACGCCGTCGACGAGCGCGCCGAGGGCGCCGTCACCGCCGTGCGCGTCGGGGCCGGGGCGCCCGAGGTGCTGGGACGGGCCCGCGCCACCGGTGGCGCCGACCCCTGCCACCTCTCCGTGCATCCCGGCGGGCGGTTCCTGCTGACCGCGAACTACACCGGCGGGAGCGTGTCCGTACACCCCGTCGGGCGCGACGGCGTGCTCGGGGAAGCCACCGACGTCGTACAGCACACCGGGTCCGGGCCCGATCCCGAGCGGCAGGCGGGCCCGCACGCGCACATGGTGGTCACCGATCCCGGCGGGCGGTACGTCGTCGCCGTCGACCTGGGCACGGACTCCGTCCACACCTACCGGCTCGACCCGCGCACCGGCCGGCTGGAGGAGCGCGGACGCGCCGCGACGAGGCCGGGCGCCGGACCGAGACACCTCGCCTTCCACCCCTGCGGCCGGCACGCGTACGTCGTCAACGAGCTGGACAGCACGCTCGTCGTGTGCGGTTACGACCCGCGCGGCGGAACCCTGACCCCCGGCGCCCCGCAGCCGACGCTCCCGCCCGGCACCGAGCTCACCGGGCGCAACTACCCGGCGGGGGTGCTGGTCTCGCCCGACGGGCGGTTCGTGTACGTCTCCAACCGGGGCCACGACAGCATCGCCGTCTTCGCCGTCGAACGCGGCGGCGCGGCGCTGCGGCCGCTGTCCCTCACGCCGTCCGGAGGCGCGTACCCCCGGCACATCGCGCTCGACCCGTCCGGCACGCTGCTGTTCGCCGCCCACCAGAAGTCCGGCACGGTCGCCGTGTTCCGGGTGGACCGGGGCACGGGCCGGCTGTCGCCGGCGGGCGCGGTGCTGGCGGCGCCGGTCCCGGTGTGCGTGCTGCCGGTGTAGGGCCGGCCGGCCCGGGCCGGGGCCCCGGGCGAAAGCCCCGGACGTACGACCAAAGGCCGAGCGTCCACCGTCCCAACGACAGGGGTCATTCGCCAGTACGCCCCTTACTCTGAGCGGATGACCGCCCTGGAACCGCGCGACGCCGAGGTCGCGCCCGCAGCCGCCGGGACACCCGGCGCACCCGCCGCCGACCGGAGCGGTGTTCTCGGCAGAGCCCACCGCGCGCTCAGCGTCGGCATCATCGCCGTCGTCCTGCTGATCGCCTTCGAGGCGACCGCCGTCGGCACGGCCATGCCCGTCGCCGCCCGCGAGCTGAACGGCGTCTCCCTCTACGCCTTCGCCTTCTCCTCCTACTTCACCACCAGCCTCTTCGCCATGGTGCTGTCCGGCCAGTGGTCCGACCGCAGCGGCCCCCTCGCCCCCCTCGCCACCGGCATCAGCGCCTTCGCCGCCGGGCTGCTGCTCTCCGGCACGGCGGACGCGATGTGGCTGTTCATCCTCGGCCGGGCGGTCCAGGGGCTCGGCGGCGGACTCGTGATCGTCGCCCTGTACGTCGTCGTCGGCCGCGCCTACCCGGCGCGCCTCCAGCCCGCGATCCTGGCCGCGTTCGCCGCGAGCTGGGTCGTGCCCTCCGTCGTGGGCCCGCTCGTGTCCGGGACGGTCACCGAACACCTCGGCTGGCGCTGGGTCTTCGTCGGCATCCCCGTCCTGGTCGTCTTCCCGCTCGCGCTCGCCCTGCCCGCGATACGCCGCACGGCGGCCGGCCCCGCCGAGGCGGGCGTCCCCGTTCCGGCCTTCGACCGCCGCCGCATCCGCCTCGCGTTCGGCATCTCGCTGGGCGCCGGGCTGCTCCAGTACGCCGGCCAGGCCGCGTCTGTCCACGGCGTGCGGTGGCTCTCGCTGCTCCCGGCGGCGGTGGGCGGCGCGCTGCTCGTGCCGGCCGTCCTGGGGCTGCTGCCGCGCGGCACCTACCGGGCGGCGCGCGGGCTGCCCTCGGTGGTGCTGCTGCGCGGGGTCGCGGCCGGGTCGTTCATCGCGGCGGAGTCCTTCGTACCGCTGATGCTGGTCACCCAGCGCGGGCTGTCCCCGACGGCGGCCGGGCTCTCGCTCGCGGTCGGCGGTGCGACGTGGGCGCTCGGTTCGTACGTGCAGTCGCGGCCGCGCATGGAGCCGTACCGGGAGCGGATGGTGCCCGGGGGCATGGTCCTGGTCGCGGCGGCCATCGCGGCCGCGCCCAGCGTGCTGATCACCGCCGTCCCGGTGTGGGTGGTCGCGGTCGCCTGGGGCGTCGGCTGCTTCGGCATGGGCACGGTCATCGCCTCGACCAGCGTGCTCCTGCTCAAGCTCTCGGCCCCCAAGGAGGCGGGCGCCAACTCCGCCGCCCTCCAGATATCCGACGGCCTCTCCAACGTCATGCTCCTCGCGGCCGGCGGCGCGGTCTTCGCGGCGCTGGGCGGCGGCGCGGTGGGCTCCGCCCACACCGCCTCCACCGCCTCCGCCTCCCACCCGGCGGCCTTCGCGGCGGTGTTCCTGCCGATGGCGGGGGTGGCGCTGGCGGGGGCGTGGGTGGCGACGCGGCTGGGTGGGCGAGAAGTCAAGTAGTACCGCTTCGACCCCAAGGGGCTGGACCGGCTGAGGTGACGTTCGTGTACCTGACGGCCGAGGATGTGCTCGCCGTCGCCGAGCAGGCCGTGGACGACCAGGTGGTCGTGGTGCGTGACGCGGGGCTGCTGGAGTCGGCCGTGCACCTCCCCTCTGCGGCCCTGTTCGGTCAGGAGGCGTACGGCGATCTCTTCGACAAGGCGGCCGCCCTGCTGCAGTCGCTCACGGTCAGCCGCCCGTTCGCCGACGGCAACAAGCGCACGGCCTGGGTGTCCTGCGTGGTCTTCCTGGCCATGAACGAGGTGCAGCTGCGTCCGGACCTCGACAGGGCGGAGCACTCGGTCGTCGAGGTGGCCACGGGCCGTCTGGAGGATGTGCCGGCCATCGGGCAGGTCTTGCGCGATCTGATCATTCCGGAAAGGCGAGTCCGCAGCGGCCGGCTGTGACTCCGGTCGCACACGAGCCGGGGCCGGCTGTCCGGCAGGGATCGCGACCGGGCCACCGGTAGGGTGGCCCGGTTGTCGTACGCACCCCTGTGACCCCGAGAGCCAGCGAACCGGAGACCGTGACTACTACCGCCTCCCACCACCTCTCACCCGCCTTCCCCGGCCGCGCCCCCTGGGGCACCGCCAACAAGCTGCGCGCCTGGCAGCAGGGGGCGCTGGAGAAGTACATCCAGGACCAGCCGCGCGACTTCCTCGCCGTCGCGACGCCCGGCGCCGGCAAGACGACCTTCGCGCTGACGCTCGCCTCGTGGCTGCTGCACCACCACGTCGTGCAGCAGATCACCGTCGTCGCGCCGACCGAGCACCTCAAGAAGCAGTGGGCGGAGGCCGCCGCCCGGATAGGCATCAGGCTCGACCCCGACTACAGCGCCGGTCCGCTCAGCAAGGAGTACCACGGGGTCGCCGTCACCTATGCCGGTGTCGGCGTGCGCCCCATGCTCCACCGCAACCGCTGCGAGCAGCGCAAGACGCTGGTGATCCTCGACGAGATCCACCACGCCGGTGACTCGAAGTCCTGGGGCGAGGCGTGCCAGGAGGCGTTCGACCCGGCGACCCGGCGTCTCGCCCTGACCGGCACGCCCTTCCGCTCCGACACCAACCCCATCCCCTTCGTCGCGTACGAGGAGGGGAACGACGGCATCCGGCGCTCCTCCGCCGACTACACCTACGGCTACGGCAACGCCCTGGCCGACGGTGTCGTGCGGCCCGTCATCTTCCTCTCCTACAGCGGCAACATGCGCTGGCGCACCAAGGCCGGTGACGAGATCGCCGCCCGGCTCGGCGAGCCGATGACCAGGGACGCCATCGGGCAGGCGTGGCGCACGGCGCTCGCGCCGACGGGGGAGTGGATCCCGAACGTCCTCGCGGCCGCCGACAAGCGGCTGACCGAAGTACGCAAGGGCATCCCGGACGCCGGCGGGCTCGTCATCGCCACCGACCAGGACAGCGCCCGCGAGTACGCCAAGATCCTGAAGAGGATCACCGGCGACCGGCCGACCGTCGTCCTGTCCGACGAGAAGGCCGCCTCGAAGAAGATCGACCGGTTCAGCGCGGACGACTCCCGCTGGATGGTCGCGGTCCGCATGGTGTCGGAAGGCGTCGACGTACCGCGCCTGGCGGTCGGCGTGTACGCGACGACGATCTCCACGCCGCTCTTCTTCGCCCAGGCGGTCGGGCGCTTCGTGCGATCGCGCAGGCGCGGCGAGACCGCGTCCGTGTTCGTTCCCACGATTCCGATGCTCCTCGAATTCGCCAACGAGATGGAGGTCGAACGGGACCACGTCCTCGACAGGCCCAAGAAGGGCGGCGAGGAAGAGAACCCGTTCGCCGAGGAGGACAAGCTCCTCGCCGACGCCGAGAAGCCGGAGGACGAGGAGACCGAGGAGCAGCTGCCCTTCGAGGCACTGGAGTCCGACGCCGTCTTCGACCGGGTGCTGTACGACGGCGCCGAGTTCGGCATGCAGGCCCACCCGGGGAGCGAGGAGGAGCAGGACTACCTCGGCATCCCCGGGCTGCTGGAGCCCGACCAGGTGCAGCTCCTCCTCCAGAAGCGCCAGACCCGGCAGATCGCGCACAGCCGCCAGAAGCCGGCCGCGGAGGCCGACCTGCTGGAGAAGCCGGCCGGGGCGCGTCCCGTGGTAACGCACAAACAACTGCTGGAGCTGCGCAAGTCGCTCAACACGATGGTCGGCGCGTACGTCCACCAGAGCGGCAAGCCGCACGGCGTCATCCACACCGAGCTGCGCAGGGTCTGCGGCGGTCCGCCGAGCGCCGAGGCCACGGCCGGGCAGCTCCAGGACCGGATCAAGAAGGTCCAGGAGTGGGCCACCCGCATGCGGTGACGCCTGCCGGGGCGCCTCTCGGGGCGTCTGCCGGGAAGTGACGCGCGGGGCCCGGAGGCGCTTCTCCGGGCCCCGTCCGTTCCGAGGGGTGGGCCCCGTCGGCCCGAAGAGAATGCGCATTCGGGTCGAATAGGGATGAATTCACCTTCGGCGCCCGGATTCTGGACGAGGTCTTCCGCTGAGCGGAGTCGATCGCTACCTTTCCCGGAACGCATACGCCCCGTGGCAGAGCCGCCGCGGAGCGCAGCCGGTGCCATGGCCTGCCGGCGGCCTCTGCGCGCGACGCCGACGGGACCGGCGGCGCACCCGTCGGAGAGCCGTCGCACTCACCACAGAGGAGTGGGCGTCGTGACCGCGGAAACTTCCCAGACGCTCGACCGGGGACTACGTGTCCTCAAACTGCTTGCCGACACCGACCACGGTCTGACCGTCACCGAGTTGTCCAACAAACTCGGTGTGAACCGCACGGTCGTCTACCGCCTGCTCGCCACCCTCGAGCAGCACGCGCTGATACGCCGCGACCTGGGCGGCCGCGCCCGCGTCGGCCTCGGCGTGCTCCGCCTGGGCCGGCAGGTTCATCCGCTCGTACGGGAAGCCGCGCTGCCCGCGCTGCGTTCCCTCGCCGAGGACATAGGGGCCACGGCGCACCTGACGCTGGTCGACGGCGCCGAGGCCCTCGCGGTCGCGGTCGTCGAGCCGACGTGGACCGACTACCACGTGGCGTACCGCACGGGGTTCCGTCACCCCCTCGACCGGGGGGCGGCCGGCCGGGCCATCCTCGCCGCCCGTCAGGGCGCCCTGGAGGACGGCGGCTTCACCCTCACCCACGGCGAGCTGGAGGCCGGTGCCAGTGGCGCGGCGGCGCCCCTGGTCGGCATCACCGGCCTGGAGGGCAGTGTCGGCGTCGTCATGCTTGCCGATTCCGTTCCCGAGCGGGTGGGGCCGCGCGTGGTCGACGCCGCCCGTGAGGTCGCCGACGCGCTGAGGTGAAGGGGCGCGGGGGTGCGAGGGGTGCGGCGGGCGCGAGGGGTGCACGGGGGAGAGGGGCGTGCGCCCACTAGATTGGGGGGCGTGCTCTCACGTCTCTCCCGCCCCCGTGTCCTCGCCCTTTGCGGGGCCCCCGCGCTCGCGCTCTTCGCCGTGGCCGCCCTCGCGCCGCTGCCGTACGTCCTCGCGCAGCCCGGCAGCACCGCGAACGTGCTCGGTGAGGACAAGGGCGAACCGGTGATCACCATCACCGGCGCGCCGGTGCGCGAGACGACCGGAGAACTGCTGATGACGACGATCGTGGCGACGGGGCCGTCCGTCGACATCGACCTGGGGCAGGTCGTCGACGCGTGGTTCAGGACCGACCGGGCCGTCATGCCCAAGGAGGCGGTCTACCCGACCGGCGACACCGACGCCGAGATCGAGAAGCACAACGCCGCGGAGATGGAGCAGTCGCAGGAGACCGCCGTCGACGCGGCGCTCGGGCACCTCGGCAGGAGCCCCGACCAGGTGAAGGTGGACCTCAACCTCGCCGACATCGGCGGCCCCAGCGCCGGGCTGCTCTTCTCCCTCGGCATCGTCGACAAGCTGGACGGCGACGGCTCGGGCGGCGGCCTCACCGGCGGCCGCACCATCGCCGGTACGGGCACGATCACCTCCGACGGCGACGTGGGCCCGGTCGGCGGCGTACCGCTCAAGACGCAGGCGGCCCGGCGCGACGGGGCGACGGTCTTCCTCGTACCGGAGGAGGAGTGCGCGCAGGCCCGGGCCGAGAAGCCCGAGGGGCTGCGCCTGGTGCCCGTCACGACGCTGAAGGACGCGGTGCGGGCGCTGGTGGCGCTGGAGAGGAAGAGCGGGAAGGTTCCGAGCTGCTAGCGGGCGGCCGGACCGGCTCTGCGGGCGGTACGGCCCCCATGGGGTGTACGTCGTCCATGGTCCGCCAGGAGGGGAAGACCGCCGGGCTCAGCGTCACCAGGAAGTACGCCCCGCCGAACACCAGCAGCGCCGTCACGAGCCCCGCCTCCTCGACCAGCAGTCCCGCCGCGAGGCCGCCCAGCGGCATGGTCAGCTCGCAGCCGGCCGTGGACACGCCCCCGACGCGGCTGCGCAGCTCCTGCGGGACGCGTTCGTACGTCACCGTCGTCAGGATCGGGTTGAGCATCCCGGCGGCCAGACCGCCCGCCGCCATCGTCACGGCCAGCGCCGCCGTCCCGTCCACCAGCGCGGCGACGGCGAAGCGCGGCAGCCCGCAGAGCAGGAACGCGACGGTGAAGACCACCCGGCGCGGGAAGCGCTCGCCGACCGCCCCGTAGAGCAGCGCGCCGAGCAGCGCAGCCCCGCCGAAGACCGCCGCGAGCACACCCAGGACGGCCGCGCCGCCCGGGCCGCCCTCGACGTGGACGGGCAGGAGGACCGAACTCCAGCCCTGGTCGAGGCCGTTGGTGAGCATCACCATCAGGACCACGGCCAGCAGGAGGCGCTGGCGCAGGAGGAAGACGTACCCCTCGCGCAGTTCAGTGCGGTACGTCGTGAACGACACCGGCGCCGCCTTCTGCGGCTCGGCCGCCCGTACGCCCCGCACCCCCGCCGCGACCAGCAGCGCCGACACCGCGAACGTCGCCGCGTCGAGCAGCAGCACCGCCTCGGCGCCGAGCAGCGCGATCAGTACGCCCGCGAGCGCGGCCCCGATCATGCGGGCCCCGCGCGAGACGCCCTCGAAGAGGCCGGCGGCGCGAGTGAGGGTGGTGCCGGCGTGGGCGGCGAGGTCGGGGAGGAGGACGTAACGGGCCGTCGTGCCGGGCGTGTGGGCGAGGCCGCCGACCGCCATCAGCGCGCACAGCATCCAGAACTCCAGCGCACCGGCGTAGTGCAGCAGCGGAATCGCGCCGACGGCGAGGCCGCACACCAGGTCGGAGCCGACGGAGACCCGGCGGCGGCCGATCCGGTCGATGAAGGGGCCGCCGACGAGCGCGGCGACGACGACCGGCAGTGTCGCGCAGAAGGCGACGACGCCGGCCCGGCCGGCGCTGCCCGTGGTGTCGAGCACGAACCACGGGACGCCGATCATCGTGAGCGAAGTGCCCGCTGTGGAGACGGTGTTGGCGGCCAGGACGGCCGCGAACGGTCTCCTCCGCCCCTGCGTCTTCACGCGATACGGGCGGGCCGGGCGGGGGGCTGCTGGGCGAGGCGCAGGCCCAGCTCGACCATGGTCCAGCCGAGGCGGGCGCGCAGGGGGTGACGCGGCGCGGGGCGGGGGGCGCGGGTGTGCCCGGCGGCCCGGGCGCGCAGTTCGGCGGCGCGCTGGTGGTGGAGCCGGAGGTGTATGTCGGGGTGCATGGCGGGCGGTTCCCTTCGGTCCGTTGAATCGGTCTGCGGGGTCGGTCCGTGGGGTCGGTCCGCGGGGTCAGTCCGTGGGGCGGCGGGGGAAGGAGTGCGTGTGCAGGCGGACTTGGGCGGAGTCTTCGCCGGACACGGACAGTCCGTGGTAGCTGTTGATGAGCGCGTGGATCTTCTCGTTCAGCTCCTTCAGCTGCCCGGGGGTGAGCTGGAGCGTGAAGTCGCTCAGGTCCGAGGCGCCGGCCCACTCCTCGGGCCATTCGCGCGCGGTGCCGAGCCAGGTGCTGACCTCCTGGGTGTGGATGTTGGCGATCTCGTGCATGAAGAGGTCGGCGGCTCCCCGTACGGCGGGGTCGGGGCTGTTGTGCAACTCCCTGCTGAAGGTGGTCCCTTCCTGCGCCGCCCTCCACCACCGCTCGCGGCCCTTGCCGCGCTCGGGGTCGTCCTCGACGAAGCCGTGGGAGGCGAGCTGGCGCAGGTGGTAGCTGGTGGCGCCGCTGGACTCGCCCAGCCGCTGGGCCAGTTGGGAGGCGGTGGCGGGCCCGTCGTGGCGCAGGGACTTCAGCAGCTGGATGCGCAGGGGGTGGGCGAGCCCGCGCAGTGAACGGGCGTCCAGCACACGGCTGTCGGGCTCCCGGGTGTCGGGCTCCGGGGTGTCGGGCTCCGGGGTGTCGGGCTCCGGGTGTGCGGCGGATGCGGGGGTGCCGGGCTGCTCGGGCTCTTGGGGCATGCCTCCACCCTAGGCTTGCAAAGAAACCTATGCAACCACTTCGTTGCAACATTCTCTTTGCATCATCTCCTCCGCGGGACCGCCCACCCGGCGCCTATCCCTCCTTGATGAAGCCCTCCTTCACCAGCCACTCCTTCGCCACCTCGTGCGGGTCCTCCCCGTCCACGTCCACCTTCGCGTTCAGCTCCCGCGCCACCTCGGTGTTCAGCCGCGCGCTCAACGGGTTCAGCAGCCCCGCGATCGCCGGATACCTCTCGTACGTCGCCGCGTGCAGCGCGGGAGCGGCGTTGTAGTTGGGGAAGAAGTGCTTGTCGTCCGTGACGGTGTCCAGGTCCATGGCCTCGATCCGGCCGTCGGTCGTGAACGCCTCGCCGAGCAGGCACGACCCCGACTCGGCGACCTGGGTGTAGATGATCCCGGCGTCCATCTTCCTGACGTTCCCGGCCGGGATGTCCATGTCGTACGCCCTCTTCAGCCCCGGCAGCCCGTCCTCGCGCGACGCGAACTCGTTCTCCACGCAGAGCGTCACCGCCGAGGGATCGCGCCGCGACAGCTCCGCGACGTCCGACATGGTCCTGAGCCGGTACTTCGCGTTGTTCCGTTTGCTGATCACCAGCGTGTACGTGTTGTTGAGCGCGGACGGCGGCAGCCAGGTGACCCCGTTCCCCACGTCCGCGTCCCGCACCGCCCGCCACTGCTCCAGCGGATCGACGACCGGCTCCTGGTTGCCCAGGTAGGTGATCCAGGCGGTGCCGGTGTACTCGTAGATGGCGTCCGCGTCGCCCTTGACGATCGCCTCGCGGCCGCTGATCGACCCCGGCAGGTTCGTCCGGTCCAGGACCTCCGCGCCCGCCGCCTTGAAGACCAGGCCGATCATGTGGCCCAGGACGATGTTCTCGCTGAAGTTCTTCGAGGTGACCGTCAGCGAAGCGCCCTTGAGCGGCTGTCCCCGGCCGACCGAACCCGGCACCACGTCGTCGGCCATCGGAGAGCCGCTCTTGAGGCCGCAGCCGGACAGCCCGGCCGCCGCCAGCAGCATCGCCAGCGCCGCGCCCAGTGCCGTGCGTACGACGGACGAGGACCGCGTCACCCCTGTCACCCCTCCTCCAGCCCGCGCGGGGTCATCGCCAGCTCCACCAGGGACGCCAGCCAGTCCACCAGCAGGGCCAGCACCACCGTCAGTACCGAGCCGAGGACCAGGACCGCCGTCCGCTGGGTCTGGATGCCCGAGGTGATCAGGTCGCCGAGGCCGCCGCCCCCGCCGAAGGTGGCCAGCGTGGCCGTACCGACGTTGATGACGAGCGCGGTGCGCACGCCCGCCAGGATCAGCGGTACGGCGAGCGGCAGTTCGACCCTGGTGAGGGTGCCCGCCGCCGACATGCCGATGCCGCGCGAGGCCTCCACCAGCTGGGGGTCGATCGCCCGCAGTCCGGCCACCGTGTTGGAGAGCACCGGCAGCACGGCGTAGACCACCATGCCGACGATCGCGGTGGTGGGGCCGATGCCCAGCCAGATCACCAGCAGCGCCAGCAGGCCGATGACGGGCGTCGCCTGCCCGACGTTGGCGACCGCCGTCACCAGCGGGGCGCCCCGGCTGAGGCGGCGCCGGGTCAGGGCGATGCCCAGGGGGACCGCGATGACCAGTACCCAGAACGTGGAGACCGCGGTGAGCTTGACGTGCTGCCACAGCCGCAGCTTCACATTGCCGCCCGCCAGGGAGTTCTCGGCGATCGTGTCGAGGCGTGCGTGGGAGATCCACAGGTATGTCGCCAGCAGCACGAGGGCCAGCACGACCGGCATGACCACCAGCTTCCGCCAGACGAACCGCCGCTCGGGGGCACGGGGCGCCGGCGCCCGCCCGCCCTGTTCCTCCTCCGTGAGCAGGTCCTGGTCCACGCCCTCCTGGGAGGGACCGCTGGAGGCGTCGCTCATCCGCCCGCACCGCCCTCCAGCTCCGCCTCGGTCCGGTGGTGGCGCAGCTCCTCCAGGTCGTGCCGGTGCTCGACGGCCGTCAGCCGGTCGGCCTCCAGCATCTCGTGCACCGAGTTCAGCAGCGTCTCCATGTCGACGACCCCGATGTACTCGCCGCGCCGCCCCGTCACCGCCACCCGCCCGGCCGAGTCGATGAGCACCGCCTCCAGCGCGTCGTGCAGCGTGGCGTCCCGCGTCACGGTGTCGTGCACGAGGTGCCCGGCCCGCGCCAGCGACCCCTTGGCGCGCATCAGGTCGCCGCGCCGCAGCCACTTGTAGGGGCGGCCCCGCCGGTCGAGCATCAGCAGCTCGTTGTGCAGGCCGCCGCGCAGCCGGTTGAAGATCGTCTGGAGCGGGTCGTCCACGCTCACCGTCGGGAAGTCGGCGATCTCCACCTCCCGCACACGGGTGAGGTTGAGCCGCTTCAGGGCCGCTCCCGCCCCGACGAAACCCGACACGAAGTCGTCCGCCGGATTGGTGAGGATCGCCTCCGGGGTGTCGAACTGCGCGATGTGCGAACGCTCCCGCAGGACCGCGATCCGGTCCCCGAGCTTGATCGCCTCGTCGAAGTCGTGCGTCACGAAGACGATCGTCTTGTGCAGGTCGTGCTGGAGGCGGATCAGTTCGTCCTGGAGGTGGTCGCGGGTGATCGGGTCGACGGCCCCGAACGGCTCGTCCATCAGCAGCACCGGCGGATCGGCGGCGAGCGCCCGCGCCACCCCCACGCGCTGCTGCTGGCCGCCCGACAGCTGCCGCGGATAGCGCCCGTGGAACTCGCGCGGGTCGAGCCCCACCAGGTCGAGCATCTCCTCGACCCGGTCCTTCACCTTCGCCTTCGGCCAGCCGGTCATCTTCGGTACGAGTGCGATGTTCTCGGCGACCGTCATGTGCGGGAAGAGCCCGGAGGACTGGATCGCGTACCCGATCTTGCGGCGCAGCTTCACCGGGTCCATGTCGGTGACGTCCTCGCCGTTGATCCTGATCCGCCCGGAGCTCGGCTCGATCAGCCGGTTGATCATCCTCAGCGTGGTCGACTTGCCGCAGCCGGAGGGGCCCACGAGGATCACCGTCTCGCCGGCCCTGATCTCCATCGAGACGTTGTCCACCGCCGGGTTCGGGTTGCCCGGGTAGCGCTTGGAGAGGTTCTCCAGCTCGATGGTGGCACCGGAAGCCGCTGTCCCCCTCGCCGCCTCAGGCACGGATCCCCCTCGGGATGGTCAGCCGGCCGAGCAGGACGTACGCCGCGTCGAAGAGCAGGGCGAGGGCGACGATGCCGAGCGTTCCCGCGAGCACCTGGTTGATCGCGTTGGCGCTGCCCAGCGAGGCGATGCCGCGGAAGATCTCGTTGCCCAGGCCGGGGCCCGAGGCGTACGCGGCGACGGCGGCGATGCCCATCAGCATCTGGGTGGAGACCCGGATGCCGGTCAGGATGGGGGGCCAGGCGAGCGGCAGTTCCACCTTCAGCATCCGGGCGGCCCGGGACATCCCGATGCCCTTGGCCGCGTCGACGACGGTCGGGTCCACCCCGCGCAGGCCCACGATCGCGTTGCGGACGATCGGCAGCAGCCCGTACAGCACCAGCGCGATCACGGTGGGCGGCACGCCGAGCCCCACCACCGGGATCAGCAGGCCGATCAGCGCGAGGGAGGGGATCGTGAGGACGGTGGCCGTGGAGGTGACGGCCAGGTTCCCGGCCCAGGGGCTGCGGTAGGTGAGCACGCCGACGGTGATCCCCAGCAGGGTGGCGATCACCATGCACTGGAAGACCGCGCTGACGTGCTGCAGGGCGTCGGTGAGCAACTGCTGGTGCCGGGTGCCCAGGTACTCCCAGAAGCTCACGCGCGCTCCCTCGTCCGCCCTTGTCGGCCGGCCCTCGGTCGGTCGGCCGTCGCCGGTCGGTCCTTGTCAGCCGGGCCCGTCGGCCGCGGCCTGCTCCACCAGCGGGATGATCCGCAGGGGCACGGGATTTTCCATGACAATCGCCGTGGAGGCCCGCACGATGCCATCAAAGCCCACAACCCGGTCGATCACACGTTGGAGATCGGCGTTCGAGCGGGCGACGAGGCGGCAGAGCATGTCGCCGTGCCCCGTCGTCGTGTGCAGCTCCAGCACCTCCGGTACGGACGCCAGGTGCGCCCGTACGTCGGCGCCCTGGCCCTGTTTGATCTCCAGCGTCGCGAACGCCGTCACCGGATAGCCGAGCGCTGCCGGGTCGACGTCCGGACCGAATCCGCGGATGACTCCATTGGACTGAAGGCGGTCCATCCGCGCCTGCACGGTCCCGCGCGCCACCCCCAGGCGGCGCGACGCCTCCAGCACCCCGATCCGCGGCTCGCGCGCCAGCAGCACGATGAGCCGGCCGTCGAGTTCGTCGATACCGTCTGTGGACATGGGCCGCCCTGCTTCCCGACACCTCGTGCTGAGCCTGGTCATCCTGTACAGATCGCCCGGCCATTCTGGCGATCGGGTGGGCACATTGCCCAGTGTTTCAGCGAACTATTGCGCAGCTTGCGATACGGAGAGAGCCTGCCGCCATGACTGAGACCACGCAGCACACCACTCCCGGCACCGCGCGCGAGGCCGACCCCTTCCCGGTCAGGGGAATGGACGCGGTCGTCTTCGCCGTCGGCAACGCCAAGCAGGCCGCGCACTACTACTCGACCGCCTTCGGCATGAAGCTCGTCGCCTACTCCGGACCGGAGAACGGCAGCCGCGAGACCGCGAGTTACGTCCTGACGAACGGCGCCGCGCGCTTCGTCCTCACCTCCGTCATCAAGCCCTCCACCGACCGGGGCCGCTTCCTCGCCGACCACGTCGCCGAGCACGGCGACGGCGTCGTCGACCTCGCCATCGAGGTCCCGGACGCCCGCGCCGCGTACGCCTACGCCGTGGAGCACGGCGCGCGCGGCATCGAGGAGCCGCACGAGGTCAAGGACGAGCACGGCGTCGTCGTACTGGCCGCGATCGCGACGTACGGCAAGACCCGCCACACCCTCGTCGAGCGCTCGGGCTACGACGGCCCCTACCTGCCCGGCTTCGTCGCCGCCGACCCGGTCGTCGCGCCGCCGGCCAAGCGCACCTTCCAGGCCATCGACCACTGCGTCGGCAACGTCGAGCTCGGCAGGATGAACGAGTGGGTGGCCTTCTACAACAAGGTCATGGGCTTCACCAACATGAAGGAGTTCGTGGGCGACGACATCGCGACCGAGTACTCGGCGCTGATGTCGAAGGTGGTCGCGGACGGCACCCTGAAGGTGAAGTTCCCGATCAACGAGCCCGCGATCGCGAAGAAGAAGTCGCAGATCGACGAGTACCTGGAGTTCTACGGCGGCGCCGGCGTCCAGCACATCGCGCTCGCCACGAACGACATCGTCGCGACCGTGCGTTCCATGCGGGCGAACGGCGTCCAGTTCCTGGACACCCCCGACTCGTACTACGACACGCTCGGCGAGTGGGCGGGCGAGACGCGCGTACCCGTCGAGACGCTGCGCGAGCTGAGGATCCTCGTCGACCGCGACGAGGACGGCTACCTGCTCCAGATCTTCACCAAGCCGGTCCAGGACCGGCCGACCGTCTTCTTCGAGATGATCGAGCGGCACGGCTCGATGGGCTTCGGCAAGGGCAACTTCAAGGCCCTCTTCGAAGCGATCGAGCGGGAGCAGGAGAAGCGCGGAAACCTCTGATCCCTCGCTTCCTTCGCGCCCTTCGCGGCCCCACGCGCCCCTGCCCCGTGGGGCCGTGGGCCGCTATCGTGAGTCATGGCCATGACTAGTGTGAGTGCGAGCACGAGTGACGAGCGCATCGACCTGGCCGTGCCGTCGAAGCGGTGGCACTGGAAGAAGCCCCTCGGGCACACCACGGTCCTCCAGTCCTTCGCCTTCGACGACTCCCGGCAGCGGCTGTACGTCCTCCAGATGATGCAGGGCGGCATCAGACTCTCCGGCGAGCCGAAGGCGTACACCGGCACGGAGAGACGGCAGCGCGGCGACATGTGCCTCAACCAGCTCGACCTCAAGGGCGCCCGGCTCGGCCGCATGTACCTGCTGGGACACGGGCACGGCGTCGGCATGGGCGTCGAGCGGGACGCGGCCGGGGCGACCTGGATCTGGACGGAGACGGACGCGCGGGTCGCGGACTCCATGGCGTTCGGGCGCGGCATCACGCGGTTCCGGTTCGTGGACCGGCAGGTACGGCGCGGCTCGGCGGGACCGACCCGCCACCCGGTCGAGGGGTCCACCGCGAACCAGCCGTCCGTGGACATGAGCCGCAAGCGGATCGCCGTCCGCCATCGCATCGGCGGCAAGGTGCGCTACCGCGTCTTCTCGCTGGCCCACGCCGTCGCCGGTGACTTCTCGAAGCCCCTGCACGACTTCGCGCAGGCCGCCGCGCACCCCGAACCGGACATCGACTTCCAGGGCTTCGCGCTGTACGGCGACTACCTGTACCAGCTGGCCGGCGAACCGTACGGGCCGGCCAATCCCCCCTCCGGGCACGGCAACACGTACGTCTCCTGCATCGACATCCGCACCGGCGAGCCGGTCCAGCGGACCCGCACCGAGGCCGGCTACTCCCTCGACCACCGCGAACCGGAAGGCCTCGCGGTGCGGCGCACCGGCAAACCGCGGCTGTGCATGGGGTTCGCCTCGGGGGAGCCGGGGGCGCGCAGGTACTCCATCTACTACAAGCAGCACGCCTGAGCCGTCGGCGGGGGTGCCGTCGCTCCGGGGTGGTCGCGTTCGGCCCCCTGCGGGGAGCGCCCCGGCGCGGCGTCCTCTGCCGCCGTGGCAGGTGGGGCGGGGTCCGGTGTGCCCGGCGGCGGGGGTGTCGTGGTGTTCCCGGGGCGGGGGGCCGGTGCCGTGCCGGGGGTCTCCTCGGGTGTCGAACGTCCGGGTACGTCGGTGTGTCCGGGGCGGTTGCGTGGGCGCCCTGCGGAGAGCGCTCCGGCGCGTCCTCTCCTGCCACCGTGGCAGGTGAAGCGGTACTCAGCGTGCCCGGGGCGGGGCCGGCTCGTCAGGCGTCCGGCGGGGGGCGCCTCGCGGGGGCTCGCCCAGGGCGTTCAGCTCCTCGCGCGCCCGCGCGGCCGGCAGCGGCGAGAACGACGGGTTGATGCGCAGCGCCTCCTCCAAGTGGCGCCTGGCCGCACCGGACTTGCCCAGCTTCCGCTCGATCATCCCCAGGTGGTAGAAGAACCGCGCGTTGCGGGGACCCTGGTCCGTGGCCGTGAGGGCGTACTTCAGGGCCTCCCCGGTGTTCTTCTTGCCGCCCGCGCGGAACAGGGACCACGCCAGGGCGTCCGCGACGTACGCGTTCGGGTGCCGCTTCCACTCCGCCCGCAGCCGGCGGACCGCTGCCGAGGGGGCGCCGTGGTCCGCGTCGAGCTGCCCGAGCAGCAGCTCGTCGCCGCCGCCCCCGCGCTGCTCGGTCAGCGCCACCCGGGCCCGTACCAGCGCGTACTGCTCCTTCGCCTCGTCCTCGCGGCCCAGGGACTCCAGCAGTTCGCCGTACTCCAGACCGATGCCCGGGAGCGGCGTCTGCGCCAGCGCCACCAGGTAGTCGCCCTCCGCGTCGGCCGGGCGCGCCAGCGCCGCCATGACCCGGGCGCGGCCCGCCCTGGCCCGCGCGTAGCCGGGGTCCGTGCGCAGGGCCGCCTCGTAGTGGCGCAGGGCCTCGTCCGGCTCGCCGCGTTCCCACGCCAGCTCGCCCATGCCGTACAGCCCGGTCACCTTCTGGGCCGTGGAGTCCGCCAGCGCCGTCGCGTCGGACAGCGCCGCCGCCGCGTCCTCCCGCCAGCCCCGGTCGCGGTACACCTCCGCGGCGAGCCGTTGTGCCTGCGGGCCCGGGTGCAGCGCCTGGAGCTTCTTCACCGCCCCGGCGGCCGCCTTCTGGTCGCCCAGGTGGCGGTACGCGCCGATCAGGGCCGGGTACGCCGTCCATCGTCTCGGCGAGCGCTTGCGGACCTCCTCGCCCCACTTCCTCGCGGCGCGGTGGTCGCCGCGTGCGTGGGCGAGCGCCGCGAGACCGGCCACGGCGTCCGGATTCGCCTTCGGCCGTACGGACAGCGAGTGGCGCAGTGCCATCTCCGCGCGCGGGAAGTCCGCCGGGTCGGCCGTCCAGCGGCCCCGCTCCAGGTACGCGGAGCCGAGCACCGCCCAGGTGCTGTGGTCGTCGGGGTGCCCGCGCAGCCACGCCTCGCGGTCCCCGATGAGCGCGGTCAGGTCGGACGGCGAAGCCGGCACCCCGGCGCCCACGGCCTCGACGGCGGCCGCCGCACGCCCGACGGGACCCGGCACCGGCGGGGCCTCGTCCGGCGCCCCCGACGCGAAGACCCCTGCGACACCCGCGACCAGCACCGCCGTGCCCATGAGCACGGTGACCGGGAGCCGCCGCCGCTTCACCTGGTGTTCCGTCTCCATGGCGATCACTGTGCGCCCGTACGAAGAGCACATCCGGACGCGCGGAGTGGAACGCGGGCGGGTTCACACCGATGGCCCCGGGTGCCACGCTGGGACCATGGACGATCTTCTCGAACGACTACGCGCGGGCCTGCCGGCCGAGGCACTGATCACCGACGCGGACATCACGGCTTCGTACGCCCACGACATGGCCGGTTTCTGCGACGCCGGCGCCCCGGCCGTCGTCGCCCTGCCGCGCACCGCCGAGCAGGTCCAGCACATCATGCGCACGGCGACCGCGCTGCGGGTGCCGGTCGTGCCGCAGGGCGCGCGGACGGGGCTGTCCGGCGCCGCCAACGCGACCGACGGCTGCATCGTGCTGTCCCTGGTGAAGATGGACCGCATCCTGGAGATCAGCGCTGTCGACCGGATCGCCGTCGTCGAGCCGGGTGTGATCAACGCGGTGCTGTCGCGCGCCGTGGCCGAGAAGGGGCTCTCCTACCCGCCGGACCCGTCGAGTTGGGAGATGTGCACCATCGGCGGCAACATCGGCACGGCGTCGGGCGGGCTGTGCTGCGTGAAGTACGGCGTGACCGCCGAGTACGTCCTGGGCCTGGACGTCGTACTCGCCGACGGCCGCCTCCTGACCACCGGGCGGCGCACGGCCAAGGGCGTCGCGGGCTACGACCTGACGCGGCTCTTCGTCGGCTCCGAGGGCACCCTCGGCGTCGTCGTCAAGGCGGTCCTGGCGCTCAAGCCCGCCCCGCCGCAGCAGCTCGTCCTCGCCGCCGAGTTCCCGTCGGCCGCCGCCGCCTGCGACGCGGTCTGCGCGATCATGGCGCGGGGCCATGCCCCCTCGCTGCTCGAACTCATGGACCGTACGACCCTGCGCGCCGTCAACAACATGGCCGCCATGGGCCTCCCCGAGTCCACCGAGGCGCTCCTGCTCGCCGCCTTCGACACCCCCGACCCCGCCGCCGACCTCGCCGCCGTCGGCGCGCTGTGCACCGAGGCCGGCGCCACGGAAGTCGTCCCCGCCGAGGACGCCGCCGAGTCCGAACTGCTGCTGCGGGCGCGGCGGATGTCCCTCACCGCGCTGGAGGCGGTCAAGCCCGCCACGATGATCGACGACGTGTGCGTACCGCGCTCGAAGCTCGGCGCGATGCTGGAGGGGACCGCCGCCATCGCCGAGAAGTACGACCTCACCATCGGGGTCTGCGCGCACGCGGGCGACGGCAACACGCATCCGGTGGTGTGCTTCGACCATCTGGACGCGGACGAGTCGCGGCGTGCCCGCGAGTCCTTCGACGAGATCATGGCGCTCGGCCTGGAACTCGGCGGCACCATCACCGGCGAGCACGGAGTCGGCGTACTCAAGAAGGAGTGGCTGGCACGCGAACTCGGTCCGGTGGGAGTGGAGTTGCAGCGCGCCGTCAAGGCGGCCTTCGACCCGCTCGGCCTCCTCAATCCGGGCAAGCTCTTCTGAGGCTCCGGGCCCCGGACTTACGGCAAGGGAGCGGTGCCCGGGGTCCGCAGGTGCCGCGGGTCTCCCGCGGCACCCTGCGTTCCCGGCGCCCGACGGCCGCTCCGCCGGGTTCCCCACGCACCCGTACGCGAAAGCTTCCGGGGAGGCGGTGGAGACGACCGGAAAGGAGTGCTTCCAGCGGGACGGGCCCGGCGCGTCGCGGCGGTCTGATAGATGTGGACCTCGTCAACGAGGCCATCGACTAGATACGGGACACGGTGATGAGCGCCCCCACCCCGGCCAGCGGCGACGGCAGCCCCGCCCCTGGTTACTATCCCGACCCGTCCATCCCCGGTTACGTCCGGTTCTGGAACGGGGCCGCCTGGGTGCCCGGGACCAGCCGCCCCGCCCCGCCGGACAGCGAGTCCCCGCCGCCCGCGCCCGCCGCCACGCCCCCGGCCCCCTCCGTCGAGGAGACCGGCCCGGTCTTCTTCGACGAGGAGCCGGAGGGCGCGCACCTGCACGGCGGCGCCCCGGAACCGGCGTCGGCCTGGCAGGCGGACACGTCCCGCCAGACCGGCTTCGGCGGCGACCGCGACCGCCGGATCTCCTGGGGCTCCGCCCCGGCGCCCGCCGACTCGCCGGCCGCCCCCGGCGGCGGCCCGTCGGTTCAGGGCGGGGCGCCCGCTCCCGGCGGCTCCGGCGGTGCCCCCGGTCCCGGTGACGCGGCCGCTCCCGGACCCTCGTCGGACCCGCGCCGCGGGGGCGGCGGGGTCGACCTCCGTCGTACGGGCGGCTCCGCGCCGGAGCGGCCCGCCGAAGCGGGCGACCCGGCCCGGGCCGGCGGCGGGGAGGCCGGGAGACCGGCCTCCGGCGCCGACCCCAGCGGGGGCGCGCTCCCCGGCGTCCGTACGCCGCCTCCCACCGACGGCACCGTCACCATCCGCGCCGTGCGCCGGGACGGGGCGGAGTCCCCCCGGACGGCCCGGACCGACGGCACGATGGCCATCAGGACCATGACTCCGGGGGCGGGACAGGCCCAGGTTCCGGGCCGGACACAACCTCGGGCTCCGGGCCGGGAGCAGGCCGCCGGGCGAGCCGATGCCCAAGGACAGGGTCAGCAGCCGCAGCCGCAGCCGCAGCCGCAGCCGCAGCCGCAGCCGCAGCCGCAGCCGGGCCGGCCCCAGGCCCCTGGTCAGCCCCAGGTCCCTGGTCAGCCCCAGGTCCCTGTCCAGGGACAGGGCTCCGGTCAGGCACAGGTGCCGGTCCGGGCCGCCGGGCCGGGGCAGCCCGGTCACGCGCAGGGGCCGCAGGCCGCCGGTGCGGGGGCTCCCGTCGGGACTCCCGTCGCTTCCGGGGCCGGCGGCGGGGCCGCCTCGTGGGCGCAGCAGGTGCACCAGCTCGCGCAGCCGGACCAGGACGAGGCGGGCGCACCGCCCGTCGTGCCCTGGAAGCCGCCGGTCAGCGACCCGTTCCTGCGGGCCGCCCAGGCCCAGGCCGCGGCCAGGCCCGCCGGCCTCGCCAAGCGGCTGGCGGCGCGGCTGATCGACACGGTCCTCCTCGGTGCCGCGGTCGGCGCCGTCGCCGTACCCCTGGTGTCCGCCGCGCTCGCGCACATCGACGAGAAGATCGAGGCGGCGAAGCTCTCCGGCGAGACCGTGACCGTATGGCTGCTCGACGGAACGACCGCCGGGTACCTCGGCATCGTGCTCGGCGCGTACCTCGTCCTCGGAGTGGTGTACGAGACGCTGCCGACCGCCAAGTGGGGCCGTACGCTCGGCAAGAAGCTGTGCCGGATCCACGTGCGGGACATCGAGGCGCACGAGCCCCCGACGTTCGGCGCCGCGCTGCGCCGCTGGCTCGTGTACGGCGTGCTCGGCGTTCTCGCGGTCGGGGTCGTCAATGTCGCGTGGTGCCTGTTCGACCGCCCGTGGCGGCAGTGCTGGCACGACAAGGCGGCGCGCACGTTCGTGGCGGGGGACTGAGGGGCGGCCGGGTCCCCCGAACGGCACCCGACCGGATGCGGTCGGCGGGCGGGCGCGGTCGACTGCGGACATGAGCAACGATCAGCCGCCGCCCGGCCAGCCGCCCGATGACGACCCGTTCCGCAAGAAGCCGCCCCAAGATCCGCCGCCGTCGACGCCGCCACCCCCGTCCGGCGGCGGATCTCCCTACGGGGACCCGCCCTACGGTGGCGCCCCCTACGGCACCCCGCCCCCGCCCTACAGCGGCGGCGCCGCGGACCCGCTCGCCGGGATGCCGCCGCTCGCCCCCCTCGGCAAGCGCGTCGCGGCCCGCGTCGTGGACGCACTCGTCGTCGGTGTTCCGCTGGCTCTCGTCGGCTGGCTGCTCGGCATGTTCGACAGCTACAACAGCGACGACTGGGACGAGGTCTCCACTCAGATGTCCGGCGGCAAGTCGCTCGTCTGGCAGCTCGTCTCGATGGTCGTGTACATCGGCTACGACACCTACATGACGGCCAAGGACGGCCGGACCGTCGGCAAGCGGCTGATGAACCTGCGCGTCGCGATGCTCAACAGCGGCATGGTCCCGGAGACCAACGCGTCGCTGCTGCGCGCGGTGGTCCTGTGGGCGCCGGCCCTGATCTGCTGCTTCTGCCTGTGGTGGCTCGTCAACCTGGTGATGATCATGGTCGACAAGCCCTACAGGCAGGGGCTCCACGACAAGGCGGCCAAGACCGTGGTGGTCTCAACCGCGTAGCGAGTGCCCGCCGACCGCCGAGTGTGCCCGGGCCGCGTGGTCCACGGCGTCGGGGGCCGCTTCCGTGGCGGTCGTGTCGCCCGCGCGGGGCGCCGTGCGCTCCCTCTTGGGGGCCGGAACGGTCAGTGCGACCAGCACGCCCAGCGCGAGTGCCGCGAGGGCGATGACCGCGGCGCCGATGCCCGACGCGGTGCGGGACAACAGCAGCATGGCGAGGGTCGAGAAGACGACGGTGGCTGAGCCGTAGGCGAACTGTGCGGCAGTCGGACGCGGCATGGCGGTATCCGTCCTCGGAGCAGCAGATGGGGGTTCCTCAACCGGGTCGCACTTCGAGCGACTCTACGACGGTGAGTGCCCCCACGGAACCGGCAGTAAGCGTGACCTGACCCACGGTGCCGGTGCACCGGGGGCGCACGGAGTCATTCCGCATTCCGTCAGCCGGGATCGGCGCGCCCTCGAAGAAGCCTGATGACCGATCGAAAGTGTCCGGTATCCGGAACCGGGCGTCTGCATAGTGTACTTGAGCTGTTCAAGTCAAGACCTGTCTTTTCTTCAGCAACTCCGGTCGAATGTCGTCACTTGTGACGCGTGCCGCGCTCGGAACCCCTCACTCTCTTCCGTGCTGACGCGGCCGCAGGGGAGGACATCGTCAAGTGACCACCAGCAGAAGGCGGATCAGAGCCGCCGCGATCGTCGTGGCCATGGCCGCGACCGCCGCGACGGCATCCGCGTCCGCCACCGCCCAGGCCGACGACACGTCGCCGACCGCGGCCGGCATCGAGCGCCGCGACCCGGCGCCCGCCCAGGGGCATGTGGAGCACGACCTCGAAGGCCCGTTCAGCGAGCAGCAGGCGCGGGAGCGCAAAGCGGCGCTCGAACAGGTCATATCGGGCGACGCCACGGTACAGAAGCGCGGCGGCTCCAAGGTCGTGAAGCTCGACAGGGGCAAGTACGTCGAGCTGGGCCGGGAGAAGACCGACAAGATCTTCACGATCCTGGTGGAGTTCGGCGACAAGGTCGACGACACCACCCTGTTCGACCCGGACGGCGACGGACCGAAGCCGCCCGTCAAGAAGTACGGCGGCGAGCCCGGGCCCGCGCACAACCGGATAGAGGAGCCGGACCGCGCCGAGGACAACTCCACGGCCTGGCAGAAGGACTACGACCGGAAGCACTTCCAGGAGCTGTACTTCGGCGAGGGCAAGGGCAAGGACTCCCTCAAGACGTACTACGAGAAGACCTCCTCCGGCCGCTACTCGGTCGAGGGCGAGGTCTCCGACTGGGTCAAGGTCGACTACAACGAGGCCCGTTACGGCTCCAACTACTGCGGCGACTCCAACTGCGCCAACGTGTGGGACACCGTCCGCGACGGTGTGACCGCCTGGGCCGCCGACCAGAAGGCCAAGGGGAAGACGGACGCCGAGATCAAGGCGCAGCTCGCCGGTTACGACCAGTGGGACCGCTACGACTTCGACTCCGACGGCGACTTCAACGAGTCCGACGGCTACATCGACCACTTCCAGATCGTCCACGCGGGCGAGGACGAGTCGGCGGGCGGCGGCGCCCAGGGCGAGAACGCCCTGTGGGCGCACCGCTGGTACGCGTACGGCACCGACGCGGGCAGGACCGGCCCGGCCGGCAACCCGTCCGGAGGCACCCAGATCGGTGGGACCGGCATCTGGGTCGGCGACTACACCATGCAGCCGGAGAACGGCGGCCTCGGCGTCTTCGCCCACGAGTACGGCCACGACCTGGGCCTGCCCGACCTGTACGACACCTCGGGCAGGGGCGAGAACGGCGTCGGCTTCTGGTCGCTGATGTCCGCCGGCTCCTGGCTCGGCAAGGGCGAGAACGAGATCGGCGACCTGCCGGGCGACATGACCGCCTGGGACAAGTTCCAGCTGGGCTGGCTCGACTACGACAAGGCGAAGGCCGCGACGAAGTCGACCCACAAGCTGGGCGTCTCGGCGTACAACACCAAGAACCCGCAGGCACTCGTCGTCGAGCTGCCCGAGAAGTCCGTCACCACGCCCGTCGTGAAGCCCGCCGAGGGCTCCAAGCAGTGGTGGAGCGGCATGGGCGACGACCTCAAGAACACCCTGACCCGCTCCGTCGACCTCACCGGCAGGGCCGGGGCCGAGCTGTCGCTCCAGGGCTGGTGGGACATCGAGGCGAACTACGACTGGCTGTACGCCGAGGTCTCCACCGACGCCGGCCGGACGTGGACCGTCGTCGACGGCACGGCCGACGGCAAGGCGCTTCCGCGCGACGCCGCCGGCAAGCCGGGGCTGACCGGCGAGGGCGGCGCGTACAAGAAGCTCGCCTTCCCGCTGGACGCCTACGCGGGCAGGAAGATCGACCTGCGCTTCCGCTACCAGACGGACGGCGGCGCGGGCGGCAAGGGCTTCGCGGCCGACGCGATCACGGTCGGCGCCGACGGCGCCGTCCTCTTCACGGACGACGCCGAGGGCGACGACAACGGCTGGACCGCCAAGGGCTTCTCGCGCGTCGGCGCTTCCTTCACCGAGGACTACGCCCAGTACTACCTGGCCGAGAACCGCCAGTACGTGTCGTACGACAGGACGCTCGCGGTCGGCCCGTACAACTTCGGCTTCGCCGGAACCCGTCCCAGCTGGGTCGAGCACTACCCGTACCAGAACGGCCTGCTGATCTGGCAGTGGGACACCTCGCAGAAGGACAACAACACCAGCGCCCACCCGGGCAAGGGCCTGATCCTTCCGGTCGACGCGCACGCCGAGCCGCTGAAGTGGGCGGACGGCAAGCTCCTGAGGAACAAGATCCAGTCCTTCGACTCCACCTTCGGCCACTACCGCACGGACGGCTTCACGCTGCACAGCGCGGGCGTACCGCTGAAGCTGGCGTCGCAGAAGGGCGTCCCGGTCTTCGACGATCGCGAAGGGACGTACTGGTACGAGGAGAACCCGACCGGTGGTGTGAAGGTCACTGACACCAACACCAGGATCTCGGTCGCCGGCGAGCCCAGGAACGGCTCGACGGTCACCGTGAAGGTCGGTCCCTCGACCAAGTAGGGAGTTTTCCGGGGGGTGCCCCCAGATCCTCCGTATAACCGCAGGTCAGGACATGATCGGCCGTCGCCCTCTAGCGGGCGGCGGCCGATCGCGTTTAGATGCCTCTTGACCAGTTCTTATTGACACGACGTCTTATGGGGGATTGATCGGCATGTCCGGTGGAGGTTTCGTACGGCTGCCCGGCGGCAGTGTGGTGGTCGCTCTCACCCTGCCCAGCCCGGTGACCGACGGCCACAAGGTCCGCGTCCTGGTCCATTCCGTGAACCGGGCCCGCGCCCTGACGCGGCTGCGCAACCTCGGCCTGCGGGCGGTCTACCTGCGGGGCAACGCCCACCCGCCGACGCCGGACGAGATCACGGCGGTCCTGCACCACCCCGACGGCCTGCTGTGGCGCACGGCGCCGCAGGAGACCGTGGAGCTCTGGCACCCCATACGGGCCCTGCTCAGACCCGTACGCCCGGCCTGAGCCCGCACGGGCGGGAAACGGGAGACGGGGAAGCGGGGGGAAGCGCGGAAGGCAGCCGCCTAGACCACCGGCTTGCCCGACAGCTCCACGCCCGCCTCGCGCATCTCCTCCAGCGCCCGCTCCGTCGTCGCCTGCGAGACGCCCGCGGTCAGGTCGAGCAGCACATGCGTGGTGAAGCCCTCGCGGACCGCGTCCAGGGCCGTGGCCCGCACGCAGTGGTCCGTGGCGATGCCGACGACGTCCACCTCGGTGACACCGCGCTCCCGCAGCCAGTCGGCCGTCGCGACCCCGTTCTCGTCGACGCCTTCGAAGCCGCTGTACGCCGCCGCGTGGGCGCCCTTGTCGAACACGGCGGCGATGGCGCCCGAAGCGACGGCCGGCGCGAAGTTCGGGTGGAAGCCCACGCCCTCCGTACCGGCGACGCAGTGCACCGGCCAGGAGTGGACGTAGTCCGGGCTGGAGGAGAAGTGGTCCCCGGGGTCGACGTGGTGGTCGCGGGTGGCCACGACGTGGCGGTAGCCGGCCGGGGCCTGGCCGATCAGGTCGGTGATGGCGGCGGCGACCTCGGCGCCGCCCGCCACCGGGAGGCTGCCGCCCTCGCAGAAGTCGTTCTGGACGTCCACGACGATCAAGGCGCGGTGCATGGCGGGGCCCTTCGGTGGGGATCGGCGGCGGGTGTCCGCTGTGAAGCGATGGTTCGAGAGTAGGGATTTCAACGGTCCTGCGGCAGAGGGCCTTTGGCCGCCGGAGAGCCGGCGACGCCGCCGGCGGCCCGCCCTCCGGCCTTCCGCTTCCCGCTCACCCGGTGTTCATGCGTACTCGGTGGGGATCACCGGCTCGCCCCTCGACAGCTGCACCGCCGACATCGGCAGGCCCCCGCGCGCGGCGATGTGCCGCTCCCGTACGTCGTCGAGCGGCTCGCGCGCCACGACCCGGCCGCCCTTGACCAGCTCGACCTGGAGCTCCCGGCCGGCCAGCTCGGCGGGCAGGGGCCCGGTGCCGACGACCTCCGCCTCCGCGACGCCGTACGCGTCCGGCCGGCGCGCGGCCCACTTGCGGCCGCCGACCGAGCTCTTCCCGCCCAGCGACTTCTTCGCCACCGGCCGCAGCGGAGCCTTCGGGTCCGCCGAGTCGGCGCGGGCGACCAGCTTGTAGACCATGGAGGCGGTGGGGTGCCCGCTGCCGGTGACCAGCTGCGTGCCCACGCCGTACGCGTCCACCGGAGCCGCCGCCAGTGAGGCGATGGCGTACTCGTCGAGGTCGCTCGTCACCACGATCCTCGTCCCGGTGGCGCCCAGCTCGTCCAGCTGCTGGCGCACCCGGTGCGCGACCAGCAGCAGGTCGCCCGAGTCGATGCGGACCGCGCCGAGCCCCGTCCCCGCCACCTCGACGGCGCTGCGGACCGCCTCGGCGACGTCGTACGTGTCGACCAGCAGCGTCGTCCCGCTGCCGAGCGAGGCGACCTGCGCCCGGAAGGCGTCGCGCTCGCTGTCGTGCAGCAGGGTGAAGGCGTGCGCGCTGGTCCCGACGGTGGGGATGTTGTACCGGAAGCCGGCCGCCAGGTCCGAGGTGGAGGAGAAGCCGCCGACGTACGCGGCGCGCGCCGACGCGACGGCGGACAGCTCGTGCGTACGCCGGGCGCCCATCTCGATCAGCGGGCGGCCGCCCGCGGCGGCGGCCATCCGGGAGGCGGCGGCCGCGATGGCCGAGTCGTGGTTGAGGATCGAGAGGATCACGGTTTCGAGCAGCACGCACTCGGCGAAGCCGCCCTCGACCCGCAGGACCGGGGAGCCCGGGAAGTAGACCTCGCCCTCCGGGTAGCCCCAGATGTCGCCCGTGAAGCGGTACGAGGCGAGCCACTCCAGCGTCGGTTCGTCGACGATCGCGCGCTCCCGCAGGAAGCCCAGCACGCCCGTGTCGAAACGGAAGTTCTCCACGGCGTCCAGGACGCGCCCGGTGCCCGCCACGACGCCGTAGCGCCGCCCCTCGGGCAGTCTGCGGGTGAAGACCTCGAAGACGGAACGACGGTCGGCAGTGCCGGCCCTGAGGGCGGCCTGCACCATGGTGAACTCGTACTGGTCGGTGAAGAGCGCTGTCGACGGCACGTCCACCGGCAGCCCAAGGTCCGCAGTGTTCATGAGGGGATGCTACCCCCTCATCTCGTCAGAGTGACGATTTCTGGGTGGCCGTTTGTGCGGGGCCCGTCGGCGGGTGGCACCATGGGACGAGTGAGTACGGCTCCCGCAGAGATCGAACGCCCAGAGTCGGCCGAGGAAACCTCCGCCGTCCCCGAACCCGACGTCCCCTGGGTGACGCTGGTCCACAACGACCCCGTCAATCTCATGAGCTATGTCGCGTATGTCTTCCAGACCTATTTCGGCTATTCCAAGGACAAGGCGCACAAGCTGATGCTCGACGTCCACCACAAGGGCCGCGCGGTCGTCTCCAGCGGCAGCCGCGAGGAGATGGAGCGCGACGTGCAGGCGATGCACGGCTACGGGCTCTGGGCGACGCTCACGCAGGACCGCGGCTGATGGCCGGGCTCTTCGAGGGGACGGCGGACGGCGGCGTGGCCGTCGCGCTCGACGAGGTCGAGATCTCGATCCTGCGCAGTCTGGCCGTACAGCTGCTGGAGCTGGTCGGGCCCGGCGAGCAGCCTGTGGCGGGCGAGGACCCGCTGGCCGCGCTGTTCGCCGAGGGGCCCAGCGAGGCGCCGGCCGATCCCGCGCTGGCGCGGCTCTTCCCCGACGCGTACGGCGACCCGCAGGCCGGGCCCGGCGAGCAGGACGAGCGGCAGGTACGGGCCGATTCGGCCGAATTCAGGCGCTTCACGGAGAACGACCTGCGGACGCGCAAGCGCGAGGACGCCCTCGCGGTCGTGCGCAGCCTCGACGCGCCGGCCGCCACCGGTGAGGACGGTGCCGTGCTGAAGCTGAGCGGGGACGAATGCCGGCGCTGGCTCGGCACCCTCAACGACCTGCGGCTGACCATCGGCGCCCGCCTGGAGGTCACCGACGAGGACGAGGACGGCCGGCTCTACCGGCTGCCGGACTCCGACCCGCGCAAGCCGCTGGTGATGGCGTACCTGTGGCTCGGCGCGCTCCAGGAAAGCCTTGTCGAGACCATGATGCCCTGATTCGTCCGGACGAATGGATCAAGCCGTTCGCTTTCCGGCCGGACGTGTCCGAATAACGATCCTGTCACCGCCGCTGCGGTTATGCCCCGCAGTGGCGGTTTTTCCTTTTTGCGTGTGACCTGCGTCACCAACCAAACCCCGGTGGGCGTGGTAAGACTTCACGACTCCACTAAGGCACCACCCCTCGCCGACCCTGGAGAGCCGGTCACCCCGGCGCATGCACGACCAAGGCACCAAGGCGCCAAAGGTTCCCGTCCGAGGACCCGCGGGCCGCAAGTCGCCCACCGGACAACGGCGTTCGTTCAAAGAACCGCACTTCCGCTCGCCGCTCGCCGCGCCCTCCCACGCGTCGCAGCCATGCGCCATCGAGGTAGTCACCGTGTCACTCGACTCCATCACCACATCCGTCAACGAAGCCGTCAGCGGATTCTTCGAGCCCATAGCCACCTGGCTCAACGAAGTCGTCTTCTATTCCGTGTCCGTCGGCGGCGCGAAACTGCCCCTCATCGTCGCCTGGCTCGTCGTCGCCGGCCTGGTCTTCACCGGCTGGTTCGGACTCGTGCAGGTCCGCAAGTTCCGCCTCGCCCTCGACGTGGTGCGCGGGAAGTACGACGAGGAGGGGTCGGCCGGTGAGGTCAACCACTTCCAGGCCCTGACCGCCGCCGTCTCCGGCACCGTCGGTCTCGGCAACATCGCCGGTGTCGCCGTCGCCGTCTCCGTCGGCGGCCCCGGCGCCACCTTCTGGATGATCCTGTGCGGCCTGCTCGGCATGGCCACCAAGTTCGTCGAGGTCACGCTCGGTGTGAAGTACCGCGAGGTGCACGCCGACGGCACCGTCTCCGGCGGCCCGATGCACTACCTGCCCAAGGGGCTCGTCGACCGCTTCGGCGCCCGCGGCAAGACCCTCGGCAAGGTCCTGGCGGTCCTCGCCTCCTTCATGGTCCTCTTCTTCGGCCTCTTCGGCGGCAACCTCTTCCAGGTCAACCAGTCCTACGCCCAGCTGGTGTCCGTCACCGGTGGTGAGGGCGGCCTGGTGGGCTCGTCGGCCGGCGCCCTGTTCTTCGGCATCCTCGTCGCCGCGCTCGTCGGCATCGTGCTGCTCGGCGGCATCCGCTCCATCGCCAACGTCACGAGCAGGCTCGTCCCCGCCATGGCCGGCATCTACATCCTGGCCTGCCTGACCGTCATCCTGGTCCACGTCACCGCCGTCCCGGCCGCGGTCGGCGACATCATCGAGGGTGCGTTCAACCCCCAGGGTGTCGCGGGCGGTGTGATCGGCGCGCTGATCGTCGGCTTCCAGCGGGCCGCGTTCTCCAACGAGGCCGGCCTCGGCTCCGCGCCGATCGCCCACTCCGCGGTCAAGACCAAGCACCCCGCCAGCGAGGGCCTGGTCGCCCTGCTGGAGCCGTTCATCGACACCGTCATCATCTGCACCATGACCGCGCTGACCATCGTCATCGCCAAACCCGCCAGCTGGACCGAGGCCCGCGAGGGCAAGTCCATCGGCGGCGTCACGATCACCTCCGACGCCTTCGCCACGGTGATGCCCTGGTTCCCGTACATCCTCACCGTCGCGGTGATGCTGTTCGCCATCTCCACGGTGCTGACCTGGGGCTACTACGGCCTGAAGGCGTGGACGTACCTCTTCGGCCGCAGCAGGACGAGCGAGCTGACGTACAAGGTCCTCTACACCCTGTTCGCGATCGCCGGTTCGCTCCTCGCGCTGGAGACCCTGATCGACATGGCCGACGCCGTGCTCTTCATGCTCGCCGTCATCAACATCATCGGCCTCTACCTGCTCGCCCCGGTCGTCAAGCGGGAGCTCGCCTCCTTCCTGGCGTACGTGAAGACCAGGGAGGCCGGCGGCGACGTCGCGAAGGGCGCCGACGGGGACGAGGACAAGGCGCCGGTGAGCGCCGGCTGACGTTCCCCCAGCGGCTCACGGGCCCGTGCGCACCGGCTTCCGGTGCGCACGGGCCCGTTCTGCTTTCCCCGGGTGTTCTCTCAGCGAACACTCAAATCCGGATAACGATCCTGTCACCGAAGTGGCCTGTTCTGGCGGGTTAAGCGCCATTTCTCCGCCTCTCTCCGTGGTGTGCGCCACACAGGGCCCACTGGATCATGTGGACGATCGTGATAAATCTTCTCGATCGCCGGGGACGCCACCCATGTCCCCGGCGGCGCTCGGGCCGGCCGACCGCCGGTAGCACTCCATCCATATCCGGGGGGATCAGGACCTGATCCGCGGCCTCACCGCAGGCGCGGACCAGCGTGGAGAAAGGCGCGACACATCATGACCTCAGTGCAGGTCGACGAACAGCACGACGGCAGTGAGGCCGAGGGCGCGGCACCCGGCGAGGGGTACCAGCGCGGACTCGGCGCCCGCCAGATCCAGATGATCGCGATCGGCGGCGCCATCGGCACCGGCCTCTTCCTCGGCGCGGGCAAGGGCATCTCCATCGCCGGCCCCAGCCTGATCCTGGCCTACGCCATGGCGGGCCTGGTCATCTTCTTCATCATGCGGGCGCTCGGCGAGCTCCTCATGTACCGCCCGGTCTCCGGCTCCTTCTCCGAGTACGCCCGCGAGTTCGTCGGCCCCTTCGCGGGCTTCGTGACCGGCTGGACGTACTGGCTCTTCTGGGTCGTCACCGGCATCACCGAGGTCACCGCGGCCTCGGAGTACATGCAGTACTGGACCAAGAACACGGACGGCTGGACCGACCAGCCGCAGTGGGTCTTCGCCCTGGTCTTCACGGTCGCCCTCTTCTGCGTGAACCTGATCTCCGTCAAGCTCTTCGGCGAGCTGGAGTTCTGGTTCTCGATGGTCAAGGTGACCGCGATCGTCGGCATGATCCTGATCTGCGCCGGCATCCTCACCCTCGGCTTCTCCGACGCCGGCGACACCGCCTCGGTGACCCTGCTCTGGGACCAGGGCGGCTTCTTCCCCCACGGCATCGGCCAGACCGTGATGAGCCTCCAGCTGGTCATGTTCGCCTTCCTCGCCGTCGAGCTGGTCGGCGTCACCGCGGGCGAGGCCAAGGACCCGGAGACGGTCCTGCCCAAGGCCATCAACACCGTCCCGTGGCGCATCGCCGTCTTCTACGTCGGCGCGCTGATCATGATCCTGTCGGTCGTCCCGTGGACCCACTTCCAGCCGGGCGTCTCGCCGTTCGTGGCGGCCTTCGAGAAGATGGGTCTCGGCGTCGGCGCGGCCATCGTCAACTTCGTGGTCCTCACGGCCGCCCTGTCCTCCTGCAACTCGGGCATGTACTCCACCGGCCGCATGCTGCGCGACCTCGCGCTCAACGGCCAGGGCCCGAAGTTCTTCACCAGGCTGACCAGGAACGGCCTGCCCCTGGTGGGCACGGCCTTCTCCGCCGTCCTGATGCTGGCCGGCGTGTGGATCAACTACCAGTGGCCGGGCAAGGCGTTCAACTACGTCGTCTCCTTCGCGACCATCTCCGGCATGTGGGCCTGGATCATGATCCTGGTCAGCCAGATCCGCTACCGGGCCAAGTCCGACCGCGGCGAACTGCCGAAGTCCTCCTTCCGGGCCCCGGGAGCGCCGTACACGAGCTGGTTCGCCCTCCTCTTCATCGGCATGGTCGTCGTGATCATGGGCATCGGCGAGGACACGCGGATCCCGCTGTACTGCGCGCCCGTGTGGGCCCTGCTGCTCGGTGTCTCGTGGCTGATGCTCAAGAAGCGCGACACCGCGCAGAGTCTCCCGCCCCGGTCCTGACCTCCCCGGTCCAGCATGCGGTCCCGTCCGTACCACCCCTCGGTACGGGCGGGGCCCTTTGCTTATCCTGGGGCCCATGCTGACCCTTTCCCAGGCCCTGTACGACCAGATCGTCGCGCACGCCCGCGCCGACCACCCCGACGAGGCCTGCGGCGTGGTCGCGGGACCGGCCGGTTCCGGGCGCCCCGAGCGCTTCATCCCGATGCTGAACGCCGCCCGCTCGCCCACGTTCTACGAGTTCGACTCCTCGGACCTGCTCAAGCTCTACCGCGACATGGACGACCGGGACGAGGAGCCCGTGATCATCTACCACTCGCACACCGCCACCGAGGCCTACCCGTCGCGCACCGACATCAGCTACGCGAACGAGCCCGGCGCCCACTACGTCCTGGTCTCCACCGCCGACACGGACGACGCCGGCCCCTTCCAGTTCCGTTCGTTCCGCATCGTGGACGGCGTGATCACGGAGGAAGACGTCAAGGTCGAGGGGTAACCGCCGCCGGCCACGGCCGTACCGCGAAAGCGTGCGGCGTACGCGGACGGGGCCACCCCGAAGCGCCGGGCGAAGGCCCGGCGCGGGCTCTCGTCGCTGCCGGTGCCACTGCGCGCGGCCGCCCCGGTGACCCCGGCCCCGCCCTCCAGCAGGACGCGCGCCGCCTCCAGCCGTACGCCCTCCACGAACCCGGCGGGCGAGGTGCCCGTACGGTCCCGGAACGGCCGCGTCGGATGGCGTGCCGACACCCGCCCGGCGGGCCGTCGCCCGCAGGCTGCGGCCGGCCGCCGGATCGGCGACGACGGCGCCGAGCAGCGGACGCACCACCGGATCACGGGTCGGCGGCGTACGGGACGCGGCGGACCACCGCGACCGGCCGCCGGGCCGCTGGAGGAACACCACCAGGTCGATCACCCCCGAACCGGACACCGCCTTCGGCAACGTCAAGGCCGGCGTACGGGAGCACTTCGTGCCCGGATACGAGCGCGGCGACTTCGCCGAGACCGTCCAGGACTCCGCCCGGCCCGAGTGGGGCCGGCCAGAGCCCTGATGGGAGACTGGGCGCGACCCGGGCGGCAGGACCCAGGAAGCCGGTGCGAATCCGGCACGGTCCCGCCACTGTGACCAGGCATCAGCACGCCTGGAAGCCAGGAACTGACCTGCCGCCTTCCGCACCACCGACCAGGGGACGAGGAAATCCCCCGGAGGAGGCACCACCGTGTCCAGCCGCACCCGGCGTTCCCGCCGCGCACTCGTCGCCGCCACCGCCACCCTGCTCCCCCTCACCGCTTGCGGCACCGGGGCACCCGCGGACGGCGGCAACAAGCCCGGCCCCGCCGCGAAAGCGGCCCCCGGCTTCCCCTACACCGTCACCAACTGCGGTGTGAAGACGACGTACCAGGCACCCCCCACCCGCGTCGTCACCATGAACCAGCACGTCACCGAGGTGATGCTGGAACTCGGCCTCGCCAAGTCCCTCGCCGGGACCGCCTACCTCGACGACAAGGTGCTCCCCGCGTACGAGAAGGAGTACAAGGCCGCCCCGGTGCTGGCCGAGGAGTACCCCTCGTACGAGAAGCTGCTCGCCGCCAACCCCGACTTCGTGTACGGCGGTTACGCGTCCGCCTTCGCCGCCGGCGACGGCCGGAGCCGCGAGGCACTGAAGAAGTCCGGCATCGACTCCCGTCTCAACGTGGAGTCCTGCCCCGGCGCCGGCCGGACGACCATGGACGACCTCTACCGGGAAATCCGCGAGGTCGGCCGCACCTTCGGCATCGGCGACCGCGCCGAACGCTGGATCGACCGGGCCGAGGCGAGGGCCGCCGCCACCGGGAAGAAGCTGAAGGACACCCGCCCCGTCCCCGTCTTCGTCTACGACAGCGGCGACAAAACCGCCTTCACCGTCGGCGGCGCCGGCATCGGCAACGAAATGATCACCCGTGCGGGCGGCAGGAACGTCTTCGCCGACCTCCCCAAGGCATTCGGCGACGCCTCCTGGGAGAGCGTCGTCGACCGCCGGCCCGAGGTGATCCTCATCGTCGACTACGGCGCCACCACCGTCGCCCAGAAGAAGAAGCGCCTGCTCGAAGACCCGGCCCTCGCCGACGTCCCCGCCATCAAGAACAAGCGCTTCGCCGTCCTGCCGCTCTCCGACATGGTCCTCGGCGTACGGGCGCCCGCCGCCGTCGACACCCTCGCGCGCCGGCTCCACACCGAGCCCGGGAAGTAGCGGACGCCGTGAGCTGCAAGACCCCCGCCGCCCGCGGGCGGCTGCGCCACGCCCTGGTCCTCACCGCGCTCGCCGCCCTGCTCGCCGGGGCGGCCGTCGCCGGACTCGCCCTGGGGTCGGTACGGATCCCGGCCGGCCAGGTCCTGGACATCGTCACCGGCTCCGCCGGGCCCGGCCCGTACCGCACGATCGTCCTCGACGTACGGCTGCCGCGCGTCCTGCTCGGTGCCGTCGTCGGCGCCGGGCTCGCCGTCATCGGCACCGTCCTCCAGGCCCTCGTGCGCAACCCCCTCGCCGACCCCTTCCTCCTCGGCGTCTCCTCCGGCGCCTCGGTCGGCGCGGTCGGCGTCATCGTGCTCGGCATCGGCGCGGGCCTCGCCACCACCGTCACCGTCCCGCTCGCCGCCTTCGCGGGCGCGCTCGGCTCCCTGGTCCTCGTGTACGGGCTCGCGCGCGGCGGCGGCGCCCTGACCACCGGACGCCTCGTCCTCGCCGGAGTCGCCGTCTCCTACATCCTGTCCGCCCTGACCAGCCTGATTCTGGTCACCTCGGCCCGCGCCGACCACCTCAAGGAGATCCTCCACTGGACCCTCGGCGGCCTCGGCAGCGCCCGCTGGGACATGCTCGCGCTCCCCGCCGGCGTCCTGGCCGCCGGCACGGCCGCCCTCCTCACCCTCGCCCGCCCCCTCGACCTCCTCCTGGCGGGGGAGGAGGGCGCCACCGCCCTCGGCCTCGACACCGGCCGCTTCCGCGCCGCCGTCTTCGTCCTGGCCTCGCTGCTCACCGGCGTCCTCGTCGCCTTCAGCGGCGCGATCGGCTTCATCGGCCTGATGGTCCCGCACGCCGCCCGGCTGGCCGTCGGCGCCGGACACCGCAGACTGCTGCCCGTCGCCGCACTCGGCGGGGCGCTCTTCCTGGTCGTGGCCGACCTGGCCGCCCGTACCGTCGCCGCGCCCCAGGACGTCCCCGTCGGCGTACTCACCGCCCTCACCGGCGGCCCGTTCTTCCTGTGGATGCTGCGCCGCCGCCCCGAAGGAGCCCCCGCATGACGACCCTCACCGCGGAAGACCTCTCGTACGGCACCGGAGGCCGCCACCTCGTCGACGGCGTCACCCTCACCGCCGCCGACGGCGAGACCGTCGGCCTGGTCGGCCCCAACGGCAGCGGCAAGACGACCCTCCTGCGCTGCGTGTACGGAACGCTGCGCCCCACCCACGGCCGCGTCCTCCTCGACGGCGACGACCTGCACACCATGAGCGCCAGGGCCCGCGCCCGGCGCATCGCGACCGTCCCGCAGGACGGCCGGGCCGACTTCGAACTGACCGTCCGCGAAGTCGTCGCCATGGGCCGCTCGCCGCACAAACGCTTCTGGGAACAGGACACGGAAACCGACGCGGACCTCGTACGCACGGCCCTCGCCCGGGTCGGCGTCGCGGACCTCGCCGAGCGCGGCTTCCCGTCCCTCTCCGGCGGCGAACGCCAGCGGACCCTGATGGCGCGCGCCCTGGTCCAGCAGCCCGCCCTCGTCGTACTCGACGAACCGACCAACCACCTGGACATCCGCTACCAGCTGGAAATCCTCAGCCTGGTCCGCGACTTGGGCACCACCAACCTCCTCGCCCTGCACGACCTGAACCTCGCCGCGTACTACTGCGACCGCATCTACGTCCTGGACGGCGGCCGCGTCGTCGCCTCCGGCCCCCCGCAAGAGGTCCTCACAGCCGGCCTCCTGCGCACCGTCTACGGCGTATCGGCCGAGGTCAGCACCCATCCGACGACCGGCGTCCCGACCGTCGTCTACCTCCCGCCGCCCGGACTCCGTCCATCTGTCGAACGCTTTCCGACCACCATGTGAGATCACATGCCGGGAAAGGGGCCGGGAATCTATACGATGACCGCATGGTTCCCCACGACGTGAGCGAGACGACGCCGAGCACCGTGCTGCTCGTGGCGCGCCTGCACGTCGACCTGTGCCGGCTCGCCAGCGCGATCTGTACGGCCGCCGCCTGAGCCGCGGGCCCCATCGAGCACACGCACGCCCCTGCGCGGGGGACTGACTGCCGCGCGCCTTTCACGCCACCCTCCTGACAGGAGTCGAAAGCCATGGCCATCGAGGTCCGCATCCCGACCATCCTCCGCACCTACACCGACGGCGCCAAGGCCGTCGAAGGCAACGGCGACACCCTCGCCGGTCTCTTCGCGGACCTGGAGTCCCGCCACACCGGCATCCAGGAGCGCATCGTCGAGGGCGGCCAGCTGCGCCGCTTCGTCAACGTCTACCTCAACGACGAGGACGTCCGCTTCCTCGACGGCATCGACACCAAGCTCGCCGACGGCGACAGCATCACCATCCTCCCGGCCGTCGCCGGCGGCATGGTCTGATGCGGTACGACTCCCCGCTGGCGGCGGTCGGCAACACGCCGCTCGTCCGCCTCCCGCGGCTGTCCCCCTCCGACGACGTCCGCATCTGGGCCAAGCTGGAGGACCGCAACCCCACCGGTTCGATCAAGGACCGCCCCGCGCTCCACATGGTCGAACAGGCCGAGAAGGACGGCCGGTTGACGCCCGGCTGCACCATCCTGGAGCCCACCAGCGGCAACACCGGCATCTCCCTCGCGATGGCGGCCCGCCTCAAGGGCTACGACATCGTGTGCGTCATGCCGGAGAACACCTCCCAGGAACGGCGCGACCTGCTCGCCATGTGGGGCGCGAGGATCATCTCGTCCCCGGCCGCGGGCGGCTCCAACACAGCCGTACGGGTCGCCAAGGAGCTCTCCGCGGAGAACCCCTCCTGGGTGATGCTCTACCAGTACGGCAACCCGGACAATGCCGGAGCGCACTACGCCACCACCGGCCCGGAGATCCTCACCGACCTCCCGTCCATCACCCACTTCGTGGCGGGCCTGGGCACCACGGGCACGCTCATGGGCGTGGGCCGCTACCTGCGCGAACACAAGCCGGACATCACGATCGTCGCAGCCGAGCCGCGCTACGACGACCTGGTCTACGGCCTGCGCAACCTCGACGAGGGCTTCGTCCCCGAGCTGTACGACGCCTCCGTCCTCACCACCCGCTTCTCCGTCGGCTCGGCCGACGCGGTGACGCGCACCCGCGAACTCCTCCAGCAGGAAGGAATCTTCGCGGGCGTCTCCACGGGGGCGGCGCTGCACGCGGCGATCGGCATGGGCAAGAAGGCGGTCAAGGCGGGCGAGCAGGCGGACATCGTGTTCGTCGTCGCGGACGGCGGCTGGAAGTACCTGTCCACGGGCGTCTACACGGCCCCGACGACCGAGGCGGCGATCGAAACCCTCCAGGGCCAGCTCTGGGCGTAACGGGGCCCCGCCTCCGCCCTCCGGACCCCGGTCCTCCATCTCCCCCAGGCTCCGTCCGGGGGACCCCGGCGGGCTGAAAACTCAGCCCGTCCGGTGATCGAGGACACGCCCGGAGGGCGTCCGGAGTCCGGGGCCCGCCCCGGTCCGGGGAGGGGCGGACAAGGGGAAAGGCCCCGCGCCGCGGTCCGCCGGCCCGGGCCGCACCTCACCGCGCCAGGTGCCGGCTCACCGCGCCAGGTGCCGGACCTGCGCCCAGACCCCGGGATCCGCGATCCCCACCCGGCGCCGGAACCCCCGCACCCCCACCTCCCGCAGCTCGTCCGTCTCCAGGAAGCTCGGCCGCCCCCGCGCGTCCCCGACCGCCCCCGGCGGCAACACGATCACCCCGGGCCGCTCGTCGTGGAACTTGCTGGTGATCTTCGCGATCAGGGCGCTGTCCCCCCGTACGGACAACACCAGACAGGGCCGGTCCTTCGACCCCGGCCCGTCCTCGTACGGCACGTCCGCCCACCAGATCTCACCCGCCCGCGGCCCCCGCTCCGGCCCGCGCCGACCGGGCCCGCGAGCCCCGCGCGGCCCCTTCGGGGGACGCGTACGCCCCTCAGTACGTCCGTCGGCACGCCCGTTCGTACGCTCATCCGCACGCCCGCCCGAACGCCCCCGCGCACGCCCGCCCGGCCGCCGCCCGCGCCCCCATCCGTCGACGAGAGCCGCCACCAGCGCGAGCACCACGACGGCGACCAGCGCCACCCACCACGACGTGTCCATACCGTCGACGGTACCGGCGCACCGCCCGGCGCGCGCTCCGCCCGAACCAGTGACAGTGCAGGTGAGTTCCCCCACAACCCCCCGCCATCGAGGAGCGACCGGGACTTTCGCGCCTTACGCTCGACGCACCTGAACCCGCACGAACCCTCCCCGTCCCTGCTACGGAGGTTCACGCTCCATGAAGCTCACCGTCGTCGGCTGCTCAGGGTCGTTCCCGTCCGCGGAATCGGCCTGCTCGAGCTACCTCGTCGAGGCCGACGGCTTCCGGCTGCTCCTCGACCTGGGCAACGGCGCCCTCGGCGAGCTGCAGCGCCATGTCGGTCTCTACGACATCGACGCCATCTTCCTCAGCCACCTCCACGCCGACCACTGCATCGACATGTGCGGCTACTTCGTCGCGCGCTACTACCGGCACGAGGGGGGCCGCGCCCCGGCGATCCCCGTGTACGGCCCGGAGGGCACCGAACAGCGCCTCACCACGGCATACGCCGACACCCCCACCGAGAAGTCGATGGCCGAGGTCTTCGACTTCCGCACGCTCGAGCCGGGCACGTTCGAACTCGGCCCCTTCTCGGTCCGTACGGAGAAGGTCCACCACCCGGTCGAGACGTACGGCATCCGCGTCGAACACGGCGGCAGGTCGCTCGCGTACTCCGGCGACACCGGGACCTGCGCCGCTCTGGGCGAACTGGCCGACGGCGTCGACCTGTTCCTGTGCGAGGCGTCGTTCACGTACGGCAAGGAGGACATCCCGGGCCTCCACCTCAACGGCCGCGAGGCGGGCGAGGAGGCCGGCCGGGCGGGCGTCGGCCGGCTGGTCCTCACGCACATCCCGCCGTGGACGGACGCGGAGGTCAACCTGGCCGACGCGCGCGCGGTGTACGACGGGCCGACGGAACTGGCCGTCGCGGGCGCGGAGTACGAGGTCTGACGCGGCGAGACGTTCCGCGACACGGAGGAGGGCCCCGGACCGCAGTCGCGGTCCGGGGCCCTCCTCCGTACGGCCGGTGCGGGCCTACTTCGCCTCGGCCTTCTGCAGCTCGGCGAGCTCCTCGTCGGACTCGCGGCCCGGCGTCGGAAGGTCGAACTTGGTGATCGCGAAGCGGAAGACCACGTAGTAGACCGCCGCGAAGCAGAGGCCGACCAGGGCCAGGCCCCACGGGTTGGTCGCGATACCGAGGTTCAGGAAGAAGTCGACCGCGCCGGCCGAGAAGCCGAAGCCGTCCTTCATGCCGAGCGCCCAGGTCAGCGCCATCGAGACACCGGTCAGGACCGCGTGGATCGCGTACAGCACCGGGGCGATGAACATGAAGGTGAACTCGATCGGCTCCGTCACACCGGTCACGAAAGCGGTGAGCGCGAGGGAGAACATCATGCCGCCGACGACCTTGCGGCGCTCGGGGCGGGCGCAGTGGGTGATCGCGAGGCAGGCCGCCGGGAGGGCGAACATCATGATCGGGAAGAAACCGGTCATGAACTGGCCGGCGGTCGGGTCGCCGTGCAGGAAGCGGGCGATGTCGCCGTGGTAGTCCACGCCGCCGTCGTTGTACGTACCGGCCTGGAACCACGGGAAGGAGTTCAGCAGGTGGTGCATGCCGATGGGGATCAGCGCGCGGTTCGCGACACCGAAGATGCCCGCGCCGACGGCACCGGAGCCGACCAGCCACTCACTGAGGTTGTGCAGACCCGCACCGAGGACCGGCCAGATCAGGCCGAAGACGATGCCGACGACCAGGCCCGCGAAGGCGGAGAGGATCGGGACCAGCCGACGGCCGCCGAAGAAGCCGGCCCAGGCGGGCAGCTTGGTCCGGTAGAACTTCTGGTACAGCAGGGCTACGACGATGCCCATGACCACGCCACCGAGGACACCGGCGTTGACCGGCGCCTCGTTCATGACGATCTTGCCGTCCGCGACGGCGGCGACCTTCGGCAGATTGGCGTCGGTGAAAGTGGCGAGCACCTTCTGGAAGACCAGGTAACCGGCGACGGCGGCGAGCGCGGTCGAGCCGTCCGACTTCTTGGCGAACCCGATCGCGATGCCGACGGCGAACAGCAGCGGCATGTTGTCGAGGATCGCGCCACCACCGGCCGCCATGTAACCGGCGAGCTTGGTGATGAAGGTGGGGAACGACTCCTTGCCGAGCATGTCGGTCTGGCCGAAACGCACCAGGAGCGCGGCGGCGGGCAGCACGGCGACCGGCAGCATGAGGCTGCGGCCGATGCGCTGCATGACAGCCATCGCGCCGGCGCCCTTCTTCTTGGCAGCCGCGGGGGCGGCGCTGTCCGTGGACATCAATTCCTCCATGGGGCAAGGCGCCGCCAGGGGGAAAGGGGGACGGCGGCGTCTCCGGTACAACGCGGCGCACTCGCCACGTGGTCTACACCACCCAGTGGTGTAGACCAGTTTTAGCACGGTGAAGGACGGATAAGGAACCCTCGATTCCGTGCTCCCGGACACATCCGTCCACGCACGTCAAAGGCCCCCGGACCGGACAGGTCCGAGGGCCCTCGCTTCCCCTGCTCCCGTTGCCCGGGGGACGCGCTGGGGCGCTGCGGCGTCACGGCTCGGTGGTGTCCCCTTCGACTTCCGCCTCCGCCTCCGGGCGCTCGCGGCCCGGCGTCGGGATGTCGAGCTTCGTGATCGCCAAGCGGAAGACGAGGTAGTACACGACGGCGAAGCAGAGCCCGATCGGAATGATCAGCCACGGCCTGGTCCCCAGGTGCCAGTTCACGACGTAGTCGATCAGACCGGCGGAGAAACTGAACCCCGTATGCACCCCGAGCGCCCAGGTGATCGCCATCGACGCCCCCGTCAGCAGGGCGTGCAGGCCGTACAGCAACGGCGCCGCGAACATGAAGGAGAACTCCAGCGGCTCGGTCACACCTGTGACGAACGACGTGAGCGCGACGGACACCATCAGGCCCGTCACCTCCTTGCGCCGCTCGGGCCGCGCACAGTGCGCGATGGCCAGAGCCGCCGCGGGCAGCCCGAACATCATGATCGGGAAGAAGCCCGACATGAACTGCCCCGCCGACGGGTCCTCGGCGAAGAACCGCGTCAGGTCCCCCTGCACGACCTTGCCGTCCGGCGTCCTGAACTCGCCCGCCTGGAACCAGAAGAAGGTGTTCAGGAACTGGTGCATGCCGATGGGGATGAGCAGGCGGTTCGCGAGGCCGAAGATGCCGGCGCCCCACGCCCCGAGGCCGATCAGCTGCTTCGAGAACCAGGTCAGCCCGTCACCGACCGGCTCCCACAGCAGACCGAACAGCACGCCCAGGACGACGCACAGGAACGCCATCATGATCGGCACCAGCCGGCGGCCGTTGAAGAAGCCGAGCCAGTCCACCAGCCTGGTCCGGTGGAAACGCTGCCAGACGACCGCCGTCAGCAACCCGATCAGGATGCCGCCGAGCACCCCCGGATTCTGCGGAGTGCCCTCGGGAAGGGCTTCCGTCACCGTGCCCTCGCGCGGGAACGCCTTCAGCACGTTGAAGTACACGAGGAAACCGACCACCGCGGCGAGCGCCGTGGAACCGTCCGCCTTCTTGGCGAAACCGATCGCGACACCGATGCAGAACAGCAGCGGCAGACCGAAGGAGCCGTCCAGGATCGACGTACCGCCGTTGAGGAGGACCTTCGACGTCTTGTCCCAGAACGGTCCGTCCAGATAGGCCGAGAACAGGTTGCCGAGGCTGACGAGCAGACCCGCCGCCGGCAGGACCGCCACCGGGAGCTGGAGGCTGCGGCCGACCTTCTGGAGCCCCTGGAACAGGCCGTTCCGCCATGTCCGCCGCGGCGCGGCCCCGCTGTTCGAACTCATGCGCGTCCTCCCGGAACGAGCCAGGTTTGGCGGGCGTCGCAAACTGGTGTAGACCAGTTGCGGTACGGTCCGGAGCTCGGCCGGAAGCCAGGGCGCCGGTGACCGCCATCATTCGGCACAGGGCGGTTACTCGCCCGCGAAGTTGGGCCAACCGTGAGTTACCGTGACAAAACGGCCATGGTGGGCCGAGACGTCGCGCTTTGAACAACAGGGAGAAAGACATGGCCAGCAAGGCTGAGAAGATCGTCGCCGGGCTCGGCGGTATCGAGAACATCGACGAGATCGAAGGCTGCATCACCCGCCTCCGCACCGAAGTCCTCGACCCGGGCAAGGTCGACGAAGCCGCCCTCAAGGCCGCCGGTGCCCACGGCGTCGTCAAGATGGGCACCGCCATCCAGGTCGTCATCGGCACGGACGCCGACCCCATCGCAGCAGACATCGAAGACATGATGTGAGTCACCCCTGACTCCCCCCGACTCACCCGCGCAACACCCGTGAGGGGCCCGATTCCGTACGTACCGGAACGGGCCCCTCACGCATGTACGGCTAGGCTCCACACCATGTCTCGAATCGACGGCCGCACCCCCGAACAGCTCCGCCCGGTCACCATCGAACGCGGATGGAGCAAGCACGCCGAGGGCTCCGTCCTCATCTCCTTCGGCGACACCAAAGTCCTCTGCACCGCCTCCGTCACCGAAGGCGTTCCGCGCTGGCGCAAAGGCAGCGGCGAAGGATGGGTCACCGGTGAATACTCGATGCTGCCCCGCGCCACCAACACCCGCGGCGACCGCGAATCCGTACGCGGCAAGATCGGCGGCCGCACCCACGAAATCAGCCGCCTCATCGGCCGCTCCCTCCGCGCGGTCATCGACTACAAGGCCCTCGGCGAGAACACCGTCGTCCTGGACTGCGACGTACTCCAGGCCGACGGCGGCACCCGCACCGCCGCCGTCACCGGTGCCTACGTCGCCCTCGCCGACGCCGTCGCCTGGGCCCAGCAGAAGAAGATCGTCAAGGCCGGCCGCAAGCCCCTCACCGGAACCGTCGCCGCCGTCTCCGTCGGCATCGTCGGCGCCACCCCCCTCCTCGACCTCTGCTACGAGGAGGACGTCCGCGCCGAGACCGACATGAACGTCGTCTGCACCGGCGACGGCCGCTTCGTCGAAGTCCAGGGCACCGCCGAGGCCGAACCCTTCGACCGCGAGGAACTGAACGCCCTCCTCGACCTCGCCGCCGGAGGCTGCGCCGACCTCACGGCCCTCCAGACCCTGGCCCTCGAAGCCACCCTCTGACTCCGGGCAACCGCGGACGCCCGTTCCGGCGTCTCCCACACCACGGGCGTACGGGCCGAACCGTACGCCCGTCCGCACCACCACGTATCCCGTGTCGTCCGGGGAGGACCCGCTCCATGCGCAGTCGCCGTATCGCAGCCACCCTCGTCACCGCCGCCGCACTCACCGGCCTCGTCGGCTGCGGAGCCCTCGACAAGGCGATGGACTGCGCCCGGACCGCCGAGGCCATCGCCACCAGCGTCGACAAGCTTTCCACCGCCGTCTCCACGGCGGCGGAGGACCCCACACAGCTGACCGAGGCCCTCGACGACATCGACAGGGAACTGAAGAGCCTCGACGACACCACGGACAACGCGGACCTGTCGAAGGCCGTCGGCGACCTGAACCAGGCCGTCGACAACGTCCGCACCGCCGTGGACAACGGCGACGCCACGCCGGACATCGCCCCCGTCACCGCCGCCGCCACCGAGATCGGCAAGGTCTGCACCCCCTAGATACCCCGTAGATACTGGGGGCATGACCCGCCTGATCCTCGCCACCCGCAACGCCGGGAAAATCACCGAGCTCCACGCGATCCTCGCCGACGCAGGTCTCACCCACGACCTCGTCGGCGCGGACGCCTACCCCGAGATCCCCGACGTCAAGGAAACCGGCGTCACCTTCGCCGAGAACGCCCTCCTCAAGGCCCACGCCATGGCCCGGGCCACCGGCCTCCCCGCCGTGGCCGACGACTCCGGCCTCGCGGTCGACGTCATGGGCGGCGCCCCCGGCATCTTCTCGGCCCGCTGGTCCGGCACCCACGGCGACGACGAGGCCAACCTGAACCTCCTCCTGGCCCAGCTGGCGGACATCGACCACCCCCACCGCGCGGCCCACTTCGCCTGCGCGGCGGCCCTGGCCCTGCCCGACGGCACGGAACGCGTGGTCGAAGGCCGCCTGACGGGCACCCTCCGCCGCACCCCGGCCGGCACGAACGGCTTCGGCTACGACCCCATCCTCCAGCCGGACGGCCACGACGTGACCTGCGCGGAACTGACCCCGGCGGAGAAGAACGCCATCAGCCACCGCGGCAAGGCATTCCGCGCGCTGGCCCCGGTGGTGCGGGAGCTGCTGGGCTGAGTGCCGTGCGCATGCGAACGGCCTGCGAACCGATCCTTCGATTCGCAGGCCGCTTGCTGTGCGGCGGAAGGGATTCGAACCCTCAAGCCGTTTCACGGGCCACAGATCCTAAGTCTGCTGTGTCACCATTGCACCACCGCCGCTAGCCGCCTGCCATGGTACCGGGCGGTGGAGCGCGATGGCACGGCCGCATTACGGATCACTGATGCGCGCGGCGGCGGTCGCCTCCCCGGCACCAGGTGCTGGTGACGGCATGGCAGTTGGGGCACAGCAGCCGAAGGTTCCCGGCCCGGTCGTCGCTCCAGTCGCCATTGATGTGGTCGACCTCAAGCGTCATCGGCTTACCGTGCCAGACCGGACCGGTGCGGCACCGGGCGCATTCCTCGGGAACGCCGATTTCGCGCAGAGCCCGGCGCAGAATCGCTGTGCGGGTCCGGTGCTTGCCCTCGTGTTTTACGAGTACGTCCTCAGCCCGCTTCGCTGGCGTCGGGCCGGGCTTGCCTCTCTGGTGGGTCTGCCCCAGGAAGTGCGAGGTCTCGACACCGTCCTCAGCTGTCCACTGGCGCAACAACGCCCGTTGCCGACCGTTGTCCGGCCGGCCGAGTCGCCGCAGCGTGTCTGCGATGGTGAGGGAATCCGTGACGGCTTGACGCACTTCTGCGGTGGTCGGCCGGTTGCGTCGGCGGGGCGAGAAGTGCGAGACGTCGATCTCGTAGTGCGCGAAGCGTTGCGTCAGGTAGCGGCCGAGGCGTTCGTAGGGAGTCGTGCCCAGGAAAGCGATGACCTCGTCAACGGTCTGGCATCGTGCGGCAGCATCGATCAACAACTCCCGCGTGTACCACCGGGTTTGGGTCACCGCCCCTCGCCGCCGAGATGTGACGAGCCGGGTACGGCCGGTCTGCGCCCCTTTCCGCGTCCGCGATAAGTATCCGTTGTCGAATGACAATTGGGGCAAAGGAGTCGCAGGTTTTCAACGCGGTTGTTGCGCCAGTTGCCGTCGATGTGGTCGACCTCCAGAGCCAATGGGAGGTCTTGCCAAACGGGTCCGATTCCACACAGGGCGCAGAGATCGCTGACGCCGAGTTCGTGCATCGCTCGCTTGAGGCGCACGTTGGGGGTGCGCTTGGCGTGCGTTGAGCGCTTCTCCACCAGGATCTCCTGAGCCGGCCGACGGTGTCGGTTGCCCCGCATGTTCACCGTGCGCGCCTGCGGAGTGAAGTGCGAGATGTCGATACCCAGGGCGTGGATGCGACGGCTGATGTGCGTGTGCTGCCCGCCTACGGGGGCGATCCCCAAGTGTCGTAGCACCTCGTACATGTTGGTTGAGGCTGCGGCGGCTGTTTCGAGGATTTCCCTGGTCCACCGCACGCCTTCGCGCTCGAAGTGGGCGGTGCCGATTCCCAACTTCTTCATCCGCTCCCGTATGTATGCGCGCGACGAACTCTTCGGGTCGACCCCGAGCTTGGTCAGTGCCTCGGACAGAGTCCTCGACGAGCTGGCTGCCTCCGCGAGGCGTTCGCGGGTGTACGGGCTCACCGGCATGGTTCCCTCCGTATCCGGCCGCACGTTCGCGGCCTCGTACGGATCAACGAACCGGTTATCGGATGGTCACGTCCGAAATGCGGAACGCCCCGCACCACTTGGGGCGGCCCGGTGGTCGCTGTGACCGGTCGGGCCGCCCTCGGGCCGGGGGGCGGGTCAGAACTTCGGGCCGGGGGACTGGGCCGCCACCAGTTCCGCCGCTTCCTTCTTCGTCTCCACCGACGGCGGGGAGCCCGCCAGCGGCTTCCGGGCCGTCTCCTTCATGCAGGCCACCGCGATGACGCCGACGAGCGCCGCCGCCATCGAGTAGTACGCCGGCATGAGGTCGTTGCCGGTCAGGCTGATGAGGCCGGTGATGACCAGGGGCGTCGTGCCGCCGAACAGGGAGGCGGAGAGGTTGTAGCCGACCGACAGGGAGCCGTACCTGACGTGCGTCGGGAAGAGGGCCGGGAGCGCCGCCGACATGGTGCCCAGCAGGCAGACCAGGGACAGGCCCAGCATCAGCATGCCGGCGATGATCGCGGGGATGCTGCCCTGCTTGATGAGGAGGAAGGACGGGAGGGAGAGGAAGAAGAAGCCGAGCATGCCCGCCATCAGCAGCGGTTTGCGGCCGAAGTGGTCGTTGAGGCGGCCGACCTGGCTGATGACCGCCATCAGGCAGACCATGACGCCCAGCAGGATGAGCAGGCCGTGGGTCTCGCTGTAGCCGAGTTCGTCGGAGAGGTACGTCGGCATGTAGGACAGCAGCATGTAGTCGGTGACGTTGTACGCGCCGACGAGGGCGATGCACAGGATCAGTGTCGGCCAGTACTGCCGGAAGATCTTGGCGAGGTCGCCCTTGGCGGTGGTCTCCACCGGGTCGGCGGCTTCGGAGGCGCGGGCGTTTCCGTTTTCCAGCTTCTGGAAGGCGGGAGTCTCGTCCAGGCGCATCCGGAGGTAGAGGCCGACGAGGCCGAGCGGGCCCGCGACCAGGAACGGGACGCGCCAGCCCCAGGCTTCCATGGTGTCGGAGCCGAGCCAGGCGGTGAGGGCGGTGACGAGGCCCGCCGCGCCGGTGTAGCCGGCGAGGGTGCCGAATTCGAGGAAGCTGCCGAAGAAGCCCCGGCGCTTGTCGGGGGCGTACTCGGCGATGAAGGTGGAGGCGCCGCCGTATTCGCCGCCCGTGGAGAAGCCCTGAACCAGGCGGAAGAGGATCAGCAGGACGGGGGCCCAGAAGCCGATGGTGGCGTACGACGGGATCAGGCCGATGGCGAACGTGCCGATGGCCATCAGGATCATCGTCAGGGCGAGGACCTTCTTGCGGCCGATCCTGTCGCCCATGGGGCCGAAGACCATGCCGCCGACGGGCCGGACCAGGAAGGCGACGGCGAAGGTCGCGAAGGAGGAGAGGAGCTGGACCGTGTCGTTCCCGGACGGGAAGAAGACATGGCCGATCGTCACCGCCAGGTAGCTGTAGATGCCGAAGTCGAACCATTCCATGGCGTTGCCGAGCGAGGCCGCTTTGACCGCCCGCTTGACCGCCGCGTCGTCGGTGACGGTGATGTCGGAGCGGCGCAGTGGCGGGTTCTTCCGTCTTCTGGCGGCGCGGAAGAGGGTGTGGTGGCGCTTGATCGCTTCGGGGTCGGCCCCGTGGTCGGGGCCGGGGCCGGGGGCCGCCATGGCAGATTCCTTTCCTCGGACGCGTTTCCGGTGTCCAAGTGGAACCTCTGCCTTGTATTTGGTGGTGCAAACCAAGGTCCCCGGTTCCGGGACCTTGGTCACAGTTCTCAGATGCCGAGGTCCTTGATGATCTTGGCTACGTGGCCGGTCGCCTTCACGTTGTAGAAGGCGTGTTCGACCTTGCCCTCCTCGTCCACGACGACCGTCGAGCGGATGACGCCGGTCACGGTCTTGCCGTACAGCTTCTTCTCGCCGAAGGCGCCGTACGCCGTGAGGACCTCCTTGGCGGGGTCGCCGACCAGCGTGACCTGGAGGTCCTCCTTCTCGCGGAACTTCGCGAGCTTCTCCGGCTTGTCGGGGGAGACGCCGATGACGTCGTATCCGGCCCGGGCCAGCAGCTCCAGGTTGTCGGTGAAGTCGCAGGCCTGCTTGGTGCAGCCGGGGGTCAGGGCGGCCGGGTAGAAGTAGACGATGACCTTGCGGCCCTTGTGGGCGGCGAGGGAGACCTCGGTGCCGTCGGCGTCGGGCAGGGTGAAGTCGGGGGCGGTGTCGCCGGGCTGGAGTCGCTCGCTCATCAGGTCTGGTCTCCTCGTGCGGGGTGACGGATGTGGGATGTCGTATGCCGGGATGTCTGGGTAGGGGTAACGCGGTGACGCGAGACGCGATACCGGTACGGCCCCGAGCGTAATGGGGGTGCCGTGGGGTGCGGGACGGCCCCAGCTGACAGACTGTCGCCGAAGAACCAACCGGATTCGGCCCACGACCACGGAGGCAGCGCAGTGTCGGATGCCAGGACCCCTGCGCAGATCGAGGCGGACATCAAGAGCCGGCGGGACCAGCTGGCCGTAACGCTCGACGAGATCGGGGTGCGGTTGCACCCGAAGACGATCGTCGGTGACGCGAAGGCCAGGGTCGCCTCGACCGTGGACCAGACCGCGGGCCGGGCGTTCGTCGCGGTGAACCGGACGGTGTCCGACGTGAAGGCGCAGTTCGTGTCGGAGGACGGGTCGCCGCGTCTGGAGCGGATCGTGCCGGTGGCACTGGCGGCCGTGGGCCTGGTGGGGCTGATCGCCCTGTCGACGCGCCGTCGGCGCGGTTGACCCTCCGGCTCATGACGGACGATCGGACAGGTAGGTTCGGGGGCGTGAGCGAGAACACCACGCACGACAAGCTGCCCATCCGGATGCTGCACGACCGGGTGCTGGTCAGGTCGGACACTCCTGAGGGCGAGCGCCGCTCGGGCGGCGGCATTCTGATTCCGGCGACCGCGGCGGTCGGCAAGCGGCTGGCCTGGGCCGAGGTGGTGGCGGTCGGCCAGAACGTACGGACCGTGGAGCCGGGCGACCGGGTGCTGTACGACCCGGAGGACCGGGCCGAGGTCGAGGTGCGGGGCACTCCGTACGTACTGATGCGGGAGCGCGATCTGCACGCGGTGGCTTCCGAGCGGGTGTCGGAGGATTCGACCGGTCTGTACCTGTAGGTCCAGGGACCGGGTGAGCGGGTGAGTGGGCAGGGCCGGTGACTGGAGTCACCGGCCCTTTCCGCCGGGTTTTGCTACGGTGGGAGCACCCCCGACGAGACGCGCCGTACCGGGTTGTAAGGCAAAGACGACGCACCCCGTTGATTCCGCGTTTCGTTTCCGGAGGTGCCGTCATGGCCTGGGTTCTGCTGGTTGTCGCCGGTCTGCTCGAAGTGGGCTGGTCGATCGGGATGAAGTACACCGACGGTTTCACGAGGCTCTGGCCCAGTGTGTTCACGGGTGCGGGGATCGTCGCGAGCATGGTGTTGCTGTCGCACGCCGCCAGGACGCTGCCGATCGGTACGGCGTACGGCGTGTGGGTCGGTATCGGCGCGGCCGGTGCGGCGGTGCTCGGCATGGTGGTGCTGGGTGAGCCGGCGACCGCCGCCCGGATCTTCTTCGTCTGTCTGCTGCTGGTCGCGGTGGTGGGGCTGAAGGCGACCTCGGGCCACTAGCGGGCCGTTCGCCGTGGGCGGGCCGGGTGGCCCGCCGGTGCGTCAGGGGCGGCCGCGACCGCCGCCCAGCAGGCCCTCGGAGGGGGCGCCGTTGGCGCCGCCTCCCGGGTCGGCGGGGCCACCGGTGCCGGCTGTCCCGCCGTCGGCGGGGCCCGTGGCGCCGCCCGGACCGCCCCTGCCGGCGGTGCCGCCGGTGTCCGTGGTGCCGCCGGTGTCGGCCGTGGCGCCGCCGGTGCCCGTGGTTCCGCCGTCGGTGGGGCCCGTGGTGCCCGTGGTGTCGTCCGGGGCGGTGGTGGTGCCGGTGTCGGTCGTGCCGCCCTGGTCCCGGCCGTCGGCCGGGCTCTGCGTCGGCCCCTGCGGGTTCTCGCTCGTCGGCGGTTCCTGCGGCTCCCCGGTGTCCGGCTGCCCGGACGGCGGGGTGGCCGGTTCGGCCGGGCCGGCCGCCGTCTCCAGCTCGAAGTCCCGTACCGGCTCGCCTTCGAGCGCGGCGGCCGTGAACTGGCCCCAGATCTGCGCGGGCGCGCCGCCGCCGTTGATGCGCGGCTGGCCGAGGGCTCCGTACAGCGGTTCCTGTGCGCCGGTGTCCGGGTCCTGGCCCATGACGGCGACGACCGTCGCCAGGTCGGGTGTGTAGCCCGCGAACCAGGCGGCCTTGTCCTCCTCGGCGGTGCCGGTCTTGCCGGCGGCGGGGCGGCCCGCGGACTGGGCGGCCGTGCCCGTGCCGCCGTCGACGACGCTCCTGAGGATGGACGTCGTGGTGTCGGCGGCCTCGCGGGAGATGCTCCGCCCGCCGTCCGCGTCCGCGCCCGTGTCCTGTTTCGGGAGGCTGCGGACGTTCTGGCCGTTCTTGGTGATCTTCTCGACGATCGTGTACGTGCCGTGCTCGCCGTGGTTGGCGAGGGTCGCGTACGCCTCCGTCATGTCGAGGACGCTGGCGGTGGCGACGCCGAGGGCGATGGAGGGGTACGGGTCGAGGCTCGGGGTGTTCTCGGGGAGGCCGAGGGCCACGGCGGTCTTCTCGACCTCGGCGGGGCCGACGTCCTGTGCCATCTGCGCGTACACCGAGTTGACGGACTTGTCGGTGGCGGTGCGGACGGTGACCTGGCCGTAGGAGGCCTGGTCCTCGTTCTCCGGGGCGTAGCCCGTCGGTCCGGCGGGGCCTTCCACCATCCGCTCGTTGGTGCCGTCGTAGACGGTGTCCGGGGTGATCGGGCGGCCGTCCTGGGTGGTGGAGCTGTTCTCGACGGCCGAGGCGAAGACGAACGGCTTGAAGGTCGAGCCGACTTGGTAGTCGCGGCGCGTGGCGTTGTTGACGTACTGCTTGGTGTAGTCGATTCCGCCGTACATCGCGACGACCTTGCCGCTCGCGGGGTCGATGGAGGCGCCGCCGACGCGCACGTTGCGGTCGGCCTTGCGGTCCTTGCTCGTCTGCGACATCACCTGGTCGCCGACGGCTTCGGCGAAGGCGTCCTGCTTGGACTTCTCCAGGGTGGTGGTGATGCGGTAGCCGCCGGTGGCCAGCGTGTCCTCGTCGAGGATCTTGTTGCTGGTGAGGTACTCCTCGACGGCCTGGACGATGTAGCCGCGCTGTCCGGAGAGGCCGGAGGCGGGCTTGGCCTCCTGCGGGGCGGGGAACTCGGCCGCGGCGCGGTCGGCGGGGCTCAGCCAGTTCTCCGTCACCATGCCGTCGAGTACGTAGTTCCAGCGGCTCAGGGCGCCGGCCTTGTTCTCGGGGTGGGCGGTGATGTCGTACGCGTTGGGGGCGTTGAGGAGTGAGGCGAGATAGGCGCCCTCGGCGGTGGTGATCTCGTCGACGTTCTTGCCGTAGTACGCCTGGGCGGCGGCCTGGATGCCGTACGCGTTGCGCCCGAAGTAGCTGGTGTTCAGGTAGCCCTCGAGGATCTCGTTCTTGCTCTCCTCGCTGTCGAGCTTGATCGCGATGAAGAACTCCTTCACCTTGCGGGTGACGGTCTGTTCCTGGCCGAGGTAGTAGTTCTTGACGTACTGCTGGGTGATGGTGGAGCCGGACTGCTTGCCCTTGCCGGTGACGGTGTTCCAGCCGGCGCGGAGCATGGCCTGGGGGTCGACGGCCCGCTCGGAGTGGAAGTCGCGGTCCTCGGCGGCGAGTACGGCGTGCTGGACGGTCCTGGGGATGTGGGCGATCTTGACGTTCTCGCGGTTGACTTCGCCGTCGCGGGCGAGCTGGGAGCCGTCGGCGTAGAGGTAGACGTTGCTCTGGGCGGTGGCGGCGCTGTTGGCGGCCGGGATCTCGACGAGCGCGTAGCCCGCGGCGAACCCGCCGCACAGGAGCAGGGCCAGCAGCAGGAACGTGCCGAGGAGCATCCGCCAGGTCGGGACCAGGCGGCGCAGGCCGGTGCGCCGGGGCCGGGGTTTCTTCCCCCCGGCCTCCTTCGTGCCCTCCGTCTTCGTCTCCGTCTTCCTCTTCCCCTCTCCCTTCCCGTTCCCGCCTTCCGGGTTCCGGTGGGAGGGGTCCCGGGGTGCCCACCCCTGGGGCTGCTGTGGCTCATCGCTCATGACTGTGGAGACTCCCTGGGCGGGGCCAGAGGTTCGCTCTCCGGCATAACGGTGTGGTATCGGGCGATTCGCCTGGTACGTCCATACTGCACGCACCCCGGACCGGTGCCCCGATCCCCCGGCCAAAAACGCCTGCGGCGGTTGACCCTGTTGGGCTAGGGTCGGGCGTTTTGGTGCCGGAAGCGAATCGAGGGGGTCGGTGTGCGTGTATACGCGGTGGTCGCGGCCGGCGGGTTCCGCCGTCACGCGACGTACCGGGTGGCCACGGCGGCCGGGGTGTTCACCAACACCGTCTTCGGCTTCATCATGGCGTACACCTTCACGGCCCTGTGGGACGAGCGTCCGCACCTGGGCGGGTACGACCTGTCGCAGGCCCTCACCTATGTGTGGCTGGGGCAGGCGCTGCTGATGACCGCCGCCATGATGGGCGGCGGCTTCGAGGACGAGCTGATCGAGCGGATCCGTACCGGCGACATCGCGATCGACCTCTACCGCCCCGCCGACCTCCAGCTCTTCTGGCTGGCGGGCGACCTGGGGCGGGCCGCCTTCCATCTCCTCGGGCGCGGTGTCGTCCCGATGGCGCTCGGCGCGCTCGCGTTCGATCTGGCGCTGCCCGCCGGTCCGCTGGTGTGGGTCGCGTTCCTGGTCGCCGTCGCGCTCGGCGTCGTCGTCAGTTTCGCGATCCGGTTCCTGGTGGCGCTGTCCGCGTTCTGGCTGCTCGACGGGGCGGGTGTCGCGCAGATCACCTGGCTCGCCGGTCTCTTCTTCTCCGGGATGGTGCTGCCGCTCACCCTCTTCCCGGGCGCCCTCGGCACGTTCGCGCAGGCGCTGCCCTGGTCGTCGCTGCTCCAGATCCCGGCCGACGTCTTCCTCGGCAAGCACACGGGGTGGGGCCTGGTGCGGGTGTACGCCTTCCAGGCCGGCTGGGCGGCGGTGCTGCTGGCGGCCGGGCGGCTGCTCCAGTCGGTGGCTGCGCGCAGGGTGGTGGTCCAGGGTGGCTGAGGCGACCGGAACGAGTGGGACCGCTGAGGGCGCGGAGGCGGCCGTCCCGGTCCGGCCCGCCGGGCGGCTGTGGTCCGGCGTCAGGGCGTACGGGCTGATCGCGGCGATGTGGATCCGCTCGACGATGGCGTACCGCGCCTCCTTCGTGATGACGGCGTTCGGCAACTTCGCGGCGACCGGCCTCGACTTCGTCGGCATCCTGCTGATGTTCTCGCACGTGGACGCGCTGGGCGGTTACACGCTGCCCGAGGTGGCCTTCCTCTACGGGACGGCGGGCACGGCCTTCGGCCTCTGCGACCTGGTGATGGGTTCGGTGGGCCGGCTGGGGCGCCGGGTGCGCGACGGCACGCTGGACACCCTGCTCGTACGCCCGGTCCCGGTCCTCGCGCAGATCGCGGCCGACCGTTTCGCGCTGCGCAGGCTGGGCCGGATCACGCAGGGCCTGCTGGTGCTCGGGTACGCGCTGGTGGCGCTGGACATCGCGTGGACGCCGCTGAAGGTCCTCGTGCTGCCGGTGATGGTCCTCAGCGGGGCGGCGATCTTCTCGGCGGTGTTCGTGGCCGGGGCGGCGTTCCAGTTCTGGGCGCAGGACGCGGCCGAGGTGCAGAACTCCTTCACGTACGGCGGCACCACGCTTCTCCAGTACCCGCCGACGGTCTTCGCGAAGGACCTGGTGCGCGGGGTGACGTTCGTGCTGCCGCTGGCCTTCGTCAACTGGCTTCCGGCGCTGTACGTGCTGGACCGTCCCTACCCGCTCGACCTGCCGTCCTGGCTCGCCTTCCTGTCGCCGCCGGTGGCGGTGGTGTGCTGTGCGCTGGCCGGGGCGGCGTGGCGGGTGGGCCTTCGTTCGTACCGCAGCACGGGGAGCTGATGCCGTATGGAAAGTGACTTCATCGAGCTGGACGGCGTCGAGAAGGTCTTCGACGTACGCCGCAAGAAGGGCCGGCTGCGACGCGAGAAGACGCGGGTGCGGGCGGTCGACGGGATCAGTTTCTCGGTGCCGCGCGGCCAGATGGTCGGCTACATCGGGCCGAACGGCGCCGGGAAGTCCACCACCATCAAGATGCTGACCGGCATCCTGACGCCGAGCGGCGGCCGCGTGCGGGTGGCGGGCATCGACCCGGCGCGGGAGCGGACGCGGCTGGCGCAGCGGATCGGGGTGGTGTTCGGGCAGCGTACGACGCTGTGGTGGGACCTGCCGCTGCGCGACTCGTACCGTCTGATGCACCGCATGTACCGGATCCCGGACGAGCGCTTCAAGGCGAACCTGGCGCGCTGCGTCGACCTCCTCGACCTGGGCGAGCTGCTGGACGTGCCGGTACGGCAGCTGTCGCTGGGGCAGCGGATGCGGGGCGACATCGCGGCGGCGCTGCTGCACGATCCCGAGGTGCTGTACCTCGACGAGCCGACGATCGGTCTGGACGTCGTCTCGAAGGCGAGGGTCCGCGACTTCCTGCGGGACTTGAACGCGGAGCGCGGCACGACGGTCCTGCTGACGACCCACGACCTGACCGACATCGAGCAGCTGTGCGAGCGCGTGATGGTCATCGACCACGGGCGCCTGGTGTACGACGGCACGCCGGGCGGGCTGCACGAGGTGGGCGAGAGCGAGCGGACCCTGGTGGTGGACCTGGAGCGCGAGCTTCCGCCGATCGAGGTGGCGGGCGCGCGGGTGGTGAAGGTGGAGGGGCCCAGGCAGTGGCTGGCGTTCCCGGCGTCGGTCTCGGCGGCGCCGCTGGTGGCGGCGGTGGCCCAGAGGTATCCGCTGGTGGACCTGTCGGTGCGGGAGCCGGACATCGAGGCGGTGATCGCGAAGATGTACGCGGACCGGTCGGCGCTCTGAACACTGGGACGGCGCACCGCTGTTGACTAGTCTGGACGTATGACCAGTGGACTTCCGGAAATGCGCGCCTCCGACGCCGAGCGCGAACGGGTCGCCGAGGTGCTGCGCGACGCGGTCGCCGAGGGACGGCTGGACATGGAGGAGTTCGACCAGCGTCTCGACGCCGTGTACGAGGCCCGTACGCACGGTGAGCTGGAGCCGCTGGTGCGTGACCTGCCGGCGCCGGGCGCGGGCGGCCCGGCCGGACCGGACGCGACCCTTGCCCCTTCCCCCGGTGCGCCCGGTACGCGGGTCTCCTGGCGGGACCGGATCGGCGGGACGGCCACGTCGAGGGGCGCCTTCGCCTTCTGGGGCGGTTTCGGGCGCCAGGGCACGTGGACGGTGGGCCGGACGTTCACGGCGTTCGCGCTGATGGGCGGCGGCGAGATCGACCTGCGCGAGGCGCGCTTCGAGGACCGCGACACCGTGATCCGCTGCTTCGCGATCATGGGAGGCATGGCGGTCACGGTGCCGCCGGGCCTGGACGTGAACGTCAAGGGCTTCGGCTTCATGGGCGGTTTCGGCGACCGTACGGAGAAGTCGTCGCAGCCGTCCGAGCCGGTGGCACCGGACTCGCCGCGCGTGACGGTCACCGGGTTCGCGCTGATGGGCGGGGTGGGTGTGGAACGCAAGATCACGCGCGCCGAGAAACAGCGCCTCAAGGAGGCGCGCAAGCAGGAGAAGCTGGCGAAGAAGGCCCGGGCCGACCGCAAGGAGCTCGACTGACCCCGCGTGACGGCGTCGCGCCGTACGCGTATCCGTATCCGTACGAAGCATGAATGCGCGTACGGCGCGGCGACGTCTCGGACGGGCCGGGGGACGGGCGGCGGCTTCACACCCCGGCCGGCGCCGTGCTCCTGTTCAGGCTCGCGAGGTCGAACGCCATGCCCATGCGCCGGTAGCCCGCGTCGCTCGGGTGCAGGTGGTCGCCCGAGTCGTACGCCGGAAGGAGCCGGTCCGGGGCGTACGGGTCGCGCAGGGCCCGGTCGAAGTCCACGACCGCGTCGAAGACGCCGCCCGTACGGATCGTCTCGTTCACCCGGTCCCGCACCGCTTCGAGCTGCGGAGTGTGCGCCCGCGTCCCCTCGAAGGGCATCACCGTCGCCCCGACCACGCGCAGCCCGCGCGCCCGCGCCTGGCGCGCGAGCCGCTCCAGACCCGCCGTGATGCGCGCCGCGTCCAGCTCGTGCGGCGGCCGGAGGATGTCGTTGATGCCGAGGACGACGATGACCGCCTTCGCGCCGGAGCGCGACAGCACGTCACGGTCGAAGCGGGCGAGACCGCTCGGGCCGACCCCGTCGCTGAGCAGCCGGTTTCCGCTGATGCCCGCGTTGAGTACGCCGTAGCGCCCGTCGAGGCGGTCGGCGAGCACGTCCGTCCAGCGCCGGTTCGCGCCGGCCGTGGAGGTGACGCCGTCGGTGATCGAGTCGCCGATGACCACGACCGAGCCCTCGGCCCTGCCGTTGAGGACGTCGACGGCGGTGAGGTAGCGCCAGTACGGCGTCTGCCCGGTGTAGGCGTCACCGCGCGGGTCCTCCGTACGGTCGCCCTCCGCGACGTACGACGTCTGGCGGGCCCGCGGGTGGTGCGTGACCGGGCCGCTGGGCGTGGGGGAGTAGGTGGTGACCAGGAGGTCCGTGTCGTGCGGGACCTTCAGCGGGGCGGGGTCGCTGACGACCTGCCCGCCGGCCGGGATCACGACCGAGGGGGAGCCGCCGAAGAGCAGCCGGCGCATGGTGCCGTTCGCGGCGGTCGGGGCGCCGGGGGTGGCGGCGACGGCGATCGAGGCGTGCGTGATGCGCAGCGGCTGTGTGCCGAAGAGGTTGGAGAGGGTGATGCGGGCGCTGGTGCCGCCGATGCTGGTGTGCACGACGTTACGCAGGGAACGCCCCGGGAACCCTTGTTCCGTACCGGGCTCGGCCAGGGCGGGCGCGGTGGACCAGGTGCCGATCCAGGAGGCGGAGGTGGCGGGTGCCGCGGAACGGAGCGGCGTACGGGGCTGGGCCCGGGTGTCGTCGGCGGGACCGCCGAGCATCGCTCCGGCGAATATGGCCCCGGAAACCAGGACCGCCACCGCGGCGAGCGCGGCGAGCGCGGCATAACCGTTGCGCTTGGTCATGCTCGGTGTATCTCCTCGGGCGCGGGGAGCCCGAGGCTCCGTTCGAACTCACTCCATGATGCGCCATTGCACCGCCCTGGTGGACGCCGGGAACTCGCAGTGCGTTCCACGAGTAGGTCAGGTAGGGAAAATTACGTACGAGATGGTGCGTGCGAGGCGAACGGGTGGAGCGGATGGATCGTAACGAAAAGGGAACTGACGACATGTCCGGCAAGGAGAACTCCCCCCACGTGACCTCCCCGCCGCCCGAGCCCCCGCCCACCCCCCTGTCTGCGTCCCCGTCCTCTTCGTCCTCTTCCTCCTCCTCTTCGTCCTCGTCCGCCCCCCTCCCGCCCTTCGCGTACAGCGCGGCCGACGAGGAGAAGCGCCAGGGCGTACGCCGCATGAAGGCGACGGCCACCGGGCTGCTGCTCCTGGTCGCGCTGGTCTACGTACTCGCCACCTGGGCGGAGCGATCGGGCGTCGGCGGCTGGCCGGCGTACGTCGCGGCGGCGGCCGAGGCGGGCATGGTGGGCGCGCTCGCCGACTGGTTCGCCGTGACGGCCCTCTTCAAGCGCCCGATGGGCCTGCCCGTCCCGCACACCGCGATCATCCCGACGAAGAAGGACCAGCTGGGCACCACGCTCGGCTCCTTCGTCGGTGAGAACTTCCTCTCCGAGGACGTCGTACGCGCCCGCCTGCGCGCCATCGGCATCGGCGGCCGCGTCGGCACCTGGCTGGCGGAGCCGGACCACGCCGACCGCGTGACGGAGGAACTCTCCACGGCCCTGCGCGGCGCGCTGACCGTCCTGCGCGACTCCGACGTCCAGGCGGTCGTCGGCGAGGCGATCACGCGGCGCGCGAACGCCGTGGAGATCGCCCCGGGGATCGGGAAGGCCCTGGAGAGTGTCGTCGCGGACGGCGCGCACGACCGCGCGGTCGACCTGGTCTGCGCGCGCGCCCACGACTGGCTGGTGCTGCACGTGGACTCGGTGATGGACGCGGTGCAGGGCGGGGCGCCGGGCTGGACGCCGCGCTTCGTGGACAGGAAGGTCGGCGAACGCGTCTACAAGGAGCTGCTGCGCTTCATCTCCGAGATGCGTGACATGCCGGACCACCCGGCGCGCGGCGCGATCGACCGCTTCCTGACGGACTTCGCGTCCGACCTCCGGTCGGACACGGACACGCGGGCGAAGGTGGAGCGGCTGAAGTCGGAGATCCTGGGGCGGGGGGAGGTCCAGGACGTGATCGCCTCGGCCTGGGGGTCCGTACGCGCCATGATCATCTCGGCGGCGGAGGACGAGCAGAGCGAACTGCGTCTGCGGGTGCGGGCCTCGCTGCTCTCGCTGGGCGCGCGGCTGGCGACGGACAGGCGGTTGCAGGAGAAGCTCGAGGGGTGGGTGGAGGGCGCGGCGGTGTACGTGGTGACGACCTACCGCGGCGAGATCACCTCGCTGATCAGCGACACGGTGGCGGGCTGGGACGCGGAGCAGACGTCGAAGAAGATCGAGGCCCACATCGGGCGGGACCTGCAGTTCATCAGGATCAACGGCACGGTGGTGGGGGCGCTGGCGGGGCTGCTGATCCACACGGTGTCGCACGCGGTGGGCGGTTAGGCCGGCGGGCACCGGGGCCCGGGAGCCCGGGGCACCGTGGCCCGGGGACACGCGCCGGGCACGTGACCGCCTGTCGTCGGTCACGTGCCCGGCCACTGGGGGAGCTGCCGGTAGTACGTACGGCAGCCTCCACGTGCTCAACAACGTCCCGGCTTTCCGCGACCGGCTTTCCGCATCCCCGCTTTTCGCGACCCGGCTTCCCGCGTCCCCGCTTTTCACGATCCGGTTTCCCGCGTCCTCGCTTTTCACGATCCGGTTTCCGCGGCCCGGGGGCGTTCGGCTGCACGGGCGGGCAACCATGGGAGCGGCCCCGCGCCCGCGGACAAGCCGCAGGGGCGGGGCCGTTCTGGTGGTGCGGCAGCGCGGAGCTGTCAGCTGTGGGAAGAGACGCAGTAGCTCTTGTACGAGCCGTGGTGCTGGTAGCCCTCGTGGTGGCCGTCGTACTTGCCCTTGCTGTGCTCCTTGTAGCCCATGAAGCGCGCGTGGGTGACGCCGTTCTCACCGCCGATGTTGCAGTACTCGGCGTAGCCGGCCTCCTTGCCCTTGGAGTGGTGGCGGCCCTTGTCGCCGTACTCGTCGGAGTGGTGGCGGCCGTCGTTGTACTCCTCGGAGTGGTGGCGTCCCTCAGGGCCGTTCTCGCCGTCGCAGGCGAGCGCCGTGCCGGCGCTGCCCAGCAGGACAGAGGCGGCGAAGGCGGAGGCGGCGAGCGCGGTGCTGATACGCATGGGGGTCCCTTTCGTGATGTACGTACGGACTGTCTGAGGATCTCCCCATCTCGCGCCGAAGCAGGCGTATTACGCACCCAATCCACTCGAATAGCCCGATACATGCCCCAGGAGGACGAATCGCATGCACCGACGGCGTTGATGCGACGTCAGGAACACCGGCCCTGACGGCCCGTCCGAAGCCCGTTGCTGTGTCATGTCCCAACCACAGGAATCGGGCGGCGGAGTTGAAGCCGCCCCGCCGTCCCCACCCCTCCCCGCTCCGGCGATTTACGACCGAGGGCCGCGGCGAGAGACGTTCGGCAGCTTGGTCTCCCCTGCGGATACGAACCGTGGTGGGCCCGGCGGCCGACGCGGGAGGTGGCGTACGGGACGGCCTGCGGGGCGGCGTACGCGGCGGCGTACACCTGACCTGCCGCGACTACGAGGATCCGGACCCGCACCCGGAACCGGGTCTCGGCCGTCCACCGGTACTCCTCCTCCACGGCCTGGCCGGCCACGCGGCCGAATGGGACGTCCTGGCGGAACTCCTCGCCCCGGCGCACCACGTGATCGCGTACGACGCCCGGGGCCACGGCACGAGCACCCGCCGCCCGCCCTCGGTCTCCAGGGCGTCGTACGTACGCGACGTGCTCGCGGTGATCGACGGGCTGGCCCTGGGCCCGGTGTTCCTGGTCGGCCAGCCCATGGGCGGCCGCACGGCGATGCTGACGGCGGCGGCGCACCCCGACAGGGGCGCGTCCCTGACCCTGGTCGAGGCGGGCCCGGGGGGCCCGGACCCGGCCTCCCCGCGGCCATCGCCGACTGGCCGGCCTCCTGGCCGGTCCCTTTCGCCTCCCGGTCCGCCGCGGCCGATTTCTTCGGCGGCGGTGCGGCGGGCCGGGCGTGGGCGGCGGGCCCGGAGGAACGCCCCGACGGCTGGCACCCGCGTGTGGACCGTGACGTCATGGTGGCCACGGCGGCGGAGAACGCGGAACGCGACTTCTGGGCGGAGTGGAACCGGATCCGCTGCCCCACGCTGGTCGTCCTGGGCGCGCAGGGCTGGATGCCGGAGGCGGAGGCCGCGGAAATGCGAACCCGCCGCCGCTGTCCACCCGCACCGAGGTCATCCCGGACGCGGCCCACGACGTACACCTGGACAACCCCCGGGCCCTCCACGCGCCCCTGACCGCGTTCCTCCCCCACGCCACCGCCACCCGGACGCCCGGCCCGGACCGCGCCTGACCCTTCCTTCACCGCGCGCGTGACGCCGCCCCCGAGGTGCCCGATGCGGGTACCTTCGCGGGGCCGGACCGGCGGGTGCTCGACTCGACGCTAGCCCGCGTCGAACTCCCCGCGCCGCACAGCACGGACAAACCCCGCCCATGCGCCGTGCCGCACGGCGATACACGCCCCGTCGGGCACCTTCGAATCGCGCACCGCGGTGCACTCGGCGAGGGGTGCCACCTCGACGCACTCGGTTCCGCTCCCCCCGCTGTACGAGGACTTGATCCAACGGATGCCTTCGTGATCCATCAAAGCTCCTCGGAAGCTCGGCTCAGGAGTGCGGCGGAGGCGGTGATGTCCAGTGCCTGAGCCTGTAGGTATCGGAACGCCAACTTATAGCGTTCCAGTTCCTCGGGCTTCTCCATGAAGAGCCCGCCTCCGATGATGTCCACATACACCACGTCGAGTTCAGGTTCCTGGCCGCCGAGAATCACGAAGCTGCCGACCGCCGCAGCGTGTGCACCGCTGGCGAAGGGCAGTACCTGGACGGTGATGTGAGGCCGCTTGGTCAGCTCCAGGATGTGCCGAAGTTGTTCACGCATGACTTCGGGTCCACCGACCATGCGGCGCATGACCGCCTCGTCGACCACGGCCCAGATGTGCGGTGGTTCCGCCCGGTCCAGAAGTTCCTGACGCTTCATGCGGATGTCGACCATGTGCGCAATCTCTTGCTCGGTGCAGCGCATCTCGGAAGCGCGATGCACGGCTTCGGCGTATGCGCGCGTCTGGAGCAGGCCGGGCACGTACATGCACGAGTAGTGGTCTTCACGGATGACCTCGTCCTCGAGGGTCAGCATGAGGTTCATCGACTCAGGAATCGGATCGGCGAGCGAACGCCACCACCCGCGAGTCTTGGCTTCCTTGGCCAACGTGACGAGAGTCTGACGCTCCTGTTCCGACGTCCCGTACTCGCGGCAAAGGGCATCCACAGCGGGCCACTTGACCGATCCGCCTTTGGTTTCGTATCGGCTCAGTGTGGCCTTCGAGATGCCGACGAGTGCTCCGGCCTCCTCCAGTGAGAGGCCCTTGCGCTCACGCAGTCGGCGCAAGTCCGCGCCGAGTTGGCGCCTGCGGGTAGTCGGTCCAACTGGCACGGTCATGGCCCTTCGTGTCGATCTCCTTGAGCCTGCACGGCCTGGAGCGGTACAGGCAAGACGGCGCACGCCTGGGGCGCGCGCAGGCGTGGCGTGCTCCCTCAACTCATAGATGAGAGTTCCATATTGAGAGTTTCACTGTCACTCTGGGTGCGAGGGTCGCTGCGCTGAGCGATCGCCACGCTCGTGAAAGTGAGGGCTGTCGGCATGGATGAATGTCAGTGCGAGGTTCCAAGGAAGGCATGGGACCTACCCTTCCTTGCGGAGGCTGAAGAGGTCGCTGGTCTGCGGCGCGTGATGGCTCTGCAGCTCAGGCTCTGGGGACTTCCCGAACTGATCGATGTCGCCCAGCTCTGCGTGTCCGAACTGGTCACCAACGTCCTCACACATATCGGCCCGGGTACGCCGGCGACGCTCGCCGTCTCCATGGCCGGCACGCGCCTCCGCATCGAAGTCCGTGACCCGGACGCGCGCGCCCTGCCCACGTTGCTCGCTGCCAGGGATGGCGACGAGTCGGGCAGGGGCATGGCCATCGTCGATGCGATCACGGACCGCTGGGGTGTCATCCTGCGCGCCGATTCCAAGGTGACGTGGTGTGAACTGCCTACCGGCTTGGTGGCACCGACAGGCCACACAGGCGGCTGCCGTGTAACGAGGGCCGAAGGGACTCTGGCGCTCTACCGCCGGGCCACGCATCCCACCGCAGACCCGAGGGGCCCGCTCGGACTGGCTGTGGCGGAAGAGGCGACGATCGACCTGATCGTCGACCTCCTCCACTGGCTACGCGCCCACGGTCGTGACCCGGACGAGGTCCTTGACCGCGCCCAGACGCACTTCGAGGCGAAAGGGGGGAGAAGCGTCTATTGATGGGCTAGTGGGTCCGCTAGCCTGATCAACAGGGACGAAGGTAGGAACTTACCTCGGCTTTTGGCGAGCCGTAGCATTTCCTGCTGTGCCTGCTTAATCCCGGCTCGTTACGTATGCGTCATCACCCTTCGGCCAGATCGCAAATGCGGCAACTTCATCAGAGTGGCAGAGGTTAATGAGGTCCTTGCGAGGGCGGGACGGGAGCAGTAGGGCGATTCTTGGCCTTGGGGCTATGTAGCGTCGATAGTCGAAAAGCTGGCCGATCGCCATGCGGATTGCCTCGCGAGTAACGGTTCCCTTCGCCTCGATCAGTATGTTGTCGGTAGCATCATAGAGATCCGTGAACAAGGGCTTTAGCTCACCGGCGGGAATGATCTTCTTCCGGCCAACTGTGTGCCCCTGTGACTGTAGGTGTCTTTGGTACGCCCTGACGAGCTTTGCCTCGCGACGATCAACAAGTCGCGGTTCACTGCTCGGGTTGACGACCATTTGCTCTACGTTGTGCTGCTCGACGTTGACGTCTTCCACAACCGTAGAAGTGGGCGGGGTGAAGGGGAGTTCCACCCCTGATGGGGCTGAGTCGAGCGGGCGAAGCCTGAACATGATGACGCTACGGATCGCGCCGTCCGTGTCCGGGGCATCTGTGGTGTACCAAGGGCGCTCCGAGTCAAGGGTGAATTGGCCTAGGTGTTCTACCACCCCGCGAGTGGTCGATCGAAAGAGATGGAGGGAACGCTGGTCCTTGACGTGATTGAGGATCGCAAGATTCCCGCGGACCATTTCCTGGTCTCCGTACTGACCCTGGCCGCAATAGTGATAGCAACCGTCAGCGCCCCAACCGTCAAAGTAACCGTGTTGGTGACCTCGCGTGGGGTCAGTGAAGAGCATGACGTGAGGTGTTGTTCCTGACGGGCTGATGCCTCCTTGCCAACTACCGCCGTAGCGTAGATGAATCTCTCGCCGCTTAAGTGCTGTACCAACAGCTATATCCAACACAAAGCTCCCAGTGGTGTCGTTTTAGGTCAGTTGGTGGCGTCAGGGACCGGGTGATCGGGAAAGGATCAAGGAAACAGTTCTAAGGTGAAAGTTTGATTGTGAAGGTACTGCTCTGATCTTGAGTGGGGCAGGTGATCTCACAAGGTGGGGCTAAAGTCCACGACTTGCTTGAATGCTCAGGCCAGGGTGGGACTCAGCAGTGCCAGTTACCAGTACGGACACACACAGCAGGATGCCCCTGCCAGCCCCGGCCTTGCCGTGTGTCTTATTCGTGTGATCTGCTGCCGCGCGTGACGGCTCCGCCGGGGCGTAGCGGACGGAGTACGGCCAGCGAGCCCCTCGCGCAGGTCTGGGTAGACGGTGGCGTTCAGGGGCCCAGCGGGAGAGTCAGGGGAGGTCGGGGGTGCCGTGGCAGTCGCGGTAGGGGGTGTTCGAGCCGCACCAGCAGGGGGCGTTGCGGGCCGGGGGCCAGGAGGTCGCCCGGCCGCGGGCCGCCAGGGTCGTGGCGTACTGGGGGAGCAGGGACGCGTCTTCGGGCGACGCTGATTCCGATGCGGCGAACGCCTCGTAGGAGGGGACCGTTCCGCACACGATGCCCAGGTTCTGGGTGCCGGTCGAGGACAGGTCGCGCAGGGACGCCTCGACCGCGGACAGGTGGGCGGCGTGGGTGGGGTAGTCCGCCGTCAGGGCCGGGTACACCGACAGGAGTTCGCGCAGCTCCTCCTCGGTCCAGTGCAGCATCGCCACCGGGAACGGACGGGACAGCGCGGTGCGGTACGTGCCCAGTTCGGCGCGCAGGCGGGCGATCTCGGCCCGGAGTTCCGCCGGGTTGTCCGAGCCCAGCGACCACAGCCGGTTCGGGTCGTGCAGCTCGTCCAGGGCGATGGGGCCGGCGTTGACGGTGTCCGCCAGCGCGTCCCATTCGTCGTGCGGCAGGCCCAGCATGCGGCGTACGCGGTGGCGGCCGGTGAGGAGCGGTCCGGCCGCGTACGGGATCTCCTCCGACGGGTCGACGAGGAGGGTCACCGCGGCGGTGAAGGCGTCGTGGGAGGCGTGGAGCTCGTCGTGGGATTCGAGGGCCTCCGCGATGATCACCCAGGGCGCCGGCTCGCGCGGGGCCGCGGCGCGGATGCCGTCGATGATCGCGCGGGCCTCCGCCTCGTGGCCGTACTCCCACAGGTTGGCCGCCTTGAGGGCCTTCACGAGAGGCGGGTTGTCCGGAGCCTTCGTCAGGAGCTGGTCGTACAGCGTGGCCGCGCGGGCACGGTCGCCGGAGAGTTCCAGGTGGGCCGCGGCCTGGAGGTACAGCGGCTCCTGGTCCTCGGGATACTGCGTCGCGGTGCGCAGCAGGCGCTCGGCTTCGGCGGTGTGATCGGCGTGATCGGCAGACGTGTCGGGGCGCATGGTCCATACCGTACTGCTGTACGCCGCGCCGGCGAGAGAGCCCGGAGCGCCAGAGACGGGACACGATTCGGGCCGGGACCACCAGGGACCACCGGCACCGTGCCCGGCGGGAATCGTGGCGCTCGCGGGGAACCTGGTGGTCGCGTTGTGCGTCAGTCAGTACGGGCCATGTGATGCGGACGCGAGGCCCGACGCGCAGGTGCCGGCCTCGGATCCGGCGGATGGGAAGCGCCCGGCAGGGGCCGTTGTCAGTGCCGGGCCTTGGCATCGTCGATGAGTTGATGAGCCGATCAGGGCCGATCAGGGCCGGTGAGAGCCGGTGAGAGCGGGTGGGAGGAGGGGGAACGTGATCAGTTGTTCGGCGCGGTTGGCGCGCATGGCCGGCCTTGTCCTCTTCCTCCTCACCGAAGTCCTCCTCGTCGAGAACGGCAGCTTCTCCGCCGCCGTCGCGGTCGCCGCGACCGCCGCGGCCGGTTCCGCGCTCGCCGCCTGCGCCCTCGTCGCGGCGCGCTCCGTTCCCGCGGTGCCACGCACCCGGGTGCGTACGGCGATACGGGACCGGGAGCAGCGCACCGCGTTCCTGCCCCAGCGTGATCCCGACGCGCGCGGGCGGACCAGGCCCCGGGCGCCGGGTCGTCGTCCTTCGACGACCACCGCGTAGGGACGCGAGCCGCCTCACCTCTCCCCCCTGCCCTTGCCTCACCTCGCGTGCTCCGCGTGGGTCGTCGATGCCGATCTGTCTCTCTTCCGGCACGACGAGACCCTTCGGAGGGCTCACCATGTCCGACCTCATGTCCGCCTTCGCCGGCCTGGTCACGCGCCTCGCGGATCTGCTCGAACCGTTCTTCCACGCCTCCGCCGCGGCCGCCGCGATCATCCTGTTCACCGCCTGCGTACGACTCGCCGTCCATCCCCTGTCACGGGCGGCTGCCCGCGGCCAGAAGGCTCGCACCAGGCTCGCGCCGCAGATCGCCGAGTTGCGCGAGAAGCACAGCAAAAGTCCGGAGCGCCTCCAGAAGGCGGTCCTGGAGCTGCACGCCAAGGAGAAGGTCTCGCCGCTGTCGGGCTGTCTGCCCAGCCTCCTCCAGCTGCCGGCGTTCTTCCTGATGTACCACCTCTTCTCGAACCGGCAGATCGGCGGCGAGCCGAACGAGCTCCTCGGCCACGCCCTCTTCGCCAGCCCGCTCGGCGGCCGCTGGACCGACGCGCTGGCGGACGGCGGGGTCTTCGGGGCGCAGGGGCTGCTGTACGTCGCGCTGTTCGCGGTCGTCGCGGCGGTGGCGACGTTCGACTACCGGCGCACCAAGCGGCAGCTGGCGGACGCACCGGGCATGGGGGCGCCGGGGACGGGCGCCCCGGGCGCGAGTGCGAGTACGAAGGGCACGGGTGCGCAGGGCACGGGTACGCAGGGCGGGCCGCAGGTGCCGGGCGCCGGGGCGACGAGTGCCATGACCAAGGTGATGCCGCTGATGTCCTTCGCGACGCTCTTCACGGTGGCCGTGGTGCCGTTGGCCGCCGCGCTGTACCTGGTCACCAGCATGACGTGGAGCGCGGTCGAGCGGGCCTGCCTCTACCGGGACGTTCCCGCTGGTGGGGGCGCGGTTGCTACTGCCGCGTAGCAGTCCAGTCCGTGAACGGGGTCTTGCAGAGTGGACCACGACCTTGGAGGATCGACCAATCCTCCGATGGCCGCACCCATCGGCCGGGGCCGGGCGCGACACTCGACCAAGGAGACTGACCATGAAGCTGCTGCGTGTGGGAACGGCGGGGGCCGAACGTCCGGCGCTGCTCGACCAGGACGGGACGCTCCGGGATCTGTCGGGTCTCGTCCCGGACATCGACGGTGACCTGCTCGCCGACGAGGGGGCCCTGGGCCGGATCCGCGCGGCCGCGGCGGGCGGTGAGCTGCCGGTGATCGACGGTGCGGCCGGGACGCGGGTCGGCCCGCCGCTCGCCCGTATCGGCAAGATCGTGTGCATCGGGCTGAATTACCACGACCACGCGGCCGAGACGGGTGCGGCGATACCCGCCGAGCCGATCATCTTCTTCAAGGCCCCGGACACGGTCGTCGGCCCCGACGACACCGTGCTCGTACCGCGCGGCAGCACGAAGACCGACTGGGAGGTCGAGCTGGCCGTCGTCATCGGCCGCACCGCCCGCTACCTGGACTCGGCCGAGGACGGGCTCGCGCACGTCGCCGGGTACGCGGTGGCGCACGACGTCTCCGAGCGCGAGTTCCAGATCGAGCGCGGCGGGACCTGGGACAAGGGGAAGAACTGCGAGACGTTCAACCCGCTGGGCCCGTGGCTGGTGACGGCGGACGAGGTGCCGGACCCGCAGGCGCTGGACCTGAAGCTGTGGGTGAACGGTGAGCTGAAGCAGGACGGCACGACGGCCGAGCAGATCTTCCCGGTGGGCGAAGTGGTGCGGTACGTGAGCCAGTTCATGACGCTGTACCCGGGCGACGTGATCAACACGGGTACGCCGGCGGGCGTGGCGATGGGGCAGCCCGAGCCGAAGCCGTACCTGCGGTCGGGGGACGTGGTGGAGCTGGAGGTGTCGGGGCTGGGGCGCCAGCGGCAGGAGCTCAAGGAGGCGTAGGAGGCGTCACCGTCTCTCCGGCGGGGATGCGGGGATGCGGGGCGGCGGGAACCCGGGGCGCCGGACGGCCTCCGGGTGTGCCCTCGGTCGCCGGACGGGCTGGACGGTGCCGCGTCGTCCGGCGATCGCGCCGTCCGGAGACCGAGGGGCGGGGCCGGGGCGGGGCTCAGCCCTTGAAGCGGGTCAGGGCCTCCACCACCATCGCGTGGTCCTCCGCCTGCGGGAGGCCGGAGACGGTGACCGTGCCGATCACGCCCGCGCCCTCCACCGCGACCGGGAACGCGCCGCCGTGTGCGGCGTACACGTCCGGGTCCAGGCGCGAGGAGTCCTCGAAGGTCGTGCCCTTCGCGCGGAAGCGCGTACCGACCAGGTACGAGCTCTCCGCGTACCGCTCCACGACGCGTCGCTTGCGGTCGATCCACGCGTCGTTGTCCGCGCTCGACCCCGGCAGCGCGCAGTGGAAGAGCTGCTGCGTGCCGCGCCGGATGTCGATCGCCACGGGGGCGTCGCGCTCGCGGGCCAGCTCGACCAGGAGGCCGCCGAGGGCCCAGGCGTCCTCGTGGGTGAAGCGGGGGAGGACCAGGCGGCGTTCCTGGGCGGCCAGTTCGGCGATCAGTTCGGCGGTCGTGGAGCTTGCGGGCCCGGTCGTGGGGTTCGTCGGGCTCATGCGGGGATCTCCACGGTCACGCCCTCGCGGGCCGAGCGGCGCGCCGCCTCCAGTACGTCGAGCGCCGCGGCCGCCTGCGCCGCGGTGACCGGGGGAGCGGTCCGCGCGCGCACGGCGGTGGCGACGGCCGCGTAGTACGCCGGATAGTCGCCCGGCCGCGTCGGGACCGGGCTGCCGCCGCCCGTCGCCGGGGACTCGCCCGCGCCGATGCGGCCCCAGGCCGCCTCCGGCTCCTCGCCCCAGGCGCCGTCCGCCGCCGGCCGCCTGCCCTCGCGCAGTGCGGCCTCCTGCGGGTCCAGGCCGTACTTCACATAGCCCGCGCGCGAGCCGAGCACGCGAAAGCGCGGGCCGAGCTGGGCGGTGGTGGCGCTCACGTAGAGGTGCGAGCGGACGCCGTTCGCGTGCGTGATCGCGATGAACGTGTCGTCGTCGGCCTCGGCGCCGGGGCGGCGTACGTCGGACTCGGCGTACACCCGGACCGCCGGGCCGAAGAGCACCAGCGCCTGGTCGACGACGTGGCTGCCCAGGTCGTACAGCAGCCCGCCGATCTCCGCCGGGTCGCCCGACTCGCGCCAGCCGCCCTTGGGCCGCGGGCGCCACCGCTCGAAGCGGGACTCGAAGCGCTGCACGTCGCCGAGCTCGCCGGAGGCGATCAGCTGCTGGAGGGTGAGGAAGTCGTTGTCCCAGCGGCGGTTCTGGAAGACGGAGAGGAGGAGACCGCGCTCGTCGGCGAGAGCCGCCAGCTCGCGCGCCTCGGCGGCGGTGCCGGCGACCGGCTTGTCCACGACGACCGGCAGACCCGCCTCGAGGGCGGCGGTCGCGAGGGGGACGTGGGTCTTGTTGGGGGAGGCGATCACGATCAGGTCGAGCTCGTCCGCGCGCGCCCACAGCTCGTCGGACGAGGCCGCGACGCGGACGCCGGGGAACTCGGCGCGGGCCTGTTCCTGCCGCTCCGGGTTCGAGGTGACGACCGTGTCGAGGGCGAGCCCGTCGGTGGCGGCGATGAGCGGGGCGTGGAAGACGGAGCCCGCGAGGCCGTAGCCCACGAGTCCGACGCGCAGCGGCGCGTGGGTGTCGGTACCGGTGCCAGTCATGACACCCACTTAAACAACGCTGTTGCCAAAGTGCAAGCGCGGTGGACAATGGGCTCGTGAACAGGAGCAATACGGGCGTGAACCTGCCGGCACTGCGCAGCCACAACGCGGCGCTGGTCCTCGATCTGCTGCGCACGGCGGGCGAGGCGGGCATCAGCCGTCTGGAGCTCGCCGAGCGCACCGGGCTCACGCCGCAGGCCGTCAGCAAGATCACCGCGCGGCTGCGGGCGGAGGGGCTCGCGGCGGAGGCCGGCCGGCGCGCGTCCACGGGCGGCAAGCCGCGGACAGTACTGCGGCTGGTGCCGGACGCGGGGTACGCGGTCGGGCTGCACCTCGACCGCGACGAGCTGACGGCGGTCCTGGTGGACCTCGCGGGCACGACGGTCGCGGCGCGGAGAACGCCGCTGGACTTCGGGGCGGGGGCGCCGGCGGTGATCGAGGCGGCGTCCCGCCAGATCGCCGCCCTGGCCCTCCCCCCGCCCCGGGCCCTTCCCCTCGCCCCACGAGGGCTGCTCGGGGTCGGGGTCGCCGTGCCGGGGCCGCTCGACCACGGCCGGGGGGTGCTGCACCGCGTCACCGGGTTTCCGCAGTGGGACGGCTTCGCCTTGCGGGACGTGCTGAGCGAGCGGCTGGGGCTGCCCGTCGTGGTGGACAAGGACACCAACGCCGCCGCTCTCGGCCTCGCCCTCCGGGCCCGGCCCGCCGGCGGGTCCTTCGCCTACCTCCACCTCGGTACGGGGCTCGGCGCCGGGCTGGTGCTCGGCGGGGCGCTCTACCGCGGGGCGCGCACCGGGGCGGGCGAGTTCGGGCACCAGACGCTCCAGCTGGACGGGGCCCGCTGCTCCTGCGGCGGTCGCGGCTGCATCGAGGCGCTCTGCCTCGCCGCCGTCGCCCGCGGTGACCTCGCGCAGGCCGCGCGGGTCCTCGGGGCCGGGGCGGCCAACCTCGTCGGGCTGCTGGACATCGACCGGGTGCTGCTCGGCGGACGTGTCGTCGCGGCGGAGGAGGACGTGTTCGTACGGGGTGTGGGGGCGGTACTCGCCGAACTCGCCCGGCGCGAGGGCAGCGGACCCGCCGTGCCGGTCGCCGCGGCGGTGGGCGACGGGCGCGCCGTCGCCGACGGGGCCGCGCAGCTCGTCCTCGCCCCGGTCTTCGGTCATGCGGACGTCGCGTTCCCGGGTGCCGGGAGCGCCGGGGACGCCGGGGCTGCGGGGGGCGCGGGGGGCGCGGGGGAGTAGCGGGGAACAAGGGGAAGGGGGCGCGGTGAGTGGCCGGCGGCTGGTCCGTCGGAGGGATTTCATCCAGTCGTACAAGCGCACCGGGGTGTGGCGTACACGGCCCGCCGCGTACGCGTGGCAGGGTCACGGATCATGACCGGGCGATCTCGACCTGCAAGGGCTCGGCTCCTCGTGCGCGTGCGCGGTGCTCTCGCGCTCGGAGCCGCGGCGGCAACCGCTGTGGTCTCTTCCGCGGCCGTCACCGCCCGTGCCGACGACGGTTCGTCGGACGGCGTCGCGGCCCTGGGCGCCTTCGCGGACCAGCAGCCCTCCTGCGGTGATCCCGCATCCCCCGACTTCCCCCTCACCACCCGCCTGCGCGGCGGCCCCGACACCTACCGGGCGGGCGGCGCGGCGGGCGAATGGCGCCTGGAGCTCACCAACGCCACCGACCGGAGCTGCCGCAGCATCCACCCGGTCGTCGTTCTCACCGACAAGGACCGGGAGCTCGACGCCGGGCAGGTGGAGCTGGAGTTCGACGACGGCGCGGGGCGGTGGATCGGCGTCCCCTTCGAGACCACCGACGAGGACGAGCACATCGGCGTCTTCGACGGCGGCTTCCCGGGCTTCACCGTCGCCGCCGGCCGTACCGTCACCGTGAAGGTGCGGCTCGCCTTCGACTCCGGCACGGTTCCCACCGAAGCCGTCGCCAACGCCGCCGTCGTCCAGCGGCAGCCCGACGACGGCGAGTGGGTCGGCGAGTCGAACGACTACCGCTTCGCCGTTGTCGGAGCGAAGACGGACACGGGTACGGGTACGGATACGCATGCCGACGTCGATACGCATGCCGATTCGGACCCGGATGCGGAAACCGGCTCCCCCGTCGCCCCGGAGCCGGACGCCCCCACCGGCTCCCCCGACGGCCACCGCCCCGGCGACGACCCGAGGAGCGGTCTCCACGAACCTCCCGCCCTCGCCCGGACCGGCCAGGACCACCTGCCCGTGCTCGGGGCCCTCGCAGGCGCCTTCGTCCTCGGCGGCGCGGCTCTTGTGGCGGTGGCCCGGCGCCACCGCGCGCCCCACCGCTGAACCGGCCGTCCCCGCCACCGCCGTGCCGCGCCGCCTTCACGGCCGTCTGCCGACATCCCTGCGCGGACTACCCGAAGGACTCCCCGAACGCGCACGACCACGACCCCGGCGCACCGATCCGCTCCGGCGTCCCCGAGCACGGCCGCGTGCCCCAGTACTACGCCGTGAAGGCCCACATCGCCGCCATGAAGAGCACGTACGCCGCCGTCTCCCGCGTCCCGCGCCCGGACACCGGCTTCGAGCCGGACTCGTCCTTCTCCTCCCGCCTCGTCGTCTCGCAGCCCCGGTCGCCGACCCTCGACGTCCCGGCCGGGGCCGCCGGCGTCGGCTTCCGCCGCACCGGCAGCAACATCTGGTACCGGGTGGTCGACGGGGTCAAGATCACGGCAGTCTGATTAAGGTGGGGGCGCCCGGACGGCGTGGTCCGGGCGCCCCAGCGTTTTTTTGCGTACGGCAGGAGTCCGGCACATGGCAGAGCGCAAGCCGATCGAATCATGGCTCACCGACATGGACGGCGTTCTCATCCACGAGGGCACGCCCATCCCCGGCGCCGATGCCTTCATCAAGCGGCTGCGCGAATCGGGCAGGCCGTTCCTGGTCCTCACGAACAACTCGATCTACACCGCCCGCGACCTGCACGCGCGCCTCTTCCGCATGGGCCTCGACGTGCCCGTGGAGAACATCTGGACCTCGGCGCTCGCCACCGCCCGCTTCCTCGACGACCAGCGGCCCGGCGGCACGGCGTACGTCATCGGCGAGGCGGGACTGACCACCGCGCTGCACGACATCGGTTACGTCCTGACCGACCACGACCCGGACTACGTCGTCCTGGGCGAGACCCGTACGTACAGCTTCGAGGCACTCACCAAGGCGATCCGGCTCATCAACGCCGGTGCGCGCTTCATCTGCACCAACCCCGACGAGACCGGCCCGAGCCGTGAGGGTCCGCTGCCCGCCACCGGAGCCGTCGCCGCACTGATCACCAAGGCGACCGGCAAGGACCCGTACTTCGCGGGCAAGCCCAACCCGCTGATGATGCGGACCGGACTCAACGCGATCGGCGCGCACTCCGAGACCAGCGCGATGATCGGCGACCGGATGGACACGGACGTCCTGGCGGGGCTGGAAGCGGGCATGGAGACGTTTCTCGTACTGACCGGTCTGACGGGGCCGGCGGACGTCGACCGTTATCCGTTCCGGCCGTCGACGATCGTCGACTCGATCGCGGACCTCGTCGACCGCGTCTGACCCGGCCGTCCGCCCGGCCCGGCCGCCGCGCGGCGCGCTCCTGGGCCCGTACGGCGCACTGACGCGCCCCTGGAGATGCGGAAACGGCCCGTACCGGTGAATCTTCGTAGGACCAGGAGGTTCACTATGCGCTCATTGCAGTTCGCTCTGTGTGCCGGCGTGGCGGCCGCGGTGGTCGTCACGCCGGCCGCGACGGCCCACGCCGGTGACGGGGCCGAAGGCCGGATCGCCGTCACGCCGTCCACCATCGCGCCCGGCGGGGAGGTGGATCTGCGGGTAGACGTGTGCAAGGGCGGGAAGGCCACCGGCACGTCCGACGCCTTCTCGACGGCCGTCCACTTCAGCCCGGCCCCGGACCGCGGCGCCCTCTTCACCGAGGCCCACATCCGGTCGGACGCCCAGCCCAAGGAGTACGAGATCCGGGTGAAGTGCAAGGACGGCGGCCAGGCCAAGGGGACCGTCACCGTCGTCCGTCCCGACAAGCCCGGCCAGCGCCCGGACAAGTCCGGCCAGCGTCCCGACCAGCCCGACCAGTCCGGCCAGCGTCCCGACCAGCCCGGCCAGCGCCCCGACCAGCGCCCGGAGGAAAATTCCGGCCAGCGTCCCGGTCAGCGCCCGGACCAGAACTCTGACCAGGGCCCCGACCGCCACCCGGACCAGGACCCCGGCCAGCGTCCCGAGCACCGCCCGGACCAGGACCCCGGCCAGTACCCGGACCACCGTCCCGGCCAGCGCCCCGACAACCACCCGGGCCAGGGCCCCGACCACCGCCCCGACCACCGCTCGGACCAGCGCCCCGACCACCACCCGACCCCCCACGCCCCCGTGCACGCGGGCGGCGGCGGTACGGCGCAGCTCGCCGCGGCCGAGGAGGACGGGCCCGGGACACCGCACACCGTGATCGGCCTCGTGCTGGCGGGCGTGGCGGCCGTGGCCGTGGCGTACCGGAGTGCGCGGCGCCGGCGTACGGACACGGACTGACGTGTCCGGCGAGGACAAGCCGTCCGGCGGCGCACGGCTGCTGACCGGCGTCGCCTGGGCGGTGCTGCTGCTCGCGCTGTGGCTGTGGGGCCGCGGGACGGCCGACGGCCCCGGCGGCAGCTCGGCACCGACCACCGGGGACGTGGCCGCGGTCGGCCGCCCGCTGGGGGCGGTGCTGCCTCCGGCGCACGCCCCCGTCGAGGGCGCGGCGCCGCAGCGCGTCGAGGTGCCGTCCATCGGCGTCACGGCGCCCGTCGTGCCGCGCGGGCTCGACACGACGGGCGCCGTCGATCCGCCGCCGTACAGCCAGCCGTCGAGGGTCGGCTGGTACGGGGACGGGACCAGGCCGGGCGCGGCGGGGGCCGCCCTGCTCGTCGGCCACGTCGACACCGAGAGCAGACCGGCCGTCTTCTACCACCTGAGCGCGACCCGCCCCGGCGCGAAGGTCCGGGTGACGGGGGCCGGTGGCGAGAGCCTGGAGTTCACCGTCGACGACGTCCAGGTCTTCACCCGCGAACGCTTCGACCCGCAGAAGGTGTACGGCCCCCGCGAGAGCGGCCGGGCGGAACTGCGCCTGATCACCTGCGGGGGCACGTACGACAAGAAGGCCCGCACCTACACGGCGAACGTCGTGGTGTCGGCCTACCTGACGGGCGCCTCCAGTCCGGCCGGCGTCTGAGGAACGGGCCCCGGGGACAGGCCCCGCCCACGCCCCGCGGCCCGCAGCCCGAGCCCGCCGAACACCGCCGCGAACACCGCCCACAGCAGCGCGTGCGAGGCCAGCGACAGCATCCGGAAGTCCCACAGCAGCGTCGCCGCCACCGGCACCTCGTCCGGGTTGCCCGGCAGCGCGAAGAGCACCGCCAGCGTCGCCACCGCCGTGACGGCCACCGCGATCTGGCGCACCGGGACCGGCCGGCCGGCGAGGCGTACGTACACCTGCCACGCCAGCACCATGCCGAGGACGCCGATCACGACGGCGGCCAGCCACAGGGCCTGGCGGTCGGCCACGGTGCCGGAGTCCCCGACACCCGGCGGGCTCGCCGGGTAGCGCAGCCCCGGCAGCAGCGAGACCGCCACGAAGGCGGCCGCGCCGAAGGTCAGGGCGCGGGGCCACGGCCGTTCGCCGATCCCCGTACGGCGGTGCACCAGGGCGTACGCGAGGGCGGACAGGGCGCCCAGCGCGAGGCCCGCGACGACCGCCGTGACGACCAGGCCGGCGTGCTGGGTGGAGCGGGAGAAGAGTTCCTCGTGGTGCTGGACGGCCGTGGCGGCCGCCCCGTGGGCATGCTCCGCGGCGGCGGAGCGTGCCTCTTCGAGGCGGATCGCGCGGTCCATCAGGGGCTCGGCGAGGAGCAGCGAGAAGAGGCCGGCGGCAAGGCCGGCCACCCCGCCCGCCGCCAGCCCGCGCCCGAGCAGGGGCAGTACGGGTGTGACAGGTGCGGACATGGTGCGTACGGCCCCGATCAGTGGCAGGGGGCACCGAAGAGGTGCCGGCCGTCGTGCGAGAACTCGTGCAGGTAGTCGCCGGTCGCGGAGACGACCGTGCCGTTGTCCATGAAGACCGCGTAGAGCGCGATCAGCGCGACGATCGCCGCGGCGGCCATGATCAGCCAGTCGCGGGTGCCGGCCGCGGCGGACGCGACCGCCGCGGTGTCGGTGTGCTGCGCGGTGTGCAGTGACATACCGGTGAGCCTCCTTCTGGGGTTTCCACGCCCCATGGCAGGAGAACGACGGGTCAGTTCCTGACTTCCGTACGGGGGCACCCGGGCTCTCGTGCGGTCACAGTGGCGGGACCGTCCCGGAATCGCACCGGGTTCCTGTCCACCGTCGTCTCGATGTGTGGAGTTGTCCCCCGGAGAGTCCCAGCCTGGCTGAACACTGTCAACAGGGCGCCGCGCGGGCCCGCCCGCCCCGCGCCCCCTGTCTCCCATGTCCGGTGACGGACCCGTGTGTCACGATGGTTTCGCCCGGATGTGTCCGGGGGAGGCCGGGGGGTTCTCAGCCATGTCGGTGCGGTCGAGGGGGAGTGGATGTACGGCAGGTGCGGCGACCGTGGGCGCAGGGGTGTCCGGGCGGTCGCGGTGGGGGCCGTGGGCGCCGCGCTGCTGCTGACGGGCTGTTCCTCGTCCGGCGGCGACGGGGGCGGCGAGACGGAGCAGCCGTCGGTGAAGCAGCAGCCGAAGGGCAGTGACCCGTACTGGGTCAATCCGGAAGGAAGGGCCGCCCGGCAGGTCGCGGAGTACGCCGAGCGGGGCGACGACGAGAAGGCCGGGCTGATCAGGAGGATCGCCGAGCAGCCGGCCGCCGAGTGGATCCTCTCGGAGAACGCCGAGGCGCAGGCCAGGGGCTTCACCGAGGCGGCCGAGAAGGCCGACCGTGACGCGCTGCTCGTCCTCTACAACATCCCGCACCGCGACTGCGGGCAGTTCTCGAAGGGCGGCGCGGCCGACGGCGACGCCTACCGGGCGTGGGTCGACGAGGTCGCCCGGGGCATCGGCGGCCGCCCGGCCACCGTGATCCTGGAGCCGGACGCGCTGCTGCACCTGGTCGACGGCTGCACGCCCGAGGAGTTCCACGAGGAGCGGTACGACCTCCTCGAGGACGCCGTCACGCGGCTCAAGCGGCAGCCGAAGGCCAAGGTGTACCTGGACGCGGGCAACGCGGGCTGGAAGTCGCCCGACGCGCTGTTCGAGCCGCTCCGGCGGGCGGGCATCGCGGACGCCGACGGCTTCTCGGTGAACGTCTCCAACTTCCAGACCACCGGGGTGAGCAGGGACTTCGGCAAGAGGCTCTCGGCGAAGGCCGGCGGCAAGCCCTTCGTGATCGACACCAGCCGCAACGGCAACGGCCCGTACACCGGGGGCGACCCCGCGGAGAACTGGTGCAATCCGCCGGGCCGCGCGCTCGGTGAGAAGCCGACCACCAAGACCGGCGACGACCTGGTCGACGCCTACCTGTGGATCAAGCGTCCCGGCGAGTCGGACGGCGACTGCAAGGGCGGCCCGAAGGCGGGGGAGTGGTACGAGGAGTACGCGCTCGAACTGGCCCGCAACGCGCAGAAGTAACCACGGCCCTCCCTCTGCCGCCCTGCCCGGGTGCGTCCGCGCCCGTGGCCGCCGAGGGACCTCGGCCCAGACGCCCTCCGAGGGTGTGCCCCGGCCGCCCGTCACGAAGAGCAGGGAGCAGCCGGACGGGACCGGCGCCCGGTTCCTCGGCACGGTGACCGAGATGCCGTCGCCCGCCTTCCCCGCCTTCGGCACGACCGTGCGCTGGTCGAGGTCGGTGACACGGGGGACGGCGCCGGGCCGCATCGGCTTCGCGTCCTTGACGGACGCGGCGTGCGCATACCGAAGCCCCCTCACACGGAGTGAGGGGGCTTCGGTGGTGCGTGCGCCGCCAGGGACTCGAACCCCGGACCCGCTGATTAAGAGTCAGCTGCTCTAACCAACTGAGCTAGCGGCGCCTGCTGACTCGGAGAACTTTACCCGACCGGCGCGCGTGCTCGGGACCGGCCACGCCGAGAAATGTCCGATTAGTATTTATTTGTGCCGTTAACATGCATTATGTAAAGGTAGTTGAAACACTGTCACCTGTGTATACGCGCCACAGGAACCCACGGGAGGGGAACCGCATGACGATGCCGGTGTTCGAGGAGTACGAACCCGCGGCCGACTGCGGCTGCCCGGGCTGTGCCCAGCGGCGCCGGGCCGCCGCCCTCGGGCTGGCGGTCGCGGCCGGCGGCCACCCGGCCGCCCACGGAGCCCGCCGCGCGCTGGTCCTCGCCACCGCCGCGGGCGTGGTGCTCGGCGGCGGAACCGGCGCGGCGGACGTCGCCGCCACCGGGCACGCACCCGCCAGGACGGGCGCCGACAGCGACCCCGACACCCCGCAGGGCGGGACCGGACCGCTGCACGGCGAGCGGCCGGGCGGGGCGGGGTGGACCGAGCGGCCCGGCCGGCCCGGGCACCCCGCGCAGGCCGTGAACGTGACCCCGGCCGCGTCCACCACACCCGCCCCGCGCCACATCACCAGGGCCGAGATCCTCGAACGCGCCCGGCGCTGGGTGACCGCCAAGGTCCCGTACAGCATGGAGAAGTACTGGTCGGACGGGTACCGGCAGGACTGCTCGGGCTACGTCTCGATGGCCTGGAACCTCGGCGGCAACGAATGGACGGGGAGCCTCGCCGAGTACGGCACCCGGATCACGCGGGACCAGCTCGAACCCGGTGACATGCTGCTCTTCCACAATCCGGCCGACCCCACCAAGGGCTCGCACGTCACGATCTTCGGCGGCTGGACCGACGGCACCCGCACCCGTTACATGGCCTACGAGCAGACCCGCCCGCACACCCGCCACAAGGCCACCCCGTACGCCTACTGGAACAACTCGTCGCGCTACATCCCCTACCGCTACAAGGGCGTCGGAGCCGGCGGCAGCGGTGACACTCCCGCCGAGTCGGCCTATCCCGGCGCGGAATTCTTCGGGCCCGGCGCGGACAACGGGTACGTCACCCAACTGGGGCGGATGCTCGTCGACCGGGGCGGCAAGCGGTTCTACGAGGAGGGCCCCGGGCCGCGCTGGAGCGAGGCCGACCGGCGCGCCACCCAGGCGTTCCAGCGGGCCCAGGGCTGGCGCGGTGCGGAGGCCGACGGGGTGCCGGGCCCGCACACCTGGCGGCTGCTGGTCCAGGGCGCGGGCAAGGACATCCCGGGTGTGGCCGGCGCCGGAACGGGCGCCACGGCGTTCCCCGGACGGGGGTACTTCAGGCCCGGCCAGTCGAACGAGTACGTCGAGAAGCTCGGCCACCAGCTGGTGAGGAAGGGCTACGGCAAGCACTACGCGTGGGGGCCGGGGCCGCGCTGGAGCGAGGCGGACCGGCGCAACGTCGAGGCGTTCCAGCGGGCCCAGGGCTGGCGCGGTGCGGCGGCCGACGGTTACCCCGGCCCGCGGACCTGGCAGCGGCTCTTCGCATGACGGAGGCAACGATGAGCACCACGGCTTCAGAGACATCCGAGGCATCCGAGGCATCAAAGACGTCCGAGGAGCCCAAGGCATCCGGGGCATCCAAGACATCCGGGGCAGCCGGGCCGGTCGGGGCAGCCGGGGCAACCGGGCCGGAAGGCTCCGCCCCGGCCGCCCCCGAGCGGCCGGACACCCGGCGGGCCCCGGTCATCAGGAACGAGACCACCATCGAGATCCCGGTGCACCTGCTGTTCCGCGACGACACCGGACCGACCGCGCTGACGCTGCCGCCCGGCGCCACGGTGATCAGGCGCAGGAAAGGCGCCGCCGAACGGCCGCGCCCCGAACGCAGGGCCGCGGCCCTGCGACCGTCCGAGGCCGTCTCGCCCGCCTCCGTACCGCTGTCCGGGCAGGTGCGGTCCCTGCGGCCCGCCACGCCCGCCGATCCCGGGCTGTCGGAGCGGCCCGGCCCCTCGCTGTCCGGCTGGAGCGCGGTCGTCGTGGGGGCGGGCGCGCTCGCGGCGGGCGCGGCGGCGGTGTGGTGGAGGGGGGTGGTGCCCGCGCGGGCCGCCGAACTGTTCGGGCTGCCCCCTCGCCCGTACCACGGCATCGGGCTCGGGACCTGGGCGGTGCTGGCCGTGCTGGTGCTGGTCGTGCTGTTCGCGTTCGGCGGTCTGGGGCGCGGGCGGACCGGATACGCATGGGTGCTCTCGCTGTTCGGCGACTACCGGGGGACGGTGCGGCGCAGCGGCCTGGTGTGGGTGAGCCCGCTGCTGCTGCGCCGCCGGATCGACGTACGGCTGCGGCACTGGCGCAGTGAGCCGATGGAGGCCGTGGACGCCAACGGGGTGGCGCTGCGGGTCGTGGTGCTCGTGGTGTGGCGGATCAGGGACACGGCGCGGGCGATGCTCGCCGTCGAGGACCACACCCGGTATCTGCGCGAGCAGGTCGAGGCGGCGATGGCCCGGGTGCTGTCGCAACTGCCGGCCGACGCCTTCCACGACACCGCGCCGACGCTGCGCGACGCGGAGGCGGTCGGTGACGCGCTGACCCGGATGCTGGCGGCGGAGGCGGCGCCGGTGGGCATCGAGGTCTTCTCGGCGCAGCCGACGCGGATCGAGTACGCGCCCGAGGTCGCGGCGGCGATGCGGCGCAGGCAGGTCGCCGTGCTCGACGCGCAGCACCGGGACAGCGTGCTGTCGTCGGTGGTGGACGCGGTGGACGACACGGTGACGCGGCTGACCTCGCGCGGCCTCGTGGAACTGGACGACTACGAACGCAAGGCGCTCGTGAAGGACCTGACGGTGGCCTTCTACACGGGGCGTGGGGAGGGGCTGTGAACGCGTCCGCCGTCGGTATGAACCTGTCTTTGATATGGACACAACCATGTCCCGTCCATACATTGGGACTTGGTCTAGACCGCAGAACAAGCGCGCGCGGCACAGCTCACAGAACTGCCCCCACGTTCAGGAGCCAGCATGCGAATCAAAACAGGTGCGGCCGTGGTCGGCCTCGCGATAGCCGGGGTGTCCTTCCTCGCCACCGGCAGCGCGAGCAGTCACGGCTACACCGACTCACCCATCAGCCGTCAGAAACTCTGTGCCAACGGCACGGTGACCGGCTGCGGAAACATCCAGTGGGAACCGCAGAGCGTCGAAGGGCCGAAGGGATTCCCCACCTCCGGCCCGGCCGACGGCAGGATCTGCTCCGGCGGCAACAGCCAGTTCGCCCAGCTCGACGACCCCCGCGGAGGAGCCTGGCCCGCCACCAGGCTCACCGCCGGTCAGGGCTACGGCTTCCGCTGGCAGTTCACCGCCAGGCACGCGACCAGCGACTTCAGGTACTACATCACCAAGAACGGCTGGGACTCCAGCAAGCCCCTCACCCGGGCGGCCCTCGAATCGCAGCCGTTCATGACGGTCCCGTACGGCGGTCAGCAGCCGCCCTCCACCCTGACCCACCAGGGCACGGTCCCGACCCAGAAGACCGGGCGGCACGTCATCCTGGCCGTCTGGAACGTCGCGGACACGACCAACGCCTTCTACGCCTGCTCCGACGTCCAGTTCTGACGTCCGGTGTGTGAGGGGCGGGGCGGGGTCCGCCCCGCCCCGCCCCCCACACCTCCTCGGCGCAGGCCCTCAGCACACCTTCCCGGCCCGGGGGCGGCCGCCCGGCCGCCCCCGCATACCGTTGCCGTCATGACGCGCGCCCGTACCCTCCGGCAAGCCCTGACCAGGGCCGACTACCTCCGTACCGGCTGGCCCTGGCGTGCGGTCGCGTATCTGGTGAGCAGTGCGCTCACCGGAGTGCCCGCCCTGCTCGCGCTGCTGCTCCTCGTGGTGTTCTCGTTCGGCCTGATCGGACTGCCGCTGCTGCTGCTGGCCGGGGTGCCGCTCGCGGCCGCCGAGCGCCGGCGGCTCGCCCTCGTCGACACGGAGGCCGCCGACGACCCGCACCGCGCGCCCGCCGAACCCGGACTCGCCGCCTGGGCCAAGCTGCGCCTCACGGAGCAGGCGACCTGGCGCGAGCTGGCGTACGCCGTGCTCCACGCCTTCGTCCTGTGGCCGCTCGACCTGCTGGCCGTGACGGTCGGCGTCGGCCTGCCGGCGGGGCTGATGGCCGCCCCCGTGCAGCTCGCCGTCGACGGGGAGGAGGCCCGGGTGGTCAAGGGACCCCTGATCACCACCTACCCGGAGGCCTTCGCGTCGGCGTTCCTCGGGTTCGTACTCCTCGCCGTCCTCCTCTACCCCCTCGGGGCGATCGCCGGCGCGCGCTCCCTGCTGACCCGGCTGGTGCTCGCGCCCCGCGAAGGCGAACTGCGCGACCGGCTGGTCGAGGTGACCCGCTCGCGGGCCCGGCTCGTCGACGCCTTCGAAGCCGAACGGCGGCGTATCGAGAGGGACCTGCACGACGGCGCCCAGCAGCGGCTCGTCGCCCTGACCATGGCGCTCGGCCTGGCCCGGCTCGACGCACCGCCGGGCCCCCTCGCCGACCGGCTCGCCCGCGCCCACGAGGAGGCGGGCAACGTCCTGACCGAGCTGCGCGCGCTCATCCACGGCATCCACCCGCAGGTGCTCACCGACTACGGCCTCGGGGAGGCCCTGGCCGACGCCGCCGACCGGTCGGTCGTCCCCGTGGACACCGACGTCGACCTGCCCCGGCTGCCCGCGTCCGTCGAGGCGGCCGGGTACTTCGCGGTCTGCGAGGGCCTCGCCAACGTCGCCAAGCACAGCGGCGCCACCCGCGCGTCGGTCGTCGCCCGGCACGAGGGCGGTCTGCTCCGGATAGCGGTACGGGACGACGGGGCGGGCGGCGCGGACGCCTCCGTCGGCACCGGGCTGACCGGACTGGCCGACCGGATCGCCGTGTTCGGCGGCACGCTGACGGTCAGCAGTCCGCCGGGCGGGCCGACCGTGCTGCGGGTGCGGATCCCGTGCGAGCCGACCGCCGGCCGCATGGAGTCCTGACCGGAACACACCGCCCGTCGGGCCGTCCGCGTGACACGGGGCGTGCGGTGCGGCAGTAGGGGGAAGGACCACGACTTACGAGCCCCAGGGGGCAGTTGTGCCTTCGATGCCGATGCCGATGCCGATGCCGCGCAGGCGGTTCCTCCGGTCCGCCGCCGGGACCGCGGTGGCGGCGGGGAGATCTTCGGCGCGGAGCAGGACCTCGGCACGGTCGAACCGGGCAGGCTCGCGGACCTGACGGTCGTCGACGGCGATCCCTTCACCGACTTCGACCGCCTGGCGAGGACGGACCGGGCGCTGATCGCCGGCCGGGTCCACGAGCGGGCGGCCCGGGAGCGTGCGTACGCCGGGACGGCAGACCGTACGACCGCTGCCGCGTCCGGCGACTGGGCGGACGGCCGGCGCCCGGATGCGCCACGACGGCTGCTGCTGACCTGCCCGCTGCCGGGCCGGGAGCACGAGAAAGACCCCCGCTTCCGCGAGGGTCTTTCGTCTGTGCGCCGCCAGGGACTCGAACCCCGGACCCGCTGATTAAGAGTCAGCTGCTCTAACCAACTGAGCTAGCGGCGCTTGACTCGTAAATAGTACCTGGTCCGAAGGGGTGCCACGAACCACCCGGGCCGTCTCCCGGGCCGCCCCGGGCCCACCCCCGGTCACAGCGCCAGCGACAGCACCACCGGCGCGGCCCTGCGGTTCAGGGTGTCCGCCGCCGAGCGCAGGCGGTGGGCGTGCTCCAGGGGCAGGGACAGGGCCAGGCAGCCCACCGAGGAGCCGGCCGTGAGCGGCACGGCCGCGCAGACCGTGCCCACCGCGTACTCCTGGAGGTCCAGGACCGGCACCGTGGGCGGCTGGCTGTCCAGCTGCGAGAAGAGGACCCGCTCGTTGGTGATCGTCCTGGAGGTGAGCCGGGCGGTCTTGTGGCGGGAGACGTGGTCCCGGCGCCCGTTCTGGTCGAGCTGGGTCAGCAGGCACTTGCCGATCGCGCTCGCGTGGGCCGCGGACCTGAAGTCGAACCACTCGTTGACCCTGGGCGTGCGCGGGCCCTCGGCGACCTGCATGATCTTGATCTCGCCGTCGATGTAACGGCTTATGTAGATCGCCGCGCCCACCGAGTCGCGCAGCTGGTCGAGGTGGTGGCGCAGCTTGGTCTGGAGCGCCTCGCGCCGGGTGGCCCCGGAACCGAGGAGCACGAGCGAGTCGCCGACGGCGTAGGCGCCGTCCGCCACCTGTTCGACGTACCCCTCGCGGCGCAGCATCAGCAGCAAGGAGGTCAGATGGGCGGTCGGGAGTCCGGTCTCGCGGGCGATCTGTACGTCGGTCACACCGCTCCCGTGCCTGGAGACCGTCTCCAGCACACGCAGGGCGTACTGCACCGAGTGGAACGGCGCGGTCGGCTCCGGCTTCAGTGCCACGGTTTCCCCCTACCAGGTTGTGACCGCTTGCATCTGCTCCACGATAGCCGTCAAGAGCCCTTTGTGGGGAAGGGGTTGACAAGACGGGTGGCGCGCACCGGGCCCGTGAACCGGGACGCGCCACCACGGCATATGCCGGAGTCACGACCCCCGGACGGACCGGGAGGTCAGAGCACCGCGCCGAGGAACTCGCGCGTACGTTCGTGCTCCGGATCGCTGAAGATCTTCTCCGGGGAACCGGACTCGATCACCCGGCCCGCGTCGAACATCAGGACGTCGTCGGAGATGTCCCGCGCGAAGTTCATCTCGTGCGTGACGCAGAGCATGGTGATGTCGGTCGTACGGGCGATGTCGCGCAGTACGTCGAGCACGCCCGCCACCAGCTCCGGGTCGAGCGCCGACGTCACCTCGTCCAGCAGCAGCACCTGCGGGCGCATGGCCAGCGCCCGCGCGACGGCGACCCGCTGCTGCTGGCCGCCGGAGAGCTGGGCCGGCTTGGCGTTCTGCTTGTCGCCGAGCCCGACCAGGTCGAGCAGGCCCTTGGCGCGCTCGGCGGCCTCGTCCTTCGACAGGCCCAGGACCCGCACGGGCGCCTCGGTGACATTGCGCAGGACGTTCATGTGGGGGAAGAGGTTGAACTGCTGGAACACCATGCCGATGTTCTTGCGCACCTCCCGGACCTCCTTCTCGCCCGCCGGGAAGAGCTGCCCGCCGTTCACCCGGATCACGCCCTCGTCGGGCTTCACCAGGGTCATCAGCAACCGCAGGATCGTGGTCTTGCCGGAGCCGGAGGGGCCGATCAGGGTCACGTGCTTTCCGGACCGCACCGAGAAGCAGAGGTCGTCCAGGACGGTGTTGTCGCCGAACCGCTTGGTGACGTTGTCGAAGCGGATCAGTTCGTGGGGGATCGGGTCAGCGGACAAGGCGGCGCTCCAGGACTCGCAGGAGAAGGGAAGCCGGGTAGGCGATGAGGATGAAGGCGACACCGACGACGGTCAGCGGCTCGGCGTACTGGAAGGTCTGCGCGCCGGCCAGCCGCCACTGCTGGAGCATCTCCATGACGCCGATGGCGGCGAGCAGCGGGGTGTCCTTCAGCATGGAGATCACGTAGTTGCCGAGCGCGGGCACGATCCGGCGGACCGCCTGCGGCAGGATCACCGCGAACCAGGTGCGGGGGACCGGCAGGCTCAGCGCCGTGGCCGCTTCCCACTGGCCGGCCGGTACGGCGTCGATGCCGGCCCGGTAGACCTGCGCGGTGTACGTCGAGTAGTGCAGCCCGATCGCGAGCGTGCCGGTGACCAGCGCCGGGGCCTGCACGCCCCACTCCGGCAGGACGAAGAAGAAAAAGAAGAGCTGCACCAGCAGCGGGGTGTTGCGGATGAACTCGGTGACGATGTTCACCGGCCAGCGGACCCAGCGCGGCCCCCGGTAGCCGATCGCCCAGACCAGGCCGAGCGTGAACGAGATCAGCGAGCCGAGCGCCAGGACCTGGAGCGTGACGAGCACACCGTCCCGGAACGCCGGCATGAAGTCCGCGACCGCGGACCAGTCCCAGTGGTTCATCGCGCGCCTCCGGCGGGGGCGGGGGCGGTGATGCCGATACCGGCCTTGGACCTGCGCTCCAGCGCGCGCATGCCCCGGGTGAGGACGAAGGCGAGCACGAAGTAGATCACCAGGGTCACCGAGTAGACCTCGGCGCTCTCCTGGGTGGCCAGGCGCACCAGATAGGCGGAGAACGACGTGTCGGCCACGCCGAGCAGGGACACCAGCGCCGTGCCCTTGAGCAGTTCGATCAGCAGGTTGTTGAAGGGCGGGATCATCTCGGGCACCGCCTGCGGCAGCATGACCAGCCGCATCCGCTGCCAGGGGGTGAAGCTGAGCGCGATCCCGGCCTCGCGCTGGGCCGGGTTCACCGAGTTCAGCGCGCCGCGCACGACCTCGGCGCCGTACGCCCCGTACGAGAGTCCCAGCGCCAGGACGGCCGACCACATCGGGACGAGCGCCCAGCCGAAGAGGACCGGCATCACGAAGAACAGCCAGAACATCAGCACCAGCGCGGACGTGCCGCGGAAGACCTCGGTGTAGAAGCCCGCCAGGAAGCGGACGAGGCGCGAGCGGTGGGTGCGGGCCATGCCGATGCCGAACGCCACGACGGCGGCCAGGGCCGCGCTGTACACCGTGAGCTGGAGGGTGATCCAGATGCCAGGGAGGACCCAGTTGGTCCACAGTCCGGCTGTCATGCGCACAGCTCCTCTGCGGTCATCGTGGTCATCTCCGCCTCGGTGAAGCCGAACGGCCGCAGGATCCGGAAGAGCTCGCCGCTCCTCTTCATCCTGTGGATCTCCACATTGAAGGCGTCACGGAGCCCGGTGTCGGTCGGCCGGAAGGCGAAACCGCCGCCGTCGATCTTCTTCTCGCCGTTCACGACGGGCGCGAAGGGCTCCGTCACCTCGGCCTTCGTGCTCTTCTTCACCACGCCCCGGCCGGTGAGGGCGGTGCCCGCGAAGACGTCGACGCGGCCGGACTCGACGGCGTTCAGGCCCGCGACCGGGTCCTGGAGGATGACGATCTCCTTGCGCGGGACGCCCGCGGCGACCGCGTAGTCGATCTCGGCGTACCCGGTGCCGGTGGCGAGTCTCGCCCCGGCCTTCACCACGTCCGCGTAGGAGCGGAGGTTCTTCGGGTTGCCCTTGCGGACGATGAACGAGTCGAGCATCTGGTACTCGGGATCGGCGAAGACGACCTGTGCGCAGCGGTCCTTGTTGATGTACATCCCGGCGGAAACCACGTCGAACTGCTGGGAGTTGAGGCCGGGTATCAGCGAGGAGAAGTCGGTCGGCGAGGGCTGTACGCCGGGCACGCCGAGCCGCTTGAAGATCACCTTCGCCAGCTCCACCGCCTCGCCGGTGAACGCGCCCCGCTCGTCGATGTATCCGTACGGGGCCTCGCCCGCGATCCCGAGCCGGACGGTGCCCTGGGACCTGAGCCGGGCGAGCGTGTCGCCGGCCGGAACCTTGCTGCACCCTGCCGCGCCGAGCGCCCCTGCGGCGCCCAGCGCGGCCGTGCCGAACAGGAGCGAACGCCTGCGTATCGAGCGTCTTGCCGTACTGCCTGAGTCATTCCCCGGTGGTGAAGCCATGGGCGCGCCGCTACCCCGCTCCGGACAAGGTATGCCGGTCGATTCCGGCCACCGCGGCCCTTGGCGCCGCGGGAGCGGCCCCGACCCGCCGGGGACGACGGGGACACGGCCGGCCGATTCGTACACGTATCGCTCGACAAGCGCGGTGTGCGCCGCACCGTGAAACTTCGCCGCCCCTCGGCGTACGCCCCCGTTCCGGCCGGTTTCCCCACCGCCGCCACGTCCCGCTTCCCCGGGGGAATATCTCGCCGAAGCCGGGACAGCGGTCACAGGACGCGCTTTCCTCGGACTGGCCCGGCACATCTGGAAAGTCCCCTGCCGGGATGGGGTGGACATGACCGGACAAGCGGTGGTGGGAGCGGCCGGCTGCCTCTTCGCCGGCTGCGCCGGTCTGCCGGCGTACGACGTGGTCCCGCGGCCGGAGGCCGAGTTGCGGATGCCGGTGCCCTCCGCGGACCAGGTCACGATGTGGTCCGCGCCGCGGCGGACCGGGGCGCGCGGTCGACCCGTACCGGCAACAGGAACAAGAGGGATGGTCATGACAGCGGTCGGTTTTCTCTACCCCGGACACTCCGCGGAGGACGACTACCCGCGGATGGAAACGCTCCTCGACAGCGATGTGCGGCTGGCCGTCGTGCACACCGGCATCGGCGAGGACGCGGACCGCGTCGACGCCCTCCTGGAGATGGGTTCACCCGCCCGGCTCACGGCCGGGGTGGAGGAGCTGCGGCTCGCGGGCGCGGAGGCGGTGGTGTGGGCGTGCACGCGCGGCGGCTTCGCCTTCGGCCCGGACGGCGCGCGGGACCAGGTCGACCTGCTGGCGCAGGCGGCCGGCCTGCCCGCCTCCAGTACGTCGTTCGCCTTCACCCACGCGGTACGGGACCTGGGCGCCGCCCGGGTCGCGGTCGCGGCGACGTACGCGGACGACGTGACGGCGCACTTCACCGGCTTCCTCGAAGCGGCGGGCACCGAGGTCGTCGCGGCGCACGGCGCCGGCATCGGCACCGCCGCCGAGGCCGGCACCTGGGGCCGGGACGAGGTGCTGGCGCTGGCCCGCGCGGGCGACCGTCCGGACGCGGAGGCGGTGCTGCTGCCGGACACGGCGCTGCACACGGTGGCGTACCTGACGGAGCTGGAGGAGACGCTGGGCAAGCCGGTCCTCACCGCGAACCAGGTCACGGTGTGGGAGGGGCTGCGGCTGGCGGGGCGTCGGGTGCGGGCCAAGGGGCTCGGAACGCTCTTCGCCCGCGACGACCGGAACGCGCCTCTGTGACCCGCACTGTGACCCGCGCTGTCCGGTGGGGCCGCCGCCGTGGCACGCGCCGGCCGCCTCCTGCCCCGCGGCTGCCGCTCACGGCAGAGTCGAGGCATGACCACAGGTGACAAGAACCTTCTAGCCCGGGCACGCGTGGCCACCAGGCTTCCCGCCCGGGACCTGGACCGGGCGCGGCGTTTCTACGCCGAGCGGCTCGGTCTGCGACCCGTCGACGAACGGCCCGGTGGGCTGCTGTACCGGTGCGAAGGCGCGGAGTTCGTGCTGTTCCGGTCGACGGGGGCCTCGCCCGGCACCTTCACGCAGATTGCCTTCGAGGTCGACGACATCGAGGCCGTCGTGGCGGAGCTGAAGCGGCGCGGCGTGGTGTTCGAGGAGGTCGACGTGCCCGGGTTCCGGACCAGGGACGGGATCGCCGAGATCGACGGGAACCACCCGGGCAAGGGTGCCCGGGGGGAACGCGGCGCCTGGTTCCGCGACAGCGAGGGGAACCTGCTCGGCATCGGCGAGCGGGTCGTCTGAGCGGACCACCACGGGCCGGCCGGCGGGACGACCGGGCTCCCGGCCGGGGTGTGCTCCGCGGGCCCCGGCCCGGAGGCGGTGGCCGGTCGCGCGGCCGGTGCCCTCGGGGCCGGGCTCCGGTCCCGCCCGGGGAATAACCGGAGACACCCTCCTGTTGGCACCTCCGTTGTACGTACCGCACTCAGGAGGACACACCGGTGGACGCGATTCGAGGCACGGCGAGCGCAGGCGCGCCGGTACCCCTTTCCGTACTCGACCTGGCGACGGTGGGCAGCGGAACCACCGCCACCGAGGCCCTGCGCACCAGCGTCGCCATCGCGCGCCAGGCCGAGAAGCGCGGCTTCCACCGCTACTGGGTCGCCGAGCACCACTCCATGCCCGGCGTCGCCAGCTCCTCCCCGGCCGTGATCCTCGCCCACATCGCCGCCCACACCGACCGCATCCGCCTCGGCTCCGGCGGCGTCATGCTGCCCAACCACGCGCCGCTGGTCATCGCCGAACAGTTCGGCACGCTCGAAGCCTTCGCCCCCGGCCGCATCGACCTCGGCCTGGGCCGCGCCCCCGGCACCGACGGCGCCACCGCGGCCGCCCTGCGCCGCACCGACCGACTCCATGAAGGCGCCGACGACTTCCCGCAGCAGCTCGCCGAGCTGACCCGGTTCCTCGACGACGACTTCCCCGACGGCCATCCGTACGCCCGCATCCACGCGGTCCCGGGACCCGTCCAGGGCCCCTCCGCCCGCCCGCCGATCTGGTTGCTCGGCTCCTCCGGCTTCAGCGCCCGCCTCGCCGCCACGCTCGGCCTGCCCTTCGCCTTCGCCCACCACTTCTCGGCGCAGAACACCGTCCCGGCGCTCGACCTCTACCGCGAGTCGTTCCGCCCCTCGGCCGTCCTCGACGCCCCGTACGCCCTGATCGGCGTGTCGGCCCTGGCGGCGGACGACGAGAAGGAGGCCCGCCGCCAGGTCCTCACCGGCGCCCTGTCGATGGTCCGTCTGCGCACCGGCCGCCCGGGACTGATCCCGACGCCGGAGGAGGCCGCGGCGTACCCCTTCAGCTCCATGGAGCGCGAGTTCGTCGACAGCTGGCTCGGCAACGTCGTCCACGGCACCCCGGACGAGGTCCGCGCCGGCCTCGACGACCTGGCCGAGCGCACCGGCGCCGACGAGCTGATGATCACGGCCAACGCCCACGGCGGCGACGCCCGCCTGCGCTCGTACGAACTCATCGCGGACGCGTACGGCCTGCCCCGCGCGTAGGGCGCGACGTCCCGGCGGTCGCCGTCAGACCCGCTGCGGGCTGACGGCGATCATCGCGGCGATCCGCTCGGGGCGCACCGCCCGCGAGTACAGCCACCCCTGCCCCGTGTCGCAGCCGATCCGGCGCAGCCGGGCGGCCTGCCCGGTCGTCTCCACGCACTCGGCCGTGACGGTGAGCCCCAGCCGGTGCGCGAGCTGCACCATGGCCTCGACGATCGTCTCGTCGGCCGGGTTCGCGTGCGCCTCGTCCTGGAAGCCGCGGACGAAGGACCCGTCCAGCTTGAGCACCGAGACCGGCAGCCGGCTCAGGTACGCGAGGTTCGAGTAGCCGGTCCCGAAGTCGTCGATCGCGATGTGCACCCCCATGTCGCTCAGCGCCTGCAACGCCTGGAGCGGCCGTCCCGCCGAGCCCATCACCGCGGACTCGGTCAGCTCCAGCTGCAGCAGGTCCGGCGCGAGACCCGTCTCGGTGAGGATCCCGGCGACGTCGGCCACCAGGTCGGAGTCCCACACCTGGCGCACGGCGACATTGACGCTGACGAAGATCGGCGGGGTGCCGGGGTGCTCGATCTGCCACTGCCTCGCCTGGCGGCAGGCCGTCCGCAGCACCCAGCGGCCGAGCTGGACGATCGAGCCGTCCTCCTCCGCGATGGAGATGAACCGATTCGGCGCCAGCGTGCCGAACTGCGGGTGCTCCCAGCGGACCAGCGCCTCCACCCCCCGTACGCCGCCGCCCTCCAGGTCCACCAGCGGCTGGTACTCCAGCGTGAACTCGCCGCGCTCGACGGCCGGACGCAGCGTGCTGGACAGGGCCTGGCGGGTCATCCGGTGGGCGTTGCGCTCGGGGTCGAAGAGCGTCCAGCGGGCCTTGCCGTCCGCCTTCGCCCAGTACAGCGTCGTGTCCGCGGCCTGCATCAGACCGGTCGCCGTGGTGCCGGCCGCGGCCCGCTCCACGACCCCGATGGACGCGGACACCGCCAGCCGCTGCCCGGCCAGGTCGAAGGGGAGCTGAAGGGCGGTCAGCACGGCCTGGGCCAGGTCGGCGAGCTGCTCCGTGCCGGTGGAGTCCTCGACGAGCAGCGCGAATTCGTCACCGCCGAGCCGCGCGACCAGATGGCCGCCGGTCCGCGCGTAGCCGTACTGCTCGGCGCACCGGGTCAGCCGCGAGGCCACGGCGGTCAGCAGCCGGTCGCCGATGCGGTGGCCGAGGGTGTCGTTGACGGCCTTGAAGCCGTCGAGGTCGAGGTAGCAGACGCCGATCCGGCCCGTGCCCCCGTCGTCGTGCGCCGAATTCTCCAGCGCGGACGTGAGCCGCTCGAAGAACAGCGTGCGGTTGGGGAGCCGGGTCACCGGGTCGTGCATCTGGAGGTGGCGCAGCCTGGCCTGGAGCTCACGCCGGTCGCTGACGTCCGCGACCGAGAGCAGCACCGTGCCGCTGCCCGGTACGGGCGTCATGGTGACCTCGGCCCACAGGGACCGCCCGTCGGAGTGCTTGAGCCTGCGGGTGCAGCGGAAGCGGGCGCGCCGGCCGGCGAGGACCTCGCGGTAGGCGTGCAGGCTGCGGGCGTCGGCGGCGAGGTCCAGGAGGTCCGCCGCGACCTGCTCGTGCAGCTGGTCGGGGTCCGTGCCGAGCAGCCCGGCGAGGGAGGGGTTGGCGGTGACGACGAGCCCCTCGCGGTCCACGACGGCCATGGGGAGGTGCGCGGCGTGGAAGGCCGCCCGGTAGTCGCGCAGCTCGGACGCGGAACGACCGGAGTCGTTACGATGTGTGACCGTCGGCCGGATGGTGTGGGGGGCCGAACCGGGTCCTTCGAAGGTTCCGCTCACCGCTCGCTCCCGCAGGGCATTGATCGCTTCCAGGTGTCGTCGGGGTCGGCGGCGGGGTGGAGAACCACCGCCCGGGGCGGATTCCATGCAGGAAAGTGTGCCGATCATAGAGGCTGCCGGGACGGCCGATCCAGCTACGTCACCATGACGCGGCGCACCCGACGTCCACGAACGATCGTTTCTGCGCGTGCGCGCCTTGTGGTGTTCCTCCGCGATCGTTTGTGACTTTCCGTGATGCCTCCCGGGGTGTCGGGCTACGGATGAGGCGTTGAAGGCCCTGTCACTCGTGTGGGGTAGTGGAACAGGGCATACCTCATAAAAACGCAACAATGTGGGTGGGGCGTCCCGTACTTACGCACCCGGAGGTCGACGTGATCCGTCAGCAGGCACCCGGGGGAGCCGACCGGTCCCGCCGGTGCCGGCGCGAACGCCTGCGCAGTACAGCCGCGGTGTTCACCTCCCTCACGGCGCTCGCCGCCACCTCCCTCGTCGCCGGCCCCGCCGTGGCGGCGCGGAGCGAGGGCCCCTGCGTGCTGGCGCGCACCACGGCGCACCATTCGCTGGGCCTCGACAGCTGGAACCCGGCCTACCCGCGTCCCCTGCGCACCCTCGACGCGGTCATGATCTTCCTGTCCTTCCCCGACTCGGCGCCCACGCTCACCCCGGACCAGATCGCCGCCGACTACTTCCCGGCCACCAGCGACTTCTTCCGGCACGCCTCGTACGGGAAGTTCACCCTGCGGCCGCACCCCCGGCGCGAGTGGGTCGAGATGCCGCGGGACTCCACGGCGTACGGCATAGAGCGCGACTGGGACGCCGGGCACCGCACGTCCTACCTGAGCGACGCGGTGGCCGCGGCCGACGGCCGGGTCGACTTCACGCAGTACGACATCGTCTATCTCGTCGCCGACCCGCACGCGCCCGGTGTGGACTCCGACGCGACCAAGGTCGTCAACTTCGACAAGCCGCTGCGGGCCGACGGCCGGGACATCAAGCGCATCGTCACTGTCTTCGAGCAGTACCCGCCGGACCGCAATGTGCTGGCCCACGAGACCGGCCACGTCTTCGACCTGCCCGATCTCTACCACCGGCCGGTGGACGGCAAGGGCGACTGGGACACGTACGTGGGGGACTGGGACGTCATGGGCAGCCAGTTCGGGCTCGCGCCGGAACTCTTCGGCTGGCACAAGTGGAAGCTGGGCTGGCTGGACCCGCGGCAGGTGGCCTGCGTGTCGGAGACCGGCGCGACCCGGCTCACGCTGGAGCCGCTGGCGGCGGATCCGGCCCGGGGCGGGGCGGGCGGCACGCGGCTCGCGGTCGTACGCACCGGGAAGGACAGCGTGCTGGCCATCGAAGCGCGGAGCGGGTCCGGCAACGACCGGTCGCTGTGCACGGAAGGCGTACTGATCTACCGGGTGCGCAACGGGCCGGCCTCGGGCGGCGGGCCGATCGAGGTGGTGGACGCGCATCCGCACAGCGACACGTGCTGGGACCGGTCGGTGTACCCGCCGCTGGCGGACGCGCCGGTACGGGAGGGGGAGACGTTCACGGTGCCGGGGGAGGGGACGAGGGTGGAGGTGGGGGACCGCGCGCGGTCCGGGGGGTGGACGGTGCAGATCACGCCGGGCGCCTGACCACCCGGCGCCGACGGCTCGACGCGGGCAGCACCGCGAGGGACAACGCGAGCGACAGTGCGGGCGACATCCGGGCAGCGAGAAGGCCCCTCGCTTTCGCGAGGGCCCTTCTCCGTCTGTGCGCCGCCAGGGACTCGAACCCCGGACCCGCTGATTAAGAGTCAGCTGCTCTAACCAACTGAGCTAGCGGCGCCTGCTGACGTCGTAGACCTTAGCACCCTGATCGGCGGGAGGAAAAATCGTTGTCCGGGCCCCCGTGCCCCGGTCGGGGCGGGCCGCTCGTACACACGCCCAGAGCATCGCCTCGGCGCCCGGCAGCCACGGGCGGCGGACGTCGGGGGCGACCAGCCAGCGCGGTCCCGCGCCGGCGGGGGCGGTGGCCGGGGCGCTGAGCGGGGCGACGGTCACGGCATCGCCCGTGCCGTGACACAGGATCGACGGCACGGCGCCCTTCCCGCTCCTCCCGCCCTCCTCGGCGGTACTGCCCGTACGGCCCCACTCCTCCCAGGTGAGCAGCGACGGGAGCCGCTGGGCGGTGCCGGGGGCGGTGAAGAGCAGCATGCGGCCGCGGTGGACGGCGACCGGACCCGAACCCGGCCCGTCCGCCCATAACCGGTCCAGCATCCGGCGGCCGAAGACCGCGGGGACGCTCACGACGTCGAACACGGAGCCGCAGGGCAGGACGCCGGGATCGGCGGGGCGGGCCTCCCACAGTGAGAGGGTGCTGTGCGGATACGTGGCGGCGGAGGCGAGCCAGGCGGCGCCGGCGCCGGTGACATGGGCGGGAGTGCCGGAGTACGCGTACGGGGAGACGTCGTTTCGCTTGCGGGCGGTCATGTCACCTACATCTACCGACAGCGGCTGCTCCGTCCCCGAGGGTTCGCGGAAACCGGGACGCGGAGGGCCGGCAGACGGTATCGTGCGGCCCGCATATGCCAAGAGTCCGTGACGGCCCGAAGAGCGAAACCGCTGCGGCTCACGGCTCGCGGCTCACGGCAGCTTCGGGCCGCGGAGCAGGTCCCGGCCGAACTCCACCATCTTCTTGGCGTAGTCCTCGGTCCAGTCCGCGCGCCGCGCGATGTCCGCCGCCGTCAGCCGGTCGAAGCGCTGGGGATCGGCGAGCTGAGCCGCGCCGATCGCCTGGAACTCGACGGCCCGGTCGGTCGCGGTCCGGAACGCCAGCGCCAGTTCCGTGGCACGTTCCAGCAGCTCGCCCGGGTCCTCCATCGACTCCAGGCCGAAGAAGTGCTCGGGGTCGGCGGCTGCCTCCGAAGGCTCGAAGAGCAGCGGCGCGGGACGCAGTCGCCGCTCGGTGCGCTCGGGTTCCGCCATGGGTTTTCCTTCCCTTCTCCGGCCACGTGTGCGCGATGGCCACCGTCCATTGTCCCGGACCGCGCAAGTACGCCTCAGTACGCCCCGGGCGGTCTACGGCCGGTACCGGACCCGGTGCTCCGTCAGGTGCGCCAGGACCGCGTGGTTCGCCTCCCAGCCGTCCGGGAACTTGACCGTGACGCCCAGCTGGACCGGCTCCGTCGAGGGGTGCTCGTCGAGCAGGTCCGCGACCCCCTCCCGGCACACCACGACGCACGCGTGCCGGTGGCGCGAGGCCAGGACGCACAGGCGGCCCGTCTCCAGGTGGAACGCCGTCGCGTCGGGCCGGCCCGACAGCGGATGCAGCACCACCGTCACGTCGAACTCGCGGCCCTGGAGGCGGTTCGCCGTATCCACCGCGACGCCCGTGACGCCGAGGCCGGCCAGTGCCGCCCGGACCGCCGCCGCCTGGTCGCGGTGGGCCGTGCCGACCGCGACCCGGTCCGCCGTCAGCGGGGCCGGGTCGGGGGAGCGCTCGCTGACCGCCGCGCCGCCCCGGTCCAGGAGGCGGCGTACGACCTGGGCCACCGCCCCCACCGCCTCGGGGTCCGTACGCGGGGTGTGCCGGGCCGGGAGTTCCAGCAGGCCCCAGCCCGAGGCGGCCGCCTCGTCCAGCACCCGGTCGGGGCCCGAGCCGTCGGACGGGACGCCGAAGGTGAGGCGCCGGTCGCCGTGGCCCGTACCGCTGCGGAAGGGCGTGTACGGGTAGAACGCGTCGGAGACCAGCGGCGCGGCCGAGGCCGGGAGCCGCCAGGACACGGGCAGGCGGTGCTGGGGCAGCTCGGGGTTGTGGGCGAGCAGGGTCGAGACCGCGCTGGCGGACGGGTCGTAGGAGAGCCCCGCCCACTGGTCGGCGCCGACCACGGAGAAGGGGTCCAGCTGGCCCGGGTCGCCGACGAACAGCGCCCGCTCGAAGAGCCCGGCCACGGCGAGCAGCGCGTCCGAACGCATCTGGTACGCCTCGTCGACGATCGCGTGCGTCCACGGGTCCGTGGTCTTCACGTGCGCCCACTTCGCGGCCGTCGAGATGACGACGCCCAGCCCCGCGAGATCGGCGGCCTTCGCCGACTTCCGTACGTTCGCCAGATCGTCGAGGACCTTGTCGTACGGGTCGGTGTCGTTGCTGTGGAGACGGCCGACCGGAAGGTCCGGCTCCTTCTCCGCGAGCCGCAGGACCAGGTCGTCGACCTGGGCGTTGGTCTGCGCGACCACCATCAACGGGCGTCCGGCGGCGGCCAGTTCGAGCGCCGCCCGCACCACGAGCGTCGACTTGCCCGCGCCGGGCGGCGAGTCCACGACGACGCCGCGGTGCGCACCGTGCAGCGTGTCGTGGAGGATCGCCGCCGTCGCGCGGGCGGCCTCGGCGCCGGGGTCGGAGCGCGGCGCCCCGGCGGCGGGGGGACGGGTCACAGGAGGTCCTCCGGGGTCACGGGGTCGGGGTGCTCGGCACTCGCGCCCGGTGGGCCGCCGTGGGTCCAGGGCGTCGCCTCCGGGTCGGGCAGCTGGGGACCGCCGCGCTGGTCGTGCTCGAAGAGCGTCCAGCAGACGTGCTCGCCCTTCTCCGGCACGGACCCCGGCGCCGGCTCCTTGCCACGGCCCATCTTGTCGGTCACCCGCAGCACCAGAACGCCCGCCTCCTGCTCGTACCGCACGAACTCCGCCGTCTGCGGCCTGCCGTCCAGCGAGCGGTAGACCTTCGTGCGCTCACCCAGGTGCGGGGCGTCGTCCGTGCGGACGGTGACCAGGGGGCGGGGGCTGGGCCGCCTGCCCTCGCTCATGGCCATCTCCACGTCCAGTACCTCGCTGGTGAACGCCTCGCCCGCGAGCCGCCGCCCGGCCATCACCAGCGGATCGTCGAGCGCCTCCTGCGCCTCCAGCTGCGCCTGCGCGCTCTCGCGGGAAGCGAGCTTCTGCGCGGCGGTCACCGCGTCGTCGCGCCGGGGCTGCGGCGGCTCCCCGGCCCGCACACGGTCGCGGTGGCCGGTGTACGACCAGCGGTCGCGCGCCCAGCGGTCCGCCGCCCGCGTCCCCTCCGGCAACTCCCGCAGCAGGTCCAGCCCGCGCCACACGGCCTTCCAGGTGGGCAGCATCTGCCCGGCGAGGAGCTCGCGGATGTGCCGCTCGGCGGCGGCCAGTTCACCGAGGCGCGCGTCCGCCGCGAGGCCGTCCTCGGCGGCGGCGAGCGCCTTGCGGGCCCGGTCGTAGCGGTCGATCGCGGGTGCCAGCAGCTTGTTGTCGAACGCCGGGTCGGTCGCGGGCCCGGCCGGCGGGCACACCAACTGCCCCCGTCCGTCCCGCTCCAGCTCCGCGCGCAGCGCGGCCTCGGCGCCGGACTCACCCGCCGCGCCGTTCGGACCGATCCAGGCGAGCAGCGCGCCCAGGTGCTGGTCCTCCAGGCTGGACTGCCCGGTCGCCCAGTGGCGTCCCAGCAGGTCGGTCACCGCGAGGAGCAGCGAGGACCCCGGCACCCGGGCCCGCTCGCCGTAGTGCGTCAGCCAGCGGCCGAGCAGCGGGATGTGCGGGGGCGCGGGGTAGGGCGTGCCGGTTCCTTCGGCGGCCTGCTCGGCCGTGCGCCGGAAACGCGTCGACCGCCCGAGCAGCCGTACGTACTCGATGCCCGCCCGGCTCGGCACGATCAGCTGCGGCGCGTCCCTGCACAGCTCGACCTCGACCTTGACCCGCTTGCCGGTCGCCGGATCGGTCTCGCCCCGCTCGGCCGGTTCGACGTCGTCGGCGTACCCGTCGAGGTAGGGCAGGACGGCCTCGGCCAGCTCCGCGAGGAACGCGAACCGCAGATCGCGGTCGCGCGGCTGGGGCACCGCGAGGAGCCGCGGCGCGTCCCGGTCGGTCCCGACGAGCGCCCCGAGCGGCGCACCGGCCTCGCCCGCGGTCGTCAGCGGCACGAACACCAGGGGCCGTTCGGACAGGTGCCGGTGCCGGACGGTGGCCAGCGCCTGAGCCCGTCCCGTCCGTACGGCGTCCAGCCGCGCGAGTGTGCTGATCAGCGACATGCCGCCCCCTCCGGCGCCCCGGACATCGCCAGCGCCTGCGACCGCAGCGCCGCCGCCCGGCGCAGGGCCGCCACCGTCGGATCGGCCGGATCCCCCGCCGTCCCCTCCGCGGCGGCCAGGACCTCGTCGATCGTCGTCAGGCCGCCGAGCTCACCGCGCACGCTGCGGCCCAGCGTCTCCACCGTGCCCGCCGCGCGCGCCTTCCCGCGGCAGTGGAAGGCCAGCTCGCACGCGGCCAGGCACTCCGGGGCGTACGCCGCGCCGACCGATCCGACGGCCGCCGCCAGCTTCTCCGCCGGCTGGTCCACGTCGAAGGTCGTGCCCTCGGGAAGCGCGGCGGCGAGGTCTTCGACGCGGGTCAGCCGCTCCAGCTGGCGCCGGGTCACCGACCGCTGCTTGCGTACGTCGACGGCCGACGCCGCCGGCAGGTTGGAGAAGTCCTTGGGGCAGACCAGCAGCACCGCGTGGCGCACCCGCGCGCCCGCCACCTTCGCCGCGACCCGCTCCAGCGCCAGGACGTACACCGCGGCCTGGCGGGCGGCCGCGCCCACCTTCGCCGCGTCCGCCGAGCCGTCGATCACCGGGAAGGACTTGATCTCCACGACGGTCCAGTGCCCGTCGGGGTGGACCACCACCGCGTCCGGTTCCAGGTACGCGGGCGAACCCGCCACCTCCAGGGCCAGCAGCGGGTGGTCGAGCAGCGTCCAGGCTCCCGCCGCCGTGGCCTCGCGCAGGGCCAGCGCCGTCCGCGCGGCCCGGCCCTCGGGACCGGCCGCCGCCAGGTCGGGCACACGGGTCCCGCCGGGGGCGGGGGGCTCGCAGCCGGCGCCCATCCGCTCGTACAGCAGCCGCATCAGCTCCGTGCCGCCGTCGGCCTTGACCCGGGCCTCGAACGCGTTGCCCCGCATGAAGGCGAACTGCGACTGCCCGAACCCCGACGGGGAGCCGAGCGCCGCGGCGAGCGCGGTCTTGTCCACCCCCGCGCCGTCGAGCAGCGCGCGCCGCTCGCACCCCGGGTTGGCGGCGAGCGCCGCCAACGCGCGCGCGTCCAGGGGCAGTGGCGCGACGGACGGGCCGCGCAGCTCAGCGAGCCGCTGCCGCAGTGCCGTCGCCGGCTTCGGCACCGTCCCCTGCGGGGGCACCTGCGGGGGTACCTGCGGAGGTGTCAGTTCGTGTCCGCTGCCCAGGAATTCGCTCACCCGCGGAAGTCTCGCATCCGCCACTGACAACGCCACCGGAAACGGTGGACTCCACGGCGTCCGCCACCGGTGCGAACCGGCCCCGCACCCGGTCGGCCAGACGCATGAACGGCCTGGTCAGAGCCAGTCCGAGGCTCATCACGGCAGCGCCCGCGACCGCGTCCAGAAAGTAGTGGTTGGCCGTCCCCATCACCACGAAAGTGGTCAGCAGCGGATACGCGGCGCCGAGGAACCTCATCAGCGGCGTACGCCCGTGCCGCCACAGCATCACCCCGCACCACAGCGACCATCCGACGTGCAGGCTCGGCATCGCCGCGTACTGGTTGGTCATCGAGCCGAGCCCGCGCGGCGCGCTCGCCGCGCCGCCCCACCAGCCGTACACGCTGTACTGCGCCATCGTGTCGACGAAGCCGTGCCCCGCGTCGAGGAGGCGGGGCGGGCAGGTCGGCATCAGCGTGAAGCCGACCAGGCCGAGCAGGGTCGAGAGCATCAGCCAGGTGCGCGCGGCCCGGTAGTGGGCGGTGCGCCGCCTGAAGAGCCAGACGAGGATCGCCGGGGTGACGAGGTAGTGCAGCGACGCGTAGGCGAAGTCGGCGGGTATGCCGAGCCAGGCGTGCTCGGTGAAGAGCCGGTTGAGAGGGTGCTCGGCGTTGAGGCGCAGGAGCTTTTCGAGGCGCAGGATCGCCAGGCCGTGGGTGACGGCCGTCGCCTCGTCACCGCGTACGAACAGCCGGCCACCGGTGTACGCCGCGTAGACGACCACGATCAGCAGCAGCTCGGTCCACCAGCGTGGCCTTCTGCGGGGCGCGGTGTCCTGCATCCGAACGTTCTCCATTTGTCTGTATGTGCGGCCTACGGGCTGTCTGGCCACCCTTTCAACCGTACGGTGTACGAGAACATGTGCGCGCACCGGGTACGCGAGTACAGGGACGTCGTGATCGCCCGGGAGGTTGCCCCTCGGCAGGGTGCGCGATGATGGTGCGGGCGGCCCTTTCCGTCCGTATCATCCGTTCTTCGCACCGTCAGGGAGACACCGTCATGGCACCGCGCATCCTGCTGGCCCGGCACGGACAGACCGAATGGTCGCTGTCCGGCAAGCACACCGGCAGGACCGACATCCCTCTGCTCGACGAGGGCCGCCGCGGCGCGAAGCTGCTCGGCGAGCGTCTGGACCGGGCGCCGCTGGACGGCCTGCCGGACGCCGAGGTGCGCACCAGCCCGCTCCTGCGGGCCAGTGAGACCTGCGCGATCGCCGGGTTCGGCGAGCGTGCGAAGGAGTGGGACGCGCTGATGGAGTGGGACTACGGGGCGTACGAGGGCATGACGACCCCCGAGATCCGGAAGGAGCGGCCCGACTGGGTCATCTGGCGCGACGGGGTGCCGGACGGCGAGACGCTCGCGGAGCTCTCCGGCCGCGTGGACGAGGTCGTCGCCTGGGCGCGCTCGGCCGACCGCGACGTGCTGGTCTTCGCGCACGGTCACGTCCTGCGCGCGCTGGGCGCCCGCTGGCTCGGTCTGGACGTCTCGTTCGGCGCCCGCATCCGGCTGGACCCGACGTCCCTGTCGGTCCTCGGCTGGGCGTACGGCGACCCGGCGATCGAGCGCTGGAACGACACCGGCCATCTGACCGCCTGACCGACCGGCCGGCCAGGGGGATCCGGGCGCGGAGGTCTCAGACGCCGCGCGACGTCCCCGCGCTCGCGTGCCGGGTCAGGAACGGAGCCACCGACGGCGAGCGGCGGTGCGGCAGCAGGACGCGGGTCGTCGCGGTGAGCATCGTCTGGATGCGGGACGACTGGACCTCTTCCAGGAGGTCCAGTACGTCCTGCCCCACCGCGGCCGCCTCGTCCGGCGCCCCGGCGCGGGCCAGGTCGTCGGCGAGCTCGGCGTTGTAGAGGGCCAGGTTCCGGGTGAAGTGGGGGTCCTGGAGCGCCGTCGCGCGCCGGGCGTGCCGGGCCGCGCGCGACCAGTCGCCCAGGGCCGACCAGCACTGGGCCTCCAGCCCCTCCAGCTCCGCCTCGCCGAAGAAGCTCATCCACTCGGGATCGGCCTGTGCCGTACCGCGCTCGAAGAGGGACTTGGCGCGGCCGAGCGCCTGCTCGCAGCCCGTACGGTCACCGAGCCCCGCCCAGCCGCCCGCCTCGCGCAGGGTGAGCAGCGAGAGCAGCCGGGGCGAGGCCACGTGCTGCGCCGCGCGCTGTCCCGCCTGGGCGGCCCGGACCGCCTCGCGCGGCCGGCCCGTGTCCCGGGCGAGGAACGCCGAGTTGCTGAACGCGTGGGCCTCCAGCGCGGGATCGCCGGCCACCCGGGCCGTCGCGAGCGCTTCCGCGTAGTGCGAGCGGGCGTCGTCGAAGCGGCCCGAGTCGTGCGCGAGCCAGCCCACGGAGAGGGCGAGTTCACCGGCGCCGGCGTGCAGCCGGTCGGCCATCGACCTGCGGGACGTCGTGCTCGCCTCGAGCAGGGCGTAGGCGGTCCGGAGCGGCTGCGCGGCCCGCTTGTAGAGGCCGTCGGCGCCGTGCCGGTCGTCGAGCAGCCGGATCTGCCGCACCGCGTCCTCCACGGCCTTGACCTCCGCCTCGCCGAGTCGGCGGTGTGCGACGGCCGGCATATCGGACATACCGGATGTACCGGACACACCGAAGGCGTCGGCCGCACCGGAGGCACTCGGTGCGGCGCCGAGTCCCAGGGACACGGCCGCCACGGTGGTGGTGCCGCTCGTCATGAACGCGCGACGCAGCACGTCGCTCTCCTCGTCGCTGTCGCTGTGGGTCGTGGTGGTGCGCGCCCCCCTGCCACGTACCGTTTCGCGGGCCGAGAAGCCCAGGTCCGCCAGTGTCAGGCCGGGGAACATGTACAGGAAGACGCGTTCGTACGCGTAGTTGGGGCACCGGATCTCGCCGGCCTCGACGCGCCCGATGTAGCGCGCGTCGCACGCGACCTGTTCACCGATCTCACGTGCCGCCCTGCGGACGGCGGCGGCGAATTCGGCCGGTGAGCGGGACCCTCGCAGGCGGCGGAAGTCGTTGTTCGGCATGGCCAGGACCTCCCGCAAGGTTCGCGTGCTCCAGCGGAGCAAAAACGTACCCGCTGTGACGACTTGAACACACGGTGTTTCGCTGCAAACGGGATATCTCACCCACGATCTGCCATGAACTGCCATCCTTTGCGGCGGCGCGGCACCGTAGCCGTTGACGCTTCGGCGCGTTGAGGAATGAGGAGCGGGAGCGCGGTTCCCGTTCGAGCGAGGAGGGTTCCCTTGTTGGAGGCCGGCGTGGAGATCAGCGGCTCAAGGACAACGGCTCAGCACAGGCCCACCCAGGACTTCAGCGCCGGTCCGCCGGCGGCGGGAGGGACTTCCCGCGTTCCTGGCGTCGAGCCGTGCGACCTGGTGACGGTCCCGGTGCGGCAGGGCCTCGAAGCGGTGGACATCATCCGCCGCGCCTCCGCCCCCGCCGTCGGCCCCGTGCTGCACGACGGCCCCTGCGCCACCCTCGGCTTCCTGGTGCCCTCCGGCACCGCCGACGGCTGGGACATGCCGGGCAGCGCCTGTACACAGACGGCCGGACGCGGCCTGAGCCTCCCGGCGGGCCTGGCCGGCGACACCGGGGCCGACGCGCGGCCCGTGGTTCCCGAACCGCCCGTCAGCGGCACCGGCTGGCTGCTGCCGCCCACCGACACGGGACCGCTCACCGACCCGGCGGTGCTCAGGGCCGCGCTCGGCGAGGCGGCCCGGCTGATCGAGGCGGCCGACCGGGTCCGCTGAGCGGATCGAACCGATACTGGCTGTGTGGCGAAGAACAACAGACGGCGCGAGCGCGCCGCCCCCGAGCCCGTCGTCGAGCACGTCGACGGCGGACTCGCCGAACTGATACCCGACCGGGACCGGCCGCGCGGCTGGACCCTCCTCATCGACGGCGCCCCGCAGTCCCACGTGGACCTCGACGACCCGTCCCACCTCGACTTCGCGTACCAGCGCAGGCTCGGCCACATCGCCGATCTCACCGCCCCGCCGGGACAGCCCGTCCACGTCCTGCACCTGGGCGGCGGAGCCTTCACCCTGGCCCGTTACGTCGCCGCCACCCGGCCCCGCTCGACCCAGCAGATCGTCGAGGTGGACGCGGCGCTCGTCCAACTGGTGCGCAGGGTGGTGCCGCTGGACGCCCAGGCCCGTATCCGCGTCCGCTCCCTCGACGCCCGCGCCGGACTCGGCAAGGTCGCGGACGGCTGGGCGGACCTGGTGATCGCGGACGTGTTCAGCGGAGCCCGTACGCCCGGACACCTCACCAGCACCGAATTCCTCGCCGACGTACGCAGAGTGCTGAGGCCCGGGGGCTTCTACGCCGCCAACCTCGCCGACGGCCCGCCCCTCGCGTACCTGCGCGGCCAGATCGCCACCGCCGCCGCCGTCTGGCCCGAGCTCGCCCTCGCCGCCGATCCGGCCGTGCTGCGCGGGCGGCGCTTCGGCAACGCGGTGCTGCTGGCGTCGGACCGTACGCTGCCCATCGCCGAGTGGACCCGCCGCATCGCGACCGACCCGCACCCGGGGCGGGTGGAACACGGCCGGGAACTGGTCGGCTTCACGGGTGGCGCGGCCGTCGTCACCGATGCGAGCGCCCGGCCCTCGCCGGAGCCGCCGGCGTCCGCCTTCACGTGACCGCCTTCACGCGACCGCGGTGCGTGACTCCGGTCAGGACTTCACGATCTCGACCGTCGGCTCGTGGTCGTGCCAGGTGCAGAAGACCGAGACCGCGGCCGCGCCCGCGGTGAACTCCACCCGGATCCACGACGGATCCTTCCAGACCTGCATCGACCAGCCCGTCGCCGGCGTCGCGGAAACCAGCTTGGCGGAGGTCTTCCCCAGGTCGAAGGTCACCCGGCCGCCCTCGGTGGTGTAGCTCTTCACCTGGCTCTCCGAGGCCGTCGACGGCCTCGACGGCGACGGCGACGGGGAGCCGGCGCCGGACGGGCCGGCGGAACCGCTCGGCGTGCGGCTCGGAGGCGGGGTGGAGCGGTCCGCCGCGGTGGCCGGCGGCGACGCGGAGCGTTCCGGCCGCCCGGTGGCCTTCCCGGCGTCCTCGGAGCGCCGTGTCGGGAGCGAGGACGACGGCGATTCCCCGCTCCGCGCGGTGGCGCCCCGCGCCGGCGGGCCGGTGGGGATCGGGAGGGCCTGCGGAGGGTCGTACGCCGTACCGGCCATCACCGTGTGCACGCCCCACCACGACAGCGTGACCGCCGCGCCGGTGGCGAGCGACCACGCCACGGCGTGTACGAATCCTCGTTGCATCCGGGTCATACTGCCCCACCCGCCCCACCCGTCCCACCCCCGCCCAGGGGGCACCTCCGTCCCCCGCATGGCGTACGGTGCCGCCCATGGCAAGTGTGCTCGTGGTCGAGGACGACCAGTTCGTACGTTCCGCCCTCATCCGGCACCTGACCGAAGCCACCCACACGGTGCGCAGCGTCGGTACGGCACTGGAGGCGCTGCGCGAGGTCGCCCATTTCGGCTTCGACGTGGTCGTCCTCGACCTCGGTCTGCCCGACCTCGACGGGTCGGAAGCGCTGAAGATGCTGCGTGGCATCACCGACGTACCCGTGATCATCGCCACCGCGCGCGACGACGAGGCGGAGATCGTACGGCTGCTCAACGACGGCGCAGACGACTACCTCATCAAGCCCTTCTCGGTCGAGCACCTGTCCGCCCGCATGGCCGCCGTACTGCGCCGCGCCCGCGCCGTCGCGGGCGCCGAGCCGCCGTCCCGGGTGCTCCGGGTCGGCGGGCTCTCCATCGACCCGCTGCGCCGGCAGGCCGAGCTGGACGGCGCGCGGCTCGACCTGACGCGCCGCGAGTTCGACCTGCTGGCGTTCCTCGCGGGGCGGCCCGGAGTCGTCGTACCGCGCAAGGAGCTGCTCGCCGAGGTCTGGCAGCAGAGCTACGGCGACGACCAGACCATCGACGTCCACCTGTCCTGGCTGCGCCGCAAGCTCGGCGAGACCGCGGCGAGCCCCCGCTACCTGCACACCCTGCGCGGGGTCGGCGTGAAGCTGGAACCGCCGCGATGAGGTGGGCACTGGTCAGGGTGTGCCTGGCGGTGACCGTGATGGTCGTGGTGGCCTTCGCCGTACCGCTCGGGCTCGTCGTCAAGGAGATGGCCAGGGACCGGGCCTTCTCCAACGCCGAACGCTGGGCCGCCACCATCGGCCCCACCCTCTCCATCGCCACCGACCGCGACTCGCTGGACCGGGCCGTCCAGACCACCGAGGTCGGCATCGCGGGCCGGATGGCCGTGCACGTCCCGGCCGCCGACGAGGCGGGCAGCGTGCCGCTGGTGATCGGCGAGCGCCGGGCGGCCCAGCAGGACCTGGAGACCACGCGGCGGATCGGCCGCGCCTCCATCTCGGAGGTGCCGGGCGGCTACGCGCTGCTCCAGCCGACCGCGATCGCCAGCGGACGGATCGCCGTCGTCGAGGTCTTCGTGCCCGAAGGTGACGTCAGCAACGGCGTGGCCACCGCCTGGGTCGTCCTGGCGGGCGTGGGAATCGCCCTGATCATCGGCTCGGTGGCGGTCGCGGACCGGCTCGGCGTACGCATGGTCCAGCCCGCCCAGCGGCTCGCGGGCGCCGCGCACGACCTGGGGGAGGGCAGGCTCGGCGTACGCGTCCCCGAGGAGGGGCCGGCCGAACTGCGCTCCGCCGCGGCCGCGTTCAACTCCATGGCCGACCAGGTGGTCCAGCTCCTCGCCAACGAGCGCGAACTGGCCGCCGATCTGTCACACCGGCTGCGGACCCCGCTGACGGTGCTGCGCCTCAACGCGGCCTCGCTCGGTGAAGGACCGGCCGCCGAGCAGACCAGGGCCGCGGTCGAGCAGCTGGAACGCGAGGTCGACACGATCATCCGTACGGCGCGCGAACAGCGGTCGCTGGCGCAGGGGCAGGGGTTGCCCGGGCCCGGCGCGGGCTGCGACGTGTCCGAAGTCGTGCGCGAACGGATGGACTTCTGGTCGGCGCTGGCGGAGGACGAGGGCAGGAAGGTGCGTCTGGCGGGTGTCGACCGTACGGTACGCATTCCGGTCACCCGGCCCGAACTGGCCGCCGCGCTCGACGCGTTGCTCGGCAACGTCTTCCGCCACACCCCCGTGGGCACGGCCTTCTCGGTGGACGTGCACAACGGCGACGACGCCGTCATCGTCCTCGTCTCGGACGCGGGGCCCGGCATCTCCGACCCGGAGGCGGCGCTGGTGCGCGGCAACAGCGGGGGCGGGGACGGGTCCACGGGCCTCGGCCTGGACATCGTGCGACGGGTCGCGGAGTCGACGGGCGGTGACGTGCGCATCGGGCATTCGGTGCTCGGTGGTACGGAGGTCCGCATCTGGATCGGCCTCCACGGCCGGCGCGCGGCGGGCGAGCAGAACGGGCACCGGTTGGGGCGGCGCAAGCGGGCGGCGGGGGCGGTGACGGGACGGTGACGGGGCGGGGGCGGTGACGGGAAGGAGGTCCGCGGGCGTGCAGCTTCGACCGGTTTCGACCTTTTTCGAACGGCTTCCGGGGTTCCCCGCCCGGCCGGGGTGCGCACGTGCCCGGACGGCCGATGAGATGTTGCTGTTCCGACCGCCCGAAACGAGGCTGAGCGGGACGACGCCACCGGGCTTCAGCGTGCGCGGCTGGGACTGCGCCGGCCGTGGTGCGCCGCGTGAGGAGCGATGGCGATGAGGGTCATGCTGCGAGCCGTGATGGACACCAGGATCTCGACGGAGGCGCTCAAGAACGGCACGCTTCCGCAGCTCCTGGAGTCGACGATGGACCGGCTCAAGCCCGAGGCGGCCTATTTCACCGGCACCGAAGGCAAGCGGTCCTGCATCATGGTCTTCGACATGCAGGACAGCTCGCAGCTGCCCTCCGTCGCGGAGCCGTTCTTCGAGCTGGGCGCGGAGGTGACGGTGCAGCCGGCGATGAACCGCGAGGACCTTCGGAAGGGCCTGTCGGCCCTTCGGCCGCAGGACTGATCCGGGACCGGTCCTGGGCCCGGCCCTTGAGCGGCGGTGCCCGGGGCGGCTGTCGAACGGCCGGCCCCGGGGTGTGCGGAGCGTTCAGCCGGTGGCGGCGTACACCCGCGTCGCGAACTCCGCGATCTGTTCGTCGCTGAGGTTCTTGGCGAGGTCGGCCTCCGTGATCATGCCGACCAGCTGGTGGCCTCCCGCGACGTCGATGACCGGCAGACGCTTGATCTGGTGCGTTTCCATGACTTCCAGGGCCTCGCCGGCGCCCGCGTCGGCATCGATCCAGTGCACGTGCCCGTTCAACGTGCCGGCCTGCACCGTCGCCGGGTCGACGCCTTCGGCGCAGCACTTCACGACGATGTCACGATCGGTGATCAGGCCGGTGATCCTGTTGTCGTCGCCGCAGATGGGCAGACAGCCGACGTTCAGGTCGCGCATCATCTGCGACGCCTCGAAAAGCGACTGGTGCGCGCCGACGCACTGCACTCCGCCGGTCATGATGTCGCGAGCCTTGAGCTGCTTGTTCATAGCCATGATGTCGGGGTTCCTCCCGCGCTCGGGACGTTGTTCTCTCCTCCATCGATGACAACACGAATGGCGTACAGCCGCCCCTCGGCGGGGTCGCGACGGTTCACGGAACGGATTCAGCGACCGGCTGTGCGCGTGGGGGAGGCGTAGTCGCCGAAGCCGACCCAGTCGAGGAACACGCACGGCTCGTCGCCGAGGACCCAGGCGTCGTGGCCGGGTGCGACGGAGACGAGATCGCCGGGTCCGATCTCGATGCTCTCGCCGCCGTCCATGACGACCTTCATCCGGCCGCTCACCACGTAGCCGACGTGGGCGGCCTGGCAGCTGTCGGTCCCGGCGATGGGCTTGACGTGCTCGGTCCACCGCCAGCCCGGCTCGAAGACGGCACGGCCGACCGGACCCCGGTCCGTGGTGATCACGTCGAGCCTGCCCTTGCTGTCCTCGAACGGACGGGTCTCGTCCGAGGAGTCGAAACTTCTGCTGACGAGTGATGCCATGACCATCCGCCTCCGGCGGGCAGGTGAACGACCCCGAGTCCACTTTCCAGGCTACGTCGGATCGGGGAGGGGAGAGAGCGGGAGGGGAGGAGGCCGGGCCCGGGGACCGGGCCACCGGGTCACTCGTCCGGCACCGGGCGCGGCAGCACGCCCGTCCTCGCCACCCGCCCGTACCACCGCGCGCTCGACTTCGGCGTACGCTCCTGCGTTCCGTAGTCGACGTACACCGCGCCGAACCGCTTGCTGTAGCCGTACGCCCACTCGAAGTTGTCCATCAGCGACCAGAGGAAGTAGCCGCGCACGTCCGCCCCGTCCCGCATCGCCCGGCGCACCTCCGTCAGGTGACCGTGCAGGTAGCGGATGCGGTCCGGGTCGTGGACCGTGCCGTCGGCGGCCGGCTTGTCGTCGTACGCCGCGCCGTTCTCCGTGATCATCAGAGCCACGCCCGGTGCCTCGCGGGCATACCGCATCAGCAGGTCGTACAGGCCCGTCGGGTCGACGGACCAGTCCATCGCGGTCAGCTCGCCCGGCGGCCGGTGGAAGACGACGGACTCCGAGCCGGGCCAGGGGGAGTGGTCGCCGCCGCCGTGGCCGTCGTGGCCCGAGCCCTTCGCGGTGTCGTCGGGAGCCGAAACCACCGCCGGGGCGTAGTAGTTGATGCCCAGTGTGTCCAGCTGCCCGCCGGCCGTCGCCTCGTCCCCGTCCCGTACGAACGACCAGTCCGTCAGGTGCGCGGTGTCGGCGAAGAGGTCGGAGGGGTAGGCGCCCGTCAGCATCGGGCCCGTGAAGATCCGGTTCGCGAGGGCGTCGATGCGGCGCCGCGCGTCCAGGTCCCCCGGCGACTGCGTGAGCGGCCTGACCGCGCTCGGATTGAGGCTTACGCCGATCCGCGCCCGGGCCGGAAGCGCGGCGCGCAGCGCCTGGGCGGCCAGTCCGTGCGCCAGGTTCAGGTGGTGGGCGGCGCGCAGGGCGGCCACCGGGTCGGTGCGGCCGGGGGCGTGCACTCCGGAGGCATACCCCAGGAAGGCGCTGCACCACGGCTCGTTGAGGGTGGTCCACAGCTCGACGCGGTCGCCCAGCGCCTCGGCGACCAGACCCGCGTACTCCGCGAAGCGGTATGCCGTGTCGCGCTCCGGCCAGCCGCCGCCCGTGGCGGAGCCGCCGAGGGAAGGAGCCTCCAGTTCCTGCGGCAGGTCCCAGTGGTACAGGGTGAGGCTGGGCGTGATCCCGGCCGCCAGCAGCTCGTCGGCGAGCGCGCGGTAGAAGTCCAGGCCGCGCTCGCACGCCGGGCCCCGGCCGCCCGGCTGCACGCGCGGCCAGGACACCGAGAAGCGGTACGCGCCCATGCCCAGGTCCGCCATCATCCGTACGTCGCCGGGCATGCGGTGGTAGTGGTCGGCGGCCACGTCCCCGGTGTCACCGCCGAGCACCTTGCCCGGCGTACGGCTGAAGGTGTCCCAGATCGACGGGGTGCGGCCGTCCTCCCGTGCCGCGCCCTCGATCTGGTACGCGGCGGTCGCGGTGCCCCACAGGAAGCCGGACGGAAAGCTTCCGGTGCTCTCGGTGCTCTCGGTGCTCTCGGCGTTCTCGGTGCTCTCGGTCATGGAAGCGCTCCTGGTAGGAGGGGAGAGGAAGTCAGCCCTTGACCGCGCCCTGCATGATCCCGCCCACGATCTGCCTCCCGAAGAGCGTGAAGGCCAGCAGCAGCGGCAGCGTGCCGAGCAGGGCGCCGGCCATGACGACCGACTGGTCGGGGACGAACCCCTGACCGAGGTTGGCGAGCGCCACCTGCACGGTCGGGTTGTCCTGGGTCAGCGCGATGACCGGCCAGAAGAAGTCGTTCCAGGCGGCCACGAAGGTGAGCATGCCCAGCACCGCCATCGCGGGCCTGGCGGCCGGGAAGACGATGTGCCAGACGATCCGCAGACTGCTCGCGCCGTCCACCCGCGCCGCCTCGATCAGCTCGCTGGGCAGCGCCTGCACCAGGTACTGGCGCATGAAGAAGACCCCGAAGGCGCTGACGAGGGTGGGCAGGACGACGGCCTGGAGCTGGTCGGTCCACTCCAGCTCGGCGATGGTCATGAAGAGGGGTACGACACTGAGCTGCGGCGGCACCATCATCGTGGCGACCACCAGCAGCATCAGCAGGTTCTTGAAGCGGAAGCGCAGTTTGGCGAAGGCGAAGCCGGCCAGGGTCGAGAAGAGGACGGTCCCCAGGGCGACCGTCCCGGCCACCACCGCCGTGTTGAGCAGGGCGAGCCCCATGTTGGCGTCGGTCCAGGCGGTCTGGAGGTTCTTGAAGAGGTTCCCGCCGAACCAGAACGGCGGCGGCGTCTGCGACAGCCGGGTGCTGTTGCGGGAGGCCGCGACCGCCGTCCAGACGAGGGGGAACAGCGAGCCGGCCGTGAAGACGATCAGCACGGCGTAGGTGAGGGGGCCGCCGTGCAGATGGCGGCCGGCGCGCACACGCGTCAGTTTCGTCATTGGCTCCTCCTCAGGCGCCGGGCGATCAGCAGGTACACGCCCGCGACGATCAGCAGGATCAGGAACATCGCCCAGGCGATCGCGGAGGCCCGGCCGAGGTGGAAGTTGAACCAGCCCTGCTCGTACAGGTAGAGGCCGAGCGTCTGGAACTGGTGCGACGCCCCGCCCTTCTGCCCGCCCGCCCCGCCGAACAGCAGCGGTTCGCCGAACAGCTGCGTCGCGCCGATCGTCGAGACGACGACCGTGAAGAGGATCGTCGGCCGCAGGGAGGGGATGGTGACGTGGAGGAACTGCTGCCAGCGCGTCGCCCCGTCCAGCGCCGCCGACTCGTAGAGGTCGTTCGGCACGGCCTGCATCGCGGCCAGGTAGATCAGCGCGTTGTAGCCGGTCCACCGCCAGATCACGATCGAGGAGACCGCCACCTGCGACGACAGGGTCCCGCTCTGCCAGTCGACCTTCCCGAGCCCCACCGCGTCCAACGCCCAGTTGATCATCCCGTAGTCGCGTCCGAAGAGGAGGACGAAGACGAGCGTCGCGGCGGCCACCGAGGTGGCGTACGGCGTGAGGATCGCCACCCGGAAGAAACCCGAGGCGCGCAGCCGGTAGTTGAGCAGGTGTGCGATGCCCAGCGCCATCAGCAGCTGCGGCACCGTCGAGAGGACGCCGATGGTGAAGGTGTTGCGCAGCGCGTTCCAGAAGAACTCGTCCTCCAGCAGCCGCGTGTAATTGTGCAGCCCCGCCCACCGCATGTCGTTCGGCGCCGACAGCGACACGCGGTGCAGCGACGACCAGCCCGTATAGAGGAGGGGGAAGACCCCGAAGGCCGCGAAGAAGACGAAGAAGGGCGCGACGAAGGCGTACGGGCTGTACTTCGTGTCCCAGCGGTAGCGCCTGCTGCGCCACGCCCGGCGGCGGTCGGTGTCCCCCGGCCGCCCGGCCGCCGCCGGCTCCGTTCCCGGGCGGTCCGCGGCCGCGTCCCCCGCGGAGGGGGACACGGCCTGGTCGGTGTACGGGCGCATCAGCCGCCGTCCACCGCGTTGTCGATCTCCTTCAGGGCCGCTTCCCAGCCCTGCTCCGGGCTCTTGCCCTGCTGCTCCACCTGGAGGATGCCGACATCACCGAAAGCGGTACCGATCTGCTGGTCCTTCGGACCGAGCACCAGCGTCGGAATCCCCTTGGCAGCCTCGGCGAAGAGCCGTCCGGTGGGCGCGTCGCCGAAGTACGGGTTCCTGGCGCCCGAGACCGCGTCCAGCTCGTACGCCGGCGGGGTGGAGGGGAAGCTCGCCTGCTTGTCGAAGAGCTTCGCCTGCTGTTCGGGCGCGGTCAGCCAGGCCGCGAGCTTGACCGCCTCCGCCTTGTTCCTGCCCGCCTTCGGTACGCCGATGAACGAGCCGCCCCAGTTGGCGGGCTTGGGGGCCGCCGCGACGTCCCACTTGTCCTCGCCCGCCGCTCCCGCCTTCTCCTTGATGTAGCCGAGCATCCACGGCGGGCAGGAGACGGTGGCGAAGGTCCCGTTCGCGTACGCCTGGTCCCACGCCTTGTCGAACTGCTTGAGCTTGGCCGTCAGTCCGCCCTCCACGGCCTGCATCGCCACGTCCCAGGCCGTCTTCACGGCCGGGCTGTCCTTGTAGATCAATTCGCCGTCGGCGTCGTAGAACCGCTCCGCGTAGCCGTTGTTGACGGCGGCGAAGAGACCGGCCGCCGAGTCGGTGAAGGCGGTGCCCTTGGGGCCCTTCGCCTTGTACCGCTTGCCGGCCTCGACGTACTTCTGCCAGTCGCCCGCCCACAGCCTGCCGACGGCCTCGCGGTCGGTCGGCAGCCCCGCCTTCTCGAACAGGTCCTTGCGGTAGCACATGCCCATGGGCCCGATGTCGGTGCCGAGCGCGACGGTCCGCCCGTCCTTGGTGGTCCCCTGCGCCCACTTCCAGTCCAGCCAGTTCGACTTGTCGACGCCGGGCGCCTTGGACAGGTCTTCGAACTTGTCGGCCTGGGTGGTGGCGATCTCGTTGATGTTCCCGACCTCTATGGCCTGGATGTCCTGGAGACCGCTGTTGGCCGCGAGGTGCGTCAGCAGTTCCGGGTAGTACGTGTCGACGCGCTCGGTCACGTCCTCCTTGATGAGGATCTCCGGGTGCAGCTTCATGTACTCGTCGTAGAGCCCGGCCTGCTTGTAGCCGAAGACCCCGAAGGTGCCGATCTCGATCGTGGTCCTGCCCCCGGCATCCGTCCCGCTGTTGCCGGGGCCGCCGTCCGGGTCGTCGCTGTCCTCGGCACAGCCGCCGAGCAGGCCGGCGCCGAGTGCCACGACAGCGGCGACGACCACCGCCCGGTGAGGCGTTCGGGTGCTGGTGCGCATTGCGTCCTCCTTGGTGCCCTGACGTGCCGACCCCCGGGTCAACTGTGCTGGCGAGCCCTTGAATTGCGGCTGCGGTCCGGGCGGGCAACGTGCGGGATGTGTACGGGTCGGGTACTGTGGGAGCGCTCCCACTTGTGATGTGTTGAAGGTTCGCGGCTCCTTGTGGGAGTGTCAAGACGCCGGACGGCGGGATGTGCGGTCCGAGACCGCTATGAGATATTGCGCAGCGCCGGATCGCGACCGGACGGCGCACGGGGCGGGGAGGTCAGGACATCGTGACGCGTGGATTCCGGAACCGGAGCGGCGGACGGCCGACTCTCGAAGAAGTGGCCGCGCGCGCCGGTGTCGGCCGGGGCACCGTCTCCCGGGTGGTCAACGGTTCCCCGCGGGTGAGCGACGAGACCCGCGCCGCCGTCGAGGCCGCCGTCGTCGAGCTGGGGTACGTACCGAACCGCGCGGCCCGCGCCCTCGCCGCCAACCGCGCCGACGCCGTCGCGCTCGTCGTCCCCGAGGTCGAGTCCCGCTTCTTCGCCGAGCCGTACTTCTCCGACATCCTGCGGGGCGTCGGCGCCGCCCTCGACAGCACCGAGATGCAGCTGCTGCTCACCATCGTCGGCAACGACCGCGAGCGCGGCCGCCTGGCGCACTACCTCGCGGGCCACCGGGTCGACGGCGTCCTGCTCGTCTCCGTACGCGCCGACGACCCGCTGCCCGAGCTGCTGGCCGGGCTGGGCCTGCCGACCGTCATCAGCGGCCGCCGCTCCGAGCGCGAGCCGCTCGCCTGGGTCGACGCGGACAACGTGGCGGGCGCGCGCGGCGCCGTGGACCACCTCATGGCGCGCGGCCGCCGCACGATAGCCACCATCACCGGACGGCTCGACGTGTACGGCGCCCAGTGCCGCCTCGACGGCTACCGGCAGGCACTGGCCGCGGCCGGCCTCGACGCCGACGAGCGGCTGATCGCCCCCGCCGACTTCACCGAGGCGGGCGGCCGCCGCGCCATGACGGAACTGCTGGAGCGCCGCCCGGACCTCGACGCGGTCTTCGCCGCGTCCGACGTGATGGCGGCGGGCGCCCGCCAGGTCCTGCGCGAGCGGGGCCGCAGCGTTCCCGGCGATGTGGCCCTGGTCGGCTTCGACGACTCGGTCATCGCCCGCCACATGGACCCGCCCCTGACCAGCGTCCGGCAGCCGATAGAGGAGATGGGCCGCGAGATGGCCCGGATGCTGCTCGCCGAGATCGCCGACCGCCGCCCGGCGGGCACCCGCAGCATCGCCCCCCGCCAGGTCGTGCTCCCGACGGAGCTGGTGACCCGCGCGTCGTCATGACGGTCGTGACGCCGTCACGGAACGCAGAAGATCCGAGCCTCCGACCTGTTTCCAGGTCGGGGGCTCGGATCGATCAGGGCGAGTGACGGGACGTGAACCTGATTCTTTGCCCCATGGTGACCTGCGGCGATTCATCAAAGATGGGTATACGGGTCAATTTCGATGCCGCTCGATGTCGCTGGGTGATGCTGAATGCGGGCCGAGGGGGTGCCCTGTTCCCGTGGGGACACCGCCCGGCGGTGTCCCCCATGATCCTGGCGGGGTGAGTTGAAAACCCCCCATCCGCAGCGCACGGGATCACGACTGCGCCCCCGACCGCGGCCGGGGCGCAGCGGCCGCTCCCCGCTGCCTGGGGGCCGGGGCAGGGAGGGCCGATCGTGTGGGGGTGTGGTCCGGGTCCGGGTGGGATGCCCGCCCCTTCGAAATCAAATGAATCAGGGTCGACCCCGATCAGATCTGATCTTGGTGTCGGGAGCGTGGACGTGTGCCGCGCCCCACCCTGCCGACCGAGCGGGCCATCGCCCGCCGCCGAACAGATCCACCGCGACGGGTGGGGTACGACGGACAGCGCCCTGACGCGTTGAACTTGGCGATCAGCTCAGGGAGCCCGGACAACGACTCGATGCGGAACGTCGGGAGCTGCCGGGCTTCCTCGCTGTTCCACTGGATCGTGGCCCACGGCCCTCGGTGGAGCAGCGCGGTGGACATCCCAGCGGCGACGGCAGGCCGCAGGTCGTTGTCGACCCGGTCGCCGACGTAGAGGACCTCGCCCGGTTCGAAGGGCACCACCTCGGCGACGCGGACGAAGAACTCGGGGTCGGGCTTGCTGGCGCCCCAGTCGTCGCTCGTGCCGATCAGGTCGACGTCCTCGGTGAACAGCCCCCGCAGGATCCCGCCGGCCCTCACGGTCCGATTGCCTGCGACGCCGAGCCACAGGCCGGCGTCGCGCAGGGCGGCCAGGGCTGGGCGGACGTCGGGGTAGAGGTCGGACTCGTCGAAGTGCTCGGGCTGCCCGGCGGCGGCGCGCTTGTCCCGCTCGGCGTACAGGTCGAAGCCGGGTCGGAACACCTGGAAGGTCTCCCGGTAGTCCCGGTCTTGGGCGATGATCGCGCCGAACATCGCGGCGAACGTGTGGCGGGGCACGCCGAGCCAGTCGGCCCACGTCCCGTACCCCCGCGTCTCGTCCACCAGGCACTCACCGACGTCGAGCACCACTGCGCGAATCATGGAACCGGATCTTACGGTCTGATGGATTCCAGCCACGGAGCCTGCCGGTTGTCAGCCCTCCGTCGTAGCCTTGCCTCATGCCCCCGTCCCCTGCCGTACCTGGCTCTGTGCGGTCCACTGAGGCCGTGAATACGGAGATCCGTGCCCTGGTGGAGTCGGCTGCGCGGGCTGGGGTGGCGGTGGATGCGGCCCGGTATGAGGAACTGCTGGCGGAGTACGCCGAGGCCGTGCGCAGGGGTGTCGCCGAAGCAGCGTGACACTTCGGAGCCCGCCGAAGCGTGCATGTCAGCGCCCGAACGCACGAAAGGCGCCGCAAGGCCACAGCAGTCCACTGCTCGACATCCTGATCCGCATCGCCGATGCGATCGGTGTCCCGCTCGCCGACCTCGTACGGGAGTGAGAAGCTCCGGCCAGCCTCGGAGAAGCGGCCGGCCGGGGCCAAGGGCTGTCAGCCCTCCATGTTTCCGCAGTTATTACAGATGTACCTCGAGTACCCGGTCGGGTTGCCCTGGTTCGTCGGTCTCCACAGTGCGGTACGTCGTGCTGCCGCACTTGCTGCAACCGCGGGTCTGTATGGTCTGGCCCGTCTGTGCCTCCATCTCAGTGACGATCTGCCGGTCGGCTTCTCGTTGTACGGCGCGCTCGCCCAATGCGATGTCGAGCAGGGCGAACGCGTGGTGACGCTGCTCATGGCGCTGCTCAATGTCCATGGCGCTGTCCCCAGGGGCCGCGCACCGGGTGCAGGTGCGGCAGTACCAGCGCTCGGGCGGTGCGGCTGAGCGGTGCAGGGGGGTGTGGCAGTGGGGCAGTTCACACGTCCTCCATGCGGCCGCAGGATGAGCAGACCCAGAGGTCTCGCTGCATCCACATCGTCTGGCGACAGTGGGAGCATCCGGTGGTGTGGATGCCGTGGGGCCCCATCAGGGGCGGGTCTGGGGTGCTGGCCGCGTACTCGACGATCCGCGCCCTCGTGCGCTCGTCATGGGTTGCGGCCATGCGGAGCAGGCGGGCGGTGCGTGAGCGGGCCTCGTCGGCAAAATGGGTCATCTCGCCGGGCAGGTTACGCCGTTCAGGGGGACGGGCGGCGCTCGCTGGCGCGCTTCACTCGACGGTGTCACGGGCGTGGCCGCTGCTCGATGGCGGGCAGTCCGGTGGTGGGTGCGGGGGCGGGGGTACGGGAACGAGGGGCAGGCGCCAGGTCGTCGGGGGTGATCGGCGGCCCGTACCAGAGCAGGGTGACGCCGTGCTCGGCGCAGTGGGCGCCGATCTCGTCCTCGTCCGGAATCTCGTGGTCGCCCTTGGGGCACGGCGTCATGACTGCCCCTTGCCGTGGCTGGTGCAGGCGCGGGGGTACCACCGGGTGGTGTAGTCGAGCCGCTTGATCTTGCGCGGGCCGAGGTCCAGGGCCGTGGCCGGAGTGAGGGTGATGCCGCAGTGGACGCAGTCCATGCCACGCTGCTGGCGCTGAGACAGCGTCTCGATGGGCGGAAGTGACTTGGCTTCTGCCGCAGAACGTGTGCGCACGACCCCTCGCTTTCCGGTGTGGTTTCTCCTCGCATCATCAGAGTCGGCGTATCTGCGTAACTGCGGGATGCCCAGCGGGGGTTACCGAGGCGGTAATACACTCTTTGGCACTTCAGACCTGGCACGCTGTCGAGGCGGCGCGCGGTACACAATCGAACCGGGTGCGGACACAGCTTGGAGAGCTGTACCCGTGCACCGTGGGGCACAGTGCATCGCGGGGAGTGCGGGAGGTGCGGGGTGGTATCCGCGACCTGCTGTCGAGTTCAGGAGGCCCTGGGTGACGACTTTGGCTGTGACCGGGCACATGGACCTGACGGACGAGAGTGTGCCGCTGGTGCGCGTGGCGCTGCGTGAGGTGCTCGGAAGGTATCGGGAGGACCTGACGGGGGTGTCTTGCATCGCTGCCGGATCCGACAGTCTGTTCGCCGAGGAGGTCATAGCGGTCGGGGGTCGGCTGATTGTGGTGATCCCGTCGTGGGACTACCGCGAGACGAAGGTGAAACCGGAGCACGGGCCTGTCTTCGACCACTTGGTGGAGGCGGCTGTCGACGTGGTGGTGATGCCGTACGGGACGGCGAACCGACAGGCGTACGAGGCAGCGAACCGTGAGCTTCTGGCCCGTGCGGACAGGCTGGTGGCGGTGTGGAACGGTGAGCCGCCATCGGGTAAGGGGGGGCGGTACGGCGGACGTGGTGGGCGAGGCACGAGCGGCTGGTCTGCCGGTTGATGTGGTGTGGCCAGACGGGGCGACGCGTCGGGCTTGAACGCCCGAAAGGCGCCCCCTGCCCTCCCCGAAGGGAGAGCAGGGGGCACTGTGGTGTCGGGCGGGTTCACAGATAGGTGCGGAGGACGTCGCCGACCGGCAGGACAGGGATGTTCCTGCTGTTGGTCACCGCCATGATCGTCTGGAAGTCCGCCACCGAACAGTGGGTGGGGTCGGTGGCTGTCCCGTTCGCGATCTGGCGGAAGGTGAGGACCAGCCACGAGCCGCCGAGCCGGCACCGGTCGAGCATCCCGCCGGCCCCGGTGGGCCTGGCCGTGTGCGCCGGGTCACTGGTGGAGGTGGCCGATGCGGGCGAGGACAGGGCCGGCATGCGCCGGGGCGTGGCGGCCGGGAACATCTCGGTCGTGTGGAGGCAGTTGATCGGCCGGCCGGTGTTCGGCGAGGGCCTTGGACTGTTCGGCCTGCTCTGTCTCGCCGAACCGTTCTGACTGCCAGTCGCCGGCCTGTCGCCACTTCACTTGGCGGGTGGCAGTGCCGTCTTTACTTGGGAGGTTCCACGATGCTCGCCATGGGCAGGCGATACGACCGGTTCGGCGGGTTTGTGTTCCCGTTGTGTTCCCAAAGTTTTGGGCATGAAGAAGCCCCGACCTGTTTTCACAGGTCAGGGCTTGATCATTCAGGGTGAGTGACGGGACTTGAACCCGCGGCCACCTGGACCACAACCAGGTGCTCTACCAACTGAGCTACACCCACCGTGGCCGGTCGTTCCCGACCGGCTGAGAAAAAGTGTACAGGGTCCCAGAGGGTGCTCGCGCCCAGGTTTCGCCGGGCGTCACCGGGTCCTACTCCGCGGGCTGTGCAGGCAGGACGTACTTCGCGGCGATCTTCTTCGCCGTGTCGGAGTCGGGTCCGGGCTGTGGCACGAAGACCGCCTCCCGGTAGTAGCGCAGCTCCGCGATGGAGTCCTTGATGTCGGCCAGCGCCCGGTGGTTGCCGTTCTTCTCCGGACTGTTGAAGTACGCCCGCGGGAACCAGCGGCGGGCCAGCTCCTTGACCGACGAGACGTCCACGATCCGGTAGTGGAGGTACGCCTCCAGCGTCGACATGTCGCGCAGCAGGAACCCGCGGTCGGTGCCGACCGAGTTTCCGCACAGCGGGGCCTTGCCGGGCTCCTTCACGTATTCCCTCACGTACGCCAGGACCTGCTCCTCGGCGTCGGCCAGCGTCGTTCCGCCGGCCAGTTCGTCGAGGAGGCCCGAGGCGGTGTGCATCTGCCGCACCACCTCGGGCATGGTCTCCAGGGCCGCGTCCGGCGGGCGGATCACGATGTCCACCCCTTCGCCGAGCACGTTGAGCTCCGAGTCGGTGACCAGTGCGGCCACCTCGATAAGTGCGTCGTCCGTCAGCGAGAGCCCGGTCATCTCGCAGTCGATCCACACCATGCGATCGTTCATGTGTCTCACCCTACGGGGCGTTCTCGCTGGCCGGGCAGCGTCGGACGGCCCGGGGCGTAGGCGTCGGAGCCGGGTTTCCCCGGATCGTGGGCCGCCGACGCGGTCGCGGAGGGACCCGCCGGTGTGCTCGCCGCCGCCGCGCGCCTGGCCTGCTGCGGCAGCGCGTCCACGGTCTGGGCCACCGCGGGCAGGGCCGGGTGGATCTCGCCCTGCGGCCGCCGGGCCCGGTAGGCGGCCCGGTACGCGGCCGGGGACGAGCCCAGCTGGCGCCGGAAGTGCCCGCGCAGCGCGACCGGCGAGCGGAAGCCGCAGCGGCCCGCCACCTCGTCGACCGAGTAGTCGGACGTCTCCAGCAGACGCTGCGCCTGGAGCACCCGCTGGGTGATCAACCACTGCAGGGGAGCGCTCCCGGTGAGGGAACGGAAACGCCGGTCGAAGGTGCGGCGGCTCATGTAGGCGCGCGCGGCCAGCGTCTCCACGTCGAACTGCTCGTGGAGGTGCTCCAGCGCCCAGGCGACGACCTCGGCGAGCGGGTCGGCGCCGATCTCCTCCGGTAAAGACCTGTCGAGGTAGCGCTCCTGTCCGCCGCTGCGGCGCGGCGGTACGACGAGCCTGCGGGCCAGCGCCCCGGCGGCCTCGGTGCCGTGGTCCGTACGCACGATGTGCAGGCACAGGTCGATTCCGGCCGCCGTGCCGGCCGACGTGAGGACGTCGCCGTCGTCGACGAAGAGCTCGCGCGGGTCGACGTGGACCGACGGGTAGCGCTTGGCGAGCGTCGGCGCGTACATCCAGTGCGTGGTGGCCGGGCGGCCGTCGAGCAGCCCGGCCGCCGCCAGGACGAAGGCGCCGGTGCACAGCCCGACGATGCGGGCGCCCTCCTCGTGGGCGCGGCGCAGGGCGTCGAGCGCTTCCGGCGGCGGTGGCGAGGTGATGGACCGCCACGCCGGCACGACGACGGTGCCGGCCCGGCTCATCGCCTCCAGGCCGTAGGGGGCGGTCAGTTCGAGCCCGCCGGTGGTGCGCAGCGGCCCGTCCTCGCCCGCGCACACCAGTAGCCGGTAACGGGGTACTCCTGCGTCCTGCCGGTCGATGCCGAACACAGAGAGCGGGATGGAGCTCTCGAAAATGGGGCCGCCGCTGAAGAGCAGCACCGCTACGATCTCCCGGCGGCGGCGTCCGGAGAGCTTCCGTGCGGCCTCCGGTACGGCAGTGGAGTCCTGGCTCATGACGCTAAGCCCCCCTCGGTGTTCGCGTCCTCTCGGTCCTGCACGTTTCCCCTCGGTCCTGCATGATTCCCCCGCCGTATATACCCATGATCGAATCTACTGCGTCCCGTGGCGCCGGCGTGACAACTTCGGCATTCGGCACTATGTCGACAAGGCCACTTGGCGCGAAGCATTCGATCACGAAGCGTTCCACTCGTGGGCCCCGCAGGGAAGTGCGCCTCGCTCTCATGGCCCGTCCCCGTAGGGTGCGTTGGCCGGAGACGGTCCTTTCATGCCTGGTGGAACAGGGGTGGAGAGGTCATTTCGCCAAGGGTCGGGTCGCGGCAGGAAGTTGGCTGAAAAGCTATGGGTGTGTGGGTGCCGGGCCGCTGTTCCCCCGGCGCACACCCCTCGGCGTGGTGTCCGCCCCGGTGCGCCCCCGCCGTGCGCGGGCGCGGACGCGCCCGTCCTTCCGCCGCCGCTGTCGCCGCTCCCGCCCGCGGGAACGGCCGAACGCACCCCGGTCAATCCCGTCGCCGGCCGCGCCCCCGGCCTTGTCGTCGATCATGTCCGCCGGGCGTCGCGGCCGACGGCGCCCGTCCGTCAAGACACCTGTAAGGGGCAACCGGCATTGCCTTACGGGCCGGGCTCGTGCATGCTCCCTTGGACGCCGCCCGAGGGGCGGTCGGCTCTGGGCAGAAGAGGAGTGTCGCCGTACCCTTGGGGGTATGGGGTTGGGAAGATGATTCCCGGACACAGCTCCACCGCTCATTGCCACTCTTTCCCTCAATAAAAGCGACCCCTCCTCAGAGGACTTCTTCGCCGAGACACCCATGGCCGGTCACGAAATCCCCGAACCCGCGGACCGCAAGCAGGTCGCCGATCCCCTGGACGACCTCCGGGCGGTGGAACAAACGCGCCATTCCTGCGATCCCGCCTTCCAGCACGGTGTCGTCGTCGGCTTCGACGGTTCCACCTCCAGTGAGCGGGCACTCTCGTACGCCATCGGCATGGCGGTGCGGTCGGGCTCCGGTCTGATCATCGTCCATGTGGCCAACAGGCTGCCGACCACGGTCTGGGCGGGGTGCGAGCCGCCGGTCTTCGTGGACGTACCGGATCACCGCACCGAGGTGCTCGGACTGGAGCTGGCCTGCGCGGACTACCTCTCCGAAGTGCCGTGGATCCTCGTCGAGCGCGGTGGCGACATCTGCCACGAGCTGGAGGAGGTCGGCCAGGAGTACTCGGCCGACGCGATCGTGGTCGGGACGACGCACGGCCTGGTCGGGCGGATCTTCGGATCGGTGGCGGGCCGGCTGGCGCGGCGCGCGCAGCGGCCGGTCATCGTGATCCCCTGATCCCCCGGTCCCCTGATGCCGTGACCCCGTGATTCCTTGAGCGCCGCGCGACACAGGGCCGGCCCCCTGCTTCGCGCGGGGGCCGGCCTTCGTCGTACCTGCGGGTCCGGTCCGCCGGCCGTTACTCGACCGTCACGGACTTGGCGAGGTTGCGCGGCTTGTCGATGTCGCGGCCCATGGCCAGCGCCGTGTGGTAGGCGAGGAGCTGGAGCGGAATGCCCATGAGGATCGGGTCCAGCTCCGTCTCGTTCTTCGGGACGACAATGGTGTGGTCGGCCTTTTCCTGCTCGCGGTGCGCGACCGCCAGGATCCGGCCGCTGCGCGCCTTGATCTCCTCCAGCGCCGCGCGGTTCTTGTCCAGCAGATCGTCGTCGGGCACGATCGCGACCGTCGGCAGGGCGGGCTCGATCAGGGCGAGCGGACCGTGCTTGAGCTCGGAGGCCGGGTACGCCTCGGCGTGGATGTAGGAGATCTCCTTCAGTTTGAGGGAGGCCTCCAGCGCCACCGGGTAGCCGCGCACGCGCCCGATGAACATCATCGACTGGGCGCCCGCGTACTCCTCGGCGATCTTCTTGATCTCGTCCTCGGTCTCCAGGATCGCGGCGATCTGGGCGGGCAGCTTGCGCAGGCCGGCGATGAGCCGCTTGCCGTCGGCGACGGACAGGTCGCGGATGCGGCCCAGGTGCAGGGCGAGCAGCGCGAAGGCGACGACCGTGTTGGTGAAGCACTTGGTGGAGACGACGCAGACCTCGGGGCCGGCGTGCACGTACATGCCGCCGTCGGCCTCGCGGGCGATCGCCGAGCCGACGACGTTGACCACGCCGAGGACGCGGGCGCCCTTGCGCTTGAGCTCCTGCACGGCCGCCAGCACGTCGTACGTCTCACCGGACTGGGAGACGGCGACGTAGAGGGTGTCGGGGTCCACGACCGGGTTGCGGTAGCGGAACTCGGACGCGGGCTCGGCGTCGGCGGGGATGCGGGCCAGCTCCTCGATCAGCTGCGCGCCGATCATGCCCGCGTGGTACGACGTGCCGCAGCCGAGGATCTTGACGCGGCGGATGCCGCGCGCCTCGCGGGCGTCGAGGTTCAGGCCGCCCAGGTGCACGGTGGAGAAGCGGTCGTCGATGCGGCCGCGCAGCACGCGGTCCACGGCGTCGGCCTGCTCGGAGATCTCCTTGTGCATGTACGTGTCGTGACCGCCCATGTCGTACGACTCGGCCTCCCACTCCACGGTGGTCGGCGTGGCCGTCGTGCGCGAGCCCTCGGTGGTGTACGTACGGAAGTCGTCGGCCTTGAGGGTGGCCATCTCGCCGTCTTCGAGGGTGACGATCTGGCGGGTGTGCGAGACCAGCGCGGCGATGTCGGAGGCGACGAACATCTCCTTCTCGCCGATGCCGAGGACGACCGGCGAGCCGTTGCGGGCGACGACGATGCGGTCGGAGAAGTCGGCGTGCATGACGGCGATGCCGTACGTGCCCTCGACGTGGCGCAGCGCCTCGCGGACCTTCTCCTCCAGCGTCACGGCCTGGGAGCGGGCGACGAGGTGGACCAGGACCTCGGTGTCGGTCTCGGAGAGGAACTCGACGCCGTCGGCGACCAGCTTGGCGCGCAGCTCGGTGGCGTTGTCGATGATGCCGTTGTGCACGACGGCGACCCTGCCCTCGGCGTCGAGGTGCGGGTGCGCGTTCTCGTCGCTCGGGGCGCCGTGGGTGGCCCAGCGGGTGTGGGCGATGCCGGTGGTGCCGGCGAAGCGCTTGGGGACCCTGGCCTCCAGGTCGCGGACGCGGCCCTTGGCCTTGACCATCTTCAGGCCACTGGCCTTGGGGCTCGTCACCACGATGCCCGCCGAGTCGTAGCCGCGGTACTCCAGGCGCTGGAGCCCTTCGAGCAGCAGCGGGGCGACGTCGCGCTTGCCGATATAACCGACGATTCCGCACATATGTTCTCTGTCCCTCGAGTCGTTGAGTGGGTGCTCAGCCGTAGACGATGCGGCGCAGCTGGCGGAGCGAGAGCTCCGGCGGCGCCACGGCGCGGTGCGGCAGCTCGGCCGCGATCCGTTCGAAGATCTCCGCGTTCACCAGGCCGCCGGACCGGAGCTCACGGTGGCGGCGGCGCACGAAGTCCTCGGCCGTCTCGTCGAAGTACGCCAGCACGTCGAGCACCACCCGGGCGGCCTCGCCGCGCGGGAGCGCGGTGCTGCGGATCAGGTGGTCGATGAGGTCGTCGTACGGCGACGACGGGCGGCGTTCGAGCACCCGTAGATACTGCGGGGGATTCGGGGCTTACGCAAGAATCCTGCCCGAATGCGGGCAGGATCTCGCTTCTGGAGCGAGGAGAGCCGGTTGCGTCCGGGTGGCTCCCGGGGCGGGACACGGACGCGGAAGTGGTCTGAACCCTTGACCCCGAAGTGGGCGCGCGATACGCATGGTGACCGTTCGCCTGCACTACGCCACTGTTGCGAGGCCCGTCGAAGGGACCGCCCCGTGAGTCAACGCAGAACGCTCCCCCGCCTGTTCGCTCCGCTGGTCGTCGCCGTCCTCGTCGGCGGCGCCGCCGGCACGACGGGCATCGCGGCCACCCCGGCGGCCGCCGGGCCCGCCGCGGAGGCAAGACCGCTGGGCCAAGTGATTCCGGCGCCCGCCTCCGTCTCCGAGGGCGGGCCTTCCTACGCCCTCACGCACCGGACGCGCATCAGGGTCGACGACGACTCGCGCGAGGCACGGCGGATCGGCTCGTACCTCGCGGACGTCCTGAGGCCGTCCACCGGCTACGCGCTTCCGGTCACGGAGAGGGACGCCAAGGACGGGATCCGGCTGCGGCTCGGCTCCGGGGACGCCTCGCTGGGCGACGAGGGGTACCGGCTGGAGTCCGGACGCCACGGGGTCACCATCACCGCCCGCAAGCCCGCCGGGCTCTTCCACGGCGTGCAGACCCTCCGTCAGCTGCTGCCCGCCTCCGTGGAGGAGGACACCCGGCAGCGGGGCCCGTGGAAGGTCGCGGGCGGCACGATCGTGGACGCGCCGCGCTACGGCTACCGGGGCGCGATGCTCGACGTGTCGCGCCACTTCTTCAGCGTCGACAAGGTCAAGACGTACATCGACCAGATGGCGCTCTACAAGGTCAACAAGCTCCACCTGCACCTCTCCGACGACCAGGGCTGGCGCATCGCCATCGACTCCTGGCCGCGGCTCGCGACGTACGGAGGCTCGACCCAGGTCGGCGGCGGCCCCGGCGGCTACTACACGAAGGCCGACTACAAGGAGATCCTGCGGTACGCCGCCTCCCGCCACCTGGAGGTCGTCCCCGAGATCGACCTGCCGGGGCACACCAACGCGGCGCTCGCCTCCTACCCCGAACTGAACTGCGACGGCGTCGCCCCGCCCCTCTACACGGGGACCAGCGTCGGCTTCAGCTCGCTGTGCGTGCCGAAGGACATCACGTACAGGTTCGTGGACGACGTGGTGCGCGAGATCGCCGCGATGACGCCCGGGAAGTACCTCCACATCGGCGGCGACGAGGCGCACTCCACCTCGCACGCGGACTACGCCGCCTTCATGGAGAAGGCACAGGCCGTCGTCGGCAGGTACGGCAAGACGGTGATGGGATGGCACCAGCTGACCGGCGCCGAGCCGGCCGAGGGCGCCGTCGCCCAGTACTGGGGACTCGACAGGACGTCGGCGGCGGAGAAGGCGCAGGTCGCCCGCGCGGCGAAGAACGGGACGAAGCTGGTGCTGTCGCCGGCCGACCGGGCGTACCTCGACATGAAGTACGACAAGAATACGCCGCTGGGACTCACCTGGGCGGGCCTTGTGGAGGTGCGGCGCTCCTACGACTGGAACCCGGGGACGTACCTGCCGGACGCGCCGGCCGAGTCGGTCCTCGGGGTCGAGGCGCCGCTGTGGTCGGAGACCCTGTGGACCAACGACCAGGTCGAGTTCATGGCGTTCCCGAGGCTGCCGGGCATCGCCGAGCTGGGCTGGTCGCCGGCGGCCACGCACGACTGGGACGCGTACAAGGTGCGGCTGGCGGCCCAGGGGCCGCGGTTCTCGGCGCTGGGGATCGACTACTACCGCTCGGCGCAGGTGCCCTGGCCGGCGGAGTAGGGGCACCGAGGGTGCGGCGGGCGCCCGTGAGGGCTGTGGCACGGGCGCCCGCCCGTTCACCGTTCCCGGTCAGGCGGGTGCGTACCGCGCGATCGGGTTGTCGAGGGTGCCGACGAGCTGGAGCGCGCCCGACGGGTCCTGGAGGTCGACCATCTGCTTGTTGTTGCGCAGCTGGAGCCGGTTCAGGCAGGACAGCGCGAACTGTGGCGCGAACATGTCGTACTGCTTGAACTTGTCCGCGAGCTGCGGGTGCGCCTCCTGGTAGCCGGCCACGCACTCCGCCACCGTCCGCCAGAAGGTGTCCTCGTCGACGACGCCGTCGGTGGCGAGCGTGGCGCCGAGGAAGCGGAAGAAGCAGTCGAAGACGTCGGTGAAGATCGAGAGCAGCTTCATGTCGTCGGGCACCTCGGCGCGGACGCGCTCGACGGCGGGCGGCAGCACCGCGTCCGGGTCCATCACGCAGATCTCCTCCGCGATGTCCTTGAAGACCGCCCGGGTGACGACGCCGTCCTCGACGGCGAGGATGACGTTCTCGCCGTGCGGCATGTAGACCAGGTCGTAGGCGTAGAAGCTGTGCAGCAGCGGCGTGAGGTACGCGTGGAGGTAGCGGCGCAGCCACTCGGCCGGTTCGAGGCCCGACTCGGCGATCAGGGCGCCCGCGAGGGAGGCGCCCTCGTGGTCGGTGTGCAGCAGCGACGCCATGGTGGCGAGGCGCTCGCCCGGCGCCAGGGACGGGACGGGGCTCTCGCGCCAGAGCGCGGCGAGCATCTTCAGGTACGGGGAGCCCTTGGCGGTGGCGGCCTCGTACTGGCGGTGGTGGTAGCCGATGGCCGCGCGCTCACGGATGATCGTCAGGCCGGTCGCCCGGAGGGTCTCGTCGTTCTCGACCAGACCGGCCAGCCAGTCGTTGATGGCGGGCGTGGCCTCCATGTAGGCGGCCGACAGACCGCGCATGAAGCCCATGTTGATGACGGACAACGCCGTCTTGACGTAGTGCTTCGCCGGGTCGCTCGTGTTGAAGAAGGTACGGATCGACTGCTGGGCGAGGTAGCTGTCGTCGCCCGCGCCGAGGCAGACCAGGCGCTGCTGCGCGACCTCGGCGGCGAAGGTGACGGAGAGTTTGTTCCACCACTGCCAGGGGTGGACCGGGATGAGGTAGTAGTCGGCCAGGTCCAGGCCGAGGCCGCTCAGCGTCGCCGCGAACCGGTCGAGGACCGCGTCGCCCAGTTCGGCGCGTACGAAGTCCTCGTACTCCAGCCCGGCGCCGGCCGTGAAGGTGGCGTGGTCGCGGCGGGCGGCCAGCCAGATCAGCCGGACGGGGGAGGCGGCCTCGGGGGCGTACGAGCGGTACTCGTCGATGCCGAAGCCGAGACGGCCGTTGTTGGCGACGAAGCAGGGGTGGCCCTCGGTCATCCCCGTCTCGACGGCCTGGAAATCGGCACGGGCCAGCGCGGCGGCGGTGACGGGCGCCTTGGTGAGCTTGTACGCAGTACCGGAGAGGGTGGAGCTGATCTCCTCCAGGTAGACGGGGAGGATCTCCGGGCTCAGACCGAGTGCCCCGCGCAGCTCGATGAAGAACTCGAGGGCGTCGAGGGGGATCTCGGCGCCGTCGCGGTGGCGGGTGATGGACTCGGGGAGGACCTGCCAGTGGTCGAGCGCGTGGCGGCGGGCGGTGAAGCGGTACTCGGTCGCGCCGTCGTCGGAGCGGACGGCGTACCGGTCCCCCCCGGAGCCGGAAGCCTGGGAGGGGCCCCCGTCGAGGGGCTCGGGGGTCAGCAGGCGCTCGTGGGAGAACTCGGCGAGCGCTTTGCGGACGAGGAGCCGGCTCGCGTGGGCCCAGCGCTCGGGGGAGAGGTGGGAGACGGCGCCGGTGGGGCTCTCGCGGTTCACAGGGCGGCTCCGGCGGTGCGGCGTGCGGCTTCGAACCGGGCGCGCGTGCAGACGCTCAGGTAGGCGTCCTTCTCCGGCTTGGCGATCTTCTCGACGATCTCGAAGCCGACGGCCTCGTTGAGGCGGTGGACGGCGTCGTTGCGCACGTCGGGCTCGACGACGACGCGGCGGGTGGCCGGGTCCGCGAACAGCTCCTCCATCACCGCGGTGATCACGGCGCGGGTGAACCCGTGGACGGGCTTGTCGGTCGGCGCGACCAGGAAGTGCATGCCGACGTCGCCGGGCTGGGCGTCGTACAGGCCGACGAGCTCGACGTGGGCCGGGTCGTACCGCTCCATGAGGAAGGCGGGCTCGCCCTCGTACAGGCCGATGAAGGCGTCGTGGTGCTCGGCGGCGGCTATCGCCATGTACGCGCGCTCGACGTCCGGCAGTGACGCGTCCTGCATCATCCAGAAGGCGGCCTTGGGGTGGGTGACCCAGCCGTGCAGCAGCTCGAAGTCCGAAATGGGGCCTCCCCTGCTCGAACGGAGTTGAGAGCTCGGGGAAGGGTCGAGGGGGCGGATCGTGAACTGCGGCGTGCTCATACGGCGAACTCCTGGAAGGCGATGGTCTTCTCGACCGGGTAGTACTCGGACCCCAGCAGCTCACGGATGATGCAGGCGTTGCGGTACGCGCTCATGCCCAGGTCGGGTGAGGTGATGCTGTGGGTGTGGACGGCGGCGTTCTGCAGGAAGATGCCGCGGCCCGTCGTGTCGATGCTGTAGTTGCGGGCCACGTCGTAGCGGCCCTGGCCGTCCCAGCGGATCCGGTCGCGCACGCCCTCCAGGAAGGCGGGGGTGCGGTAGCGGTAGCCGGTCGCGAGGACGAGGCCCTCGGTGCTCAGCTCGAAGTCCTTGCCCTGCTCCTCCTGGCGCAGCCCGAGGGTGTACGTCGCGCTTTCGGCTTCGTAGCTCGCGGTGTTGAGGGAGGAGTTGGTGAGCAGGCGGGCGGGGACCGGGCCGTTGAGGTTCTTCTGGTAGAGCAGGTCGAAGATCGCGTTGATCAGCTCGGAGTCGATGCCCTTGAAGAGGTTCTTCTGCTGGGACTCCAGGCGGTAGCGCGTCGCCTCCGGGAGCGCGTGGAAGTAGTCGACGTACTCCGGGGAGGTCATCTCCAGCGTGAGCTTGGTGTACTCCAGCGGGAAGAAGCGCGGCGAGCGGGTGACCCAGTTGAGCCGGTAGCCGTGTACGTCGATCTCGGCGAGGAGGTCGTAGAAGATCTCCGCGGCGCTCTGGCCGCTGCCGACCAGGGTGATGGACTTCTTCGCCTGGAGCGCCTCCTTGCCGCTCACGTAGCGCGAGTTGTGGATGAAGTCGCCGCCCAGGTCCTGGCAGGCGTCCGGGATGTACGGCGGGGTGCCGGTGCCCAGGACCAGGTGGCGGGCGCGGTAGGTGGCGTCCTGGGTGCGGACGACGTACAGCTCGGACCCGGCGTCGAACTCGACCGAGGCGACCGTCTGGCCGAAGCGGATGTTGCTGAGCTTGGCGGCGGCCCAGCGGCAGTAGTCGTTGTACTCGGTCCGCAGCGGGTAGAAGTTCTCGCGGATGTAGAAGGAGTACAGCCGCCCCTTCTCCTTCAGGTAGTTGAGGAAGGAGTACGGCGAGGTCGGGTCGGCCATCGTGACCAGGTCCGACATGAACGGCGTCTGAAGGTGCGCGCCCTCGAGGAACATCCCCGCGTGCCACTCGAAGTCCGGCTTCGTCTCCAGGAAGAGGCCGTCGAGCTCGTCGATCGGCTCGGTGAGGCAGGCGAGCCCGAGGTTGAACGGACCGAGTCCGATACCGATGAAGTCAAGAGGCTCAAGAGGCGTGGACAAGGGACTCTCCCAGGTACTGCTCGGCGTGGCCGGCGATGAGGTCGAGGACGGCCGCGATGTCGCTCAGCGTCGTCTCGGGGTTGAGAAGGGTGAACTTCAAGTAGTGCTTGCCGCCGACCTTCGTCCCGGCCACGACGGCGTCGCCGGACGCGAACAGCGCCTTGCGGGCGTACAGGTTGGCGCGGTCGATCACGGCGGGGCCGGTGACGTCGGCCGGGACGTAGCGGAAGACGAGGGTGGAGAGCGAGGGCTGGACGACGACGTCGTAGCGCGGGTCGGCGGCGAGCAGCCGCCAGCCCTCGCCGGCGAGGTCGCAGACCTCGTCGAAGAGCTCGCCGATGCCGTCGGCGCCCATGGTCCGCAGGGTCATCCACAGCTTGAGGGCGTCGAAGCGGCGGGTGGTCTGGAGGGACTTGTCGACCTGGTTGGGGATGCGCTCCTCCACCGTCCGGCGCGGGTTCAGGTACTCGGCGTGGTACGTCGCGTGGCGCAGGGTGGCGCCGTCGCGGACCAGCAGCGCGCTCGAACTGACCGGCTGGAAGAAGGACTTGTGGTAGTCCACGGTGACCGAGTCGGCGTGCTCGATGCCGTCGAGGAGGTGGCGGCGGGTGCGGGAGGCCAGCAGGCCGCAGCCGTACGCCGCGTCGACGTGCATCCAGGCGCCGTACAGCTCGCACAGCTCGGCGATCTCGGGCAGCGGGTCGATCGAGCCGAAGTCGGTGGTGCCGGCGGTGGCGACGACGGCCATCGGGACGAGGCCCTCGCTCGTGCAGCGGGCCAGTTCGCGGGCGAGGACCACGGTCCGCATGCGCTTGTCGTTGTCGCAGGGGATCGCGATGACGGCTTCGGGGGAGAGGCCGAGGAGTTTCGCGGACTTCTGGACGCTGAAGTGGCCGCACTCGGAGGCGAAGACGCGGAGCTTGGCGAAGTCGTCGGTCTTGGCCTCCTCACGGGCCAGGAGCAGCGCCTGGAGGTTGGACTGGGAGCCGCCGCTGGTGAAGACGCCGTCGGCGCCCGTCTCCTCGGCGGTGCCGAAGCCGATGCGGCTCGCCGTCCAGTCGACGAGGCGGCGCTCGATGAGGGTGGCGCCCGCGCTCTGGTCCCAGGTGTCGAGGGAGGAGTTGACGGCGGAGAGCACGGCTTCGGCGGCGACGGCCGGTATGACGACCGGGCAGTTGAGGTGCGCGAGGTAGCGCGGGTGGTGGAAGTAGACGGCGTCGCGGAGGTAGACGGATTCGAGCTCGTCCAGGACGGCGGTGGTGTCGCCGAGCGGCCGGTCGAGGTCTATCGCGTCGAACCGGGGGGCGAGCTGCTCCGGGGTGATGCCGGTGAACGGCTTTCTGGTCGCGGCGAGTTTGTCCGCCACCCGCTCGACCGCTGCGGTGGCGGTCCGGCGGTACCGCTCGGCGGTCGTGTCGTTGAGCAGGTGTGAACGCATGAACTGTCCTCCCGGGTACGGGAATTCATTGCGCCCTCAGGACAGGAGGAGGGGGCGAAGGCGCGGTGTGATTATTAGGTTAGCCTAACCTAACTACGTCTCGCAACGCTCTCGCCCCCCAGGGGGCACAGGTGTTGCGCGCTACTGCGCGTCTTCTTTTTCCGCCCGCTCCCGTTCCCGCAACTGCTCCTCGTTCAGCCCGCGGCGCCAGTAGCCCGCGAACGTCACGCGCCTGCGGTCGAACTTCCGCTCCTGGACGAGGTGGCGGCGCAGCGCCCGTACGCACGACGACTCGCCCGCGATCCAGGCGTACGGCGTGCCGTCCGGCAACTCGGCGTCCCGTACCGCCTCCAGAGGGGAGGGCGCGTTCCCGTCCTGCACCAGCCAGGTGATGTCCGCGTCGGCCGCCGTGGTCAGCTCCAGGCGGTCGTCGGCGTGCCGGACCTCGATCCAGACCTTGGCCTTCGTCCCGGCCGGCAGCCACTCCAGGGCGGCCGCGGCGGCCGGCAGCGCGGTCTCGTCCGCCCACATCAGGACCCAGTCGGTGTCCTCGGGCGGGCGGAAGCGCACGGCGGTGTTGTCCTCGACGGCCGGCCCCAGGACCACGACGCGGTCACCGGCGCCCGCCCGCCCCGCCCAGCGACAGGCGGGCCCGCCGTCCTCGTGGAGGGCGAAGTCGATGTCGATCTCGTCGGCCTGCGCCCCGTCGGCGGCGCGGCGCTGCGCGCGCAGGGTGTACGAGCGCATGACCGCGCGTACGCCGTCGGGCAGCGCACGGTACGCCCCGAACCAGTCCGGCTCGGTCTCCGGCGGAAGCACCGGCTCCGGCTGACCGGGGTGCGGCAGGAAGAGGGAGAGGCTCTGGTCCCGGCCCCCGGAGGCGAAGGCCCGCAGGTCCTCGCCCCCGAACACCACCCTGACCAGGGAGGTGCTGAGCCGCCGGGTCCGGAGGACCGTCAGGCCGAAGAAGCGGAACGGGGCGGTGGCGGCGGCGGTTTCGGCTTCCTCGGCTGACCCGGTCATGCTCAGGCGACCTTCTTGGCCTTCTCGATGGCCTCGGCGAGGTCTTCGAGGATCGGCGCGCACTTGTCGTAGGAGTAGATCGGCTCCGTGGTGCGCGGGACGACCTGGCCGGCCTTGACGGCGGGCAGGCGGGTCCAGGTCGGCTTGTTCTTGAGGTCGTCGGGCTGCAGGATCCCGGTCCGGTTGTCCATCATGATGATGTCGGCCGGGTACTTGTCGACGTTCTCCCAGCTGAGGCTCTCGAAGAAGCCGGCCGCGTCCACCTTCGGCTCGACGAAGTTCACGCCCAGCTCCTGGAAGTAGAGCGTGTCCGCCGACATCTTCGCGAGGGAGACGTAGAAGAGGTCCGGGCTCGCCGAGCCGATCATGACCTTGACCTTCGGGTTGGCCTTGGCGGCCCGGCGCAGGCGCGCGGCGGCCTTCTCGAAGCGGGCCTTGGCGTCGGTGACCTTCTTGGCCCTGACGTCGGCGCCGAGGGACTCGGCGAGGTCGGCGTGGCGCTGGATCGCCTTGGGGACGGTGGTCTCCGCGGCCCACAGGGCGACGCTCGGAGCGACCTTGAGGATCTTCGCGGTGGACGCCTCGGGGACGTACCAGAGCTTGTCCTTCTCCCACATCGCCGTGACGAGGAGGTCGGGGTCGAGGGCGACGTACTCCTCGACGTTGAACTCGTCGTAGACGTTGCCGATGATCTTGACCTTGTCGATGTCCAGGTCGCCGGCCTGGACGTCGGCCTTGCCGTCAGCGGTCCTGGTCGGACCGAACACGCCCTTCACCTCGACGCCGAAGTCGTGGAGCGCGGCGGCCACGCCGGTGAACGCGACGATGTTCTTGGGGGTGGCGGGGCTCTTCACCGTCTTGCCGCGGTCGTCCTTGAAGGACCACGGGCCCGACTTCCCGGCGTCCTTCTCCTCGTTCTTCGCGGAGGTCTCGCCGCAGGCGGTCAGCGCGGCGCCGATGCCGAGGGCGCCGCCGGCGGCGAGCAGGCTGCGGCGGGAGAGGCGGGTGGCTCGGGCGTGAGGCATGACGGTGTCTGCTTTCGTACGTACGGTCGGGGTCCTCCACGGGACAAGTCCGAAGGTAGGTTAGCCTAACCTCATGCAATGTCCAGGGGCCGGTTCCGCGAGGTGGACGGCCCCGGGCGGCGGCTGAACCGAACTGCCCCGGGCTGAGCAGGGGTTGCCGCCGGGATGCGCCCGGCCGTGACGCCGGCGCGCACGTCTTCCCCGCAAGCTCCAGGAGATCCGGGGCGGCCCCGCGCCCCGGGGCGGCCCCGTCCGGTGTACGGGCGTCAGCCGGTGAGGCCCAGCTCCCGGGCGATCAGCATGCGCTGGACCTCGCTCGTGCCCTCGCCGATCTCCAGGATCTTCGAGTCGCGCCACATCCTGGCCACCGGGTATTCGTTCATGAAGCCGTAGCCGCCGTGGATCTGGGTGGCCTCGCGGGCGTTGTCGACCGCGACCGTGGAGGAGTAGAGCTTGGCGAGGGCGGCTTCCTTCTTGAACGGCTCGCCCCGGACCAGGCGGGACGCCGCGTCGCGCCAGCCGACGCGGGCCATGTGGGCGCGCATCTCCATGTCGGCGATCTTGAACTGGATCGCCTGGTGGGAGCCGATGGGGCGGCCGAAGGTGTGCCGCTCCTTCGCGTACGCCACCGACTCGTCGACGCAGCCCTGGGCGAGACCGGTCGCGAGCGCCGAGATGGCGACGCGGCCCTCGTCGAGGATGCGCAGGAACTGGGCGTAACCGCGGCCCTCTTCGCCGAGGAGGTTGGCGAGCGGGACGCGTACGTCGGAGAAGGACAGCTCGCGGGTGTCCGAGGCGTTCCAGCCGACCTTGGAGTACGGGGCCGCGACGGTGAAGCCGGGGGTGCCGGAGGGGACGACGATCGCGGAGATCTCCGGCCTGCCGTCGGGCTTGCGGCCGGTCACGGCGGTGACGGTGACCAGGCCGGTGATGTCCGTACCGGAGTTGGTGATGAAGCACTTGGAGCCGTTGACGACCCACTCGTCGCCCTCGCGGCGGGCGGTGGTCTTCGTGCCGCCGGCGTCCGAACCGCAGTCGGGTTCCGTCAGGCCGAACGCGCCCAGCATCTCCCCCGAGCACAGGCGCGGCAGCCACGCGCGCTTCTGCTCCTCCGTGCCGAAGCGGAAGAGGGGCATCGCGCCGAGCGAGACGCCCGCTTCGAGGGTGATGGCCACGGAGGAGTCGACGCGGGCCAGCTCTTCGAGGGCGATGCCGAGCGCGAGGTAGTCGCCGCCCATGCCGCCGTACTCCTCGGGGAAGGGCAGCCCGAAGAGGCCCATGCGGCCCATCTCGCGGACGATCTCGTACGGGAACTCGTGGCGCTCGTAGTAGTCGCCGATCTTCGGGGCGACGACGTCGTGGGCGAACTCCTCGACCGTACGGCGGAGTTCTTCGTGCTCGGTGGAGAGGCGGTGGTCGAGGGGCATGACTACGACTCCTTGTGGGACAGGGCACGCACGGTGCGGGAGGGGCTGGGGCGGCCCAGCCGTTCGGCCATCCACGCGCTGGTGGCGGTGAGCCGGCCGAGGTCGACCCCGGTCTCGACGCCGAGGCCGTCGAGCATCCACACGAGGTCTTCGGTGGCGAGGTTTCCGGTGGCGCTCTTCGCGTACGGGCAGCCGCCGAGGCCGCCCGCGGAGGCGTCCACGGTGGTGACGCCGTACTGGAGCGCGGCGAGGGTGTTGGCGAGGGCCTGGCCGTACGTGTCGTGGAAGTGCACGCCGATCGCGGAGGCCGGGACTCCGGCCTCGCCGAGGGCGGTGAGCAGGGCCAGGACGTGGCCGGGGGTGGCCACGCCGATGGTGTCGCCGAGGCTCAGCTCGTCGCACCCGAGGTCGAGCAGGGCCCTGGCGACCCCGACCACCTGGCGGACCGGGACCGCCCCTTCCCACGGGTCGCCGAAGCACATGGAGAGGTAGCCGCGTACGTGGACCCTCTCCTCCTTCGCGCGGGCGACGACCGGCTCGAACATGGCGAGCGACTCGTCGACGGTCCGGTTGAGGTTGCGGCGCGCGAAGGTCTCGGTCGCGCTCCCGAACACGGCGATGCGGCGCGCGCCGAGGGCGAGGGCGCGGTCGAGGCCGCGGGCGTTCGGCACGAGCACGGGGAGCTCGGCGCCGACGTCGTGCAGGAGGGGGAACAGCGCTTCGGCGTCGGCGAGCTGGGGGACCCACCGGGGGTGCACGAAGCTGGTGGCCTCGACGGTGGCGAGCCCCGCGCCGGCGAGGCGGTGGATGAACTCGGCCTTCACCTCGGTCGGTACGACGGTCTTCTCGTTCTGGAGGCCGTCGCGGGCGCCGACTTCGTGGATGCGGACACGGGTGGGCAGGCCGGCTGCCGGCACCCGCATCGGCAGTGCCCCGGTCATGACTCCTCCTGCGGGGTGACCACGGCCAGGACCTGGTCCATGGCCACGGTGGAGCCCGGCGTCACGTCGAGCTCGGTGACGGTGCCGGCGTGCGGGGCGGAGATGACGTGCTCCATCTTCATCGCCTCGACGACGAGGAGGCTCTGCCCGGCGTCGACGTGGTCCCCGACGGCCACCTTGACCACGGTGACGGTGCCGGGCATGGGCGCGGCGAGGGTGTCGACGCCCGAGCGGGCGCCGCCGGTCAGGCTCGCCTCGACGGGGTCGTGGTCCTGGACGTGCCAGGAGTCCCCGTCCCGGCCCAGCCAGATGCCCTCCGGGCCGGTGGCGCGGCTGAAGGTGTGGGTCACACCGGCGAGCTCGACGGTGACGGTGCGGCCGTCCGTGGCGACGAGGCGGGCGCGGGTGGGGAGCGGTTCCTCCTCCCCCGTCCCGGCCCCTCCCGATGGCGGCGCCTGCGGCTCCGCCGGGAGAGGGGGCAGGCCCCCGGGCCCCCGGGGCGGCAACTGCGCGCCGCCGCCCCCGGAGTGGGCCGTGCCCGTGCCCGTGCCGGGGGACGGGGCTGCGCCCGCGCCCGGGGTGGTCGCGTCGGCGGGGAGCGTCGGGGCGCCGCCGTCGGCCCCCGTGGGCGGGGGCTGCGCGCCATGCGGCGCCACCGGCCGCAGGGGGATGGCGGTTGCCAGGTCGGGGGCCGTCGGGTGCGGGCCGGGGAGCCGGAGCTCCGGGCCCGCCGCCGTGGTGCGCACGCCGATCGCCACCGGGTCGTGGCCCGGTACGCGGGCGTGGTGGACCGTCCAGGCGGGGAAGCCGCCCAGACGCCAGCCCGTGCGGGCGGAGAAGGGGTCCGTCCAGCGCGGAGTGCCGTCGGCGGCGGTCTCCTCCCCGGCCCGCAGCAGCGCCGCCGCCGCGTACACCTCCGGCGGGACCCCTTGCGGGACCAGGCTGTCCGCGTCGCGCTCGACCAGCCCCGTGTCCAGCGCGCCCGAGACGACGTCCGGGTGGGCCAGCAGGCGGCGCAGGAAACCCGCGTTGGTCGGGACGCCCAGGACGACCGTGTCCGCCAGGGCCGCGCGCAGGCGGCGCAGGGCGGTGGCGCGGTCCGGGGCGTACGCGATCACCTTGGACAGCATGGGGTCGTAGAGGCTGCCGACCTCCGTGCCCTGGGTGAGCCCGGAGTCGGTCCGTGCTCCGTCGCCCTGCGGTTCGTGCAGGGCCAGGACCGTGCCGCCCGAGGGGAGGAAGCCGCGGGACGGGTCTTCCGCGCAGACACGGGCCTCCACCGCGTGACCCGTGAGCGTGATGTCCTTCTGGGCGAAGGGGAGCTCCTCGCCGGCCGCGACCCGCAGCTGCCACTCCACCAGGTCCAGGCCGGTGATCAGCTCGGTCACCGGGTGCTCCACCTGGAGGCGGGTGTTCATCTCCATGAAGTAGTACGACGACGGGTCGTTGCCCGGGACGATGAACTCCACCGTGCCCGCGCCCCGGTACCCGCACGAGCGCGCCGCCGAGACCGCCGCCTCGCCCATCGCCGCGCGCGTGGCCTCGTCCAGGAGGACCGACGGGGCCTCCTCGATGATCTTCTGGTGGCGGCGCTGGAGGGAGCACTCGCGCTCGCCCAGGTGGACGACGTTGCCGTGGGCGTCCGCCAGGACCTGGATCTCGATGTGCCGGGGGCGGTCGATCCACCGCTCCACCAGCAGCGTGTCGTCGCCGAACGACGCCCGCGCCTCGCGCCGCGCCGCCGCGATCTCCTCCGCCAGCGCGGACTCGACGCGGGTCAGCCGCATGCCCTTGCCGCCGCCGCCCGCCGAGGGCTTGAGGAGGACCGGCATGCCGATCTCCCGCGCCGCCGCGGCCAGTTCCTCGTCGCTCAGGCCGCTGCCGGACGAGCCGGGCACGACCGGGACGCCTGCCGCCCGTACCGTCTCCTTCGCCCGGATCTTGTCGCCCATGAGCGCGATGGCCGGGGCGGGCGGCCCGATGAAGGCGAGCCCCGCGTCCGCGCACGCCCGCGCGAACGCCGCGTTCTCGGCGAGGAAGCCGTAGCCCGGGTGGACGGCCCGGGCGCCGGTACGGGCCGCCGCCTCCAGCAGGCGGTCGGTGCGCAGGTAGCTCTCCGAGGCCGCCGCCGGGCCGATACGGACCGCCGTGTCCGCCTCCCGCACATGGCGGGCGTCCGCGTCCGCGTCGCTGAACACGGCCACCGAGCGCACGCCCAGCTCCCGCAGCGTGCGGATGACGCGGACCGCGATCTCGCCGCGGTTGGCGACCAGGACTGTGTCGAACATCGTCATGTGTCACTCACATCCGGAAGACGCCGAAGGCGGGGTCGGAAAGCGGCGCGTTGGCACAGGCCGTCAGGGCCAGGCCCACCACCTGCCGGGTCTCCAGCGGGTCGATCACGCCGTCGTCCCACAGCCGCGCCGTCGCGTAGTAGGCGTTGCCCTGGGTCTCGTACTGCTCGCGGACCGGGGCCTTGAAGGACTCCTCCTCGGCCGCGGACCAGGACTCCCCGCGCGCCTCCAGCTGGTCCCGCTTGACCGTCGCCAGCACCGACGCCGCCTGCTCGCCGCCCATCACCGAGATCTTCGCGTTGGGCCACATCCACAGGAAGCGGGGGGAGTACGCCCGGCCGCACATCGAGTAGTTGCCCGCGCCGTACGACCCGCCGACGACGACCGTCAGCTTCGGGACGCGCGTGCACGCCACCGCCGTCACCATCTTCGCGCCGTGCTTGGCGATGCCGCCCGCCTCGTAGTCCCTGCCGACCATGAAGCCCGAGATGTTCTGGAGGAAGAGGAGGGGGATGCCGCGCTGGTCGCACAGCTCGATGAAGTGCGCGCCCTTCTGGGCGGACTCGGAGAAGAGGATGCCGTTGTTGGCGACGATGCCGACCGGGTGCCCGTGGATCCGGGCGAAGCCGGTGACCAGGGTCTGGCCGTACTCCGCCTTGAACTCCTGGAAGCGCGAGCCGTCGACCGTACGCGCGATGACCTCACGCACGTCGTAGGGCGTACGGGGGTCCACCGGCACCGCGCCGTACAGCCCGTACGGATCGACCTTGGGCTCTTCCACGGGCTCGACCGGCCACGGCAGCGGGCCGCGTCCCGGGAGCGTCGCCACGATGGTGCGGACGATGCGCAGCGCGTGGGCGTCGTCCTCGGCGAGGTGGTCGGTGACGCCCGAGGTGCGGGAGTGGACCTCGCCGCCGCCCAGCTCCTCGGCCGTGACGACCTCGCCCGTCGCCGCCTTCACCAGCGGCGGCCCGCCCAGGAAGATCGTGCCCTGGTTCCGCACGATGACGGCCTCGTCGCTCATCGCGGGGACGTACGCCCCGCCCGCCGTGCAGGACCCGAGCACCGCCGCGATCTGCGGGATGCCCGCCCCCGACATGCGGGCCTGGTTGTAGAAGATCCGTCCGAAGTGCTCGCGGTCCGGGAAGACCTCGTCCTGGAGGGGGAGGAAGGCGCCGCCGGAGTCCACCAGGTACAGGCACGGCAGCCGGTTCTCCAGCGCCACCTCCTGCGCCCGCAGGTGCTTCTTGACGGTCATCGGGTAGTACGTGCCGCCCTTGACCGTGGCGTCGTTCGCGACGACCACGCACTCGCGGCCGCTCACCCGCCCGATCCCGGCGATCACACCCGCGGCCGGCGCCGCCCCGCCGTACATCCCCTCGGCCGCCAGCGGAGCCAGCTCCAGGAAGGGCGACCCGGGGTCCAGGAGCGTGTCCACGCGGTCGCGCGGGAGCAGCTTGCCGCGCGCCGTGTGGCGGGCGCGGGCCTTCTCGCCGCCGCCGAGCCGCGCCGCGGCGAGCCGCCCGCGCAGCCCCTCCACGAGCTCCCGGTGGGCCGCTTCATTGGCCCGCCATGCCTCGGCTGCCGGATCGGCGGTGCTGGTCAGCACCGGTGCCTGCCGCATCTCCTGAGCCCCCTCGCCCGGTCGGTGTGCTGTCGGTGAGCATGTTAATGAGCGTTAACGCCCTCTCAGGTTAACGACCGCTAACCCCTCTGTCCAGGGTTCTCCGCCCGGAGGGGGCCGGAGGGATTCGTTCTGCGGTATGACGCACTGGCGTCCGAGGGCTGTCAGGATTTCCTCCGAGTGCGTACGGGGTGCATACGGGGGCGGGGCTTGTGGCCACACTGCGAGACACGGCGGAAACCGGGACGGAGCCGCGGCCGCGGCGGCGGGTTCTGGAGGTGGACGCCCTCCGCGGCTTCGCGCTCCTCGGAATCCTCCTGGTCAACAGCCTGACCATGGCCGGTCCCTACGGCCTGGTGGGCGGCCGGCCGCCGGGCGCCGCCGACACCGTGGCCCTCTGGCTGGTGCAGTTCCTCGCGCAGAGCAAGTTCTACCTGCTCTTCTCGTTCCTCTTCGGCTACAGCTTCACCCTCCAGGCGGTCTCGGCCGAGCGCGCCGGCGCCCGCCTCGGGCCGCGGACGATGCGGCGGCTGCTGGGGCTCTTCGTCCTCGGCGCCCTGCACGCGGTGTTCCTCTACGTCGGCGACATCCTGACCACGTACGCCCTGCTCGGCCTGATCCTCTTCGCCGCCCGCCGGGCCACCCCCGAAGGCGCGTACCGCGCCGCGCTGTGGGTGTGGGGCGTCTTCGGGTCGGTCCTGCTGCTGCTCGGCGCGCTCGCGACGCTGGCCGACCCGGGCGCGGACGCCGCGCCGGGCGCCGCCGCCGCGGAGGCCGCCGGACTCACCGCCGCCTACCGGGGCGGCTTCGCCGACGTCGTCGGAGCGAACCTGGAACAGCTGTGGTTCGCCGCCGTCGCGCTGCTGACCATAGGCGGCCTCGTCGTCGCGGTCTTCCTGCTGGGGCTGGCGGCCGGCAAGCGGCAGTGGCTCACCCGGGTGAGCACCGCCGGTCTGCGCCGCGTCCTGGTGGCCGGCCTCTGCGTGGGCGTGCCCACCGCCGCCTTCTCCGCCGCCGGCACGGCGGGCCCGCTCCCCGCCCGCTGGGAACTGCTCGCCGGGATGGCCGGGACCGTCTTCGCCCCGGCACTCACCGCGGCGTACGTCGCCGCACTGCTGCTCTGGTTCGGTACGCCGGGCGGGGCGCGGGCGGCGGGCGTCCTCGCGCCGGCCGGGCGCATGGCGCTGACCCACTACCTCACCCAGTCGCTCGTCATGGCCCTGGTCTTCACGGGCTACGGTCTCGGCCTGTACGGACGCCTGGGCATCGCCGTCCCGGTCTGCCTCGCGCTCGCCCTGTACGCGGCGCAGCTCGCCCTCAGCGGCCCGCTCCTGCGCCGGTACCGGCTCGGGCCGGTGGAGTGGCTGCTGCGGGCGTTCACCCATTTCCGCGAGCGTCCCGACGGGCGTCCCGGCGGACGTTCCCATGAGGTTAACGAGCGCTAACCGGCCGGTCTAGAATGACCTCATGAGCACCAACGCCGCCGCCCGCGTCGCGGCCCCGACCCGCCGCGAGCAGATCCTCAGGGAGGCCGCCCGCCTCTTCGCCGAGCGCGGCTTCCACGGTGTGGGCGTGGACGAGATAGGTGCCGCCGTCGGCATCAGCGGTCCCGGCCTCTACCGTCACTTCCCGGGCAAGGACGCCATGCTCGCCGAACTGCTCGTCGGCATCAGCGAGCGGCTGCTGGACGGCGGCAGGCAGCGCGCCGCGGCGGAGTCCGCGGACAGCCCGGAGGCGGTGCTCGGCTCCCTCATCGACGGCCACATCGACTTCGCCCTCGACGACCGGCCCCTGATCACCCTGCACGACCGCGAACTGGACCGGCTCAGGGAGAGCGACCGCAAGCGGGTGCGCCGGCTCCAGCGGCAGTACGTCGAACTGTGGGTCACCGTCGTACGGGAGCTGAACCCCGGCGTACCGGAGGCGGAGGCGCGGTCGGCCGTGCACGCGGTGTTCGGACTGCTGAACTCGACGCCGCACCTCGGGTCGTACGGCAAGGGCCTGCCGGGGCGGGCGGCGATGGAAGGGCTGCTGCGGCGGCTGGCGCACGGAGCGTTCGGCGCGCTCACGCCGCGCGCCGCGGCCTGACCCGCTTTCTCCGGCTGACCCGGCTGACCCGGCTGACCCGGCTGCCCCGGCTTCTCCGGCGGCTTCCCGGGCTTCCCCGGCCGCCCCGGCTTCTGCGGCGGCGGCTTTCCCGGACGGGGGCCGGAGCCGGACGGCACAATGGGCCCATGCCGATACCCAGCCGCGCCGCCCTCGTCGACCACCTCACCCGCACCCGCATCGCCGGTGACGTCGCCACTCCCCGCGACAACAACCTCTCCCACTACCGCAAGCTCGCGAACGGCGACCGTCACTACTGGCTCGGCCTCGAACTCGGCGACCGCTGGACCGACGAGCAGGACGTCCTCGCCGTGATGGCGGAGCGCTGCGGCGTCAGCGACGACCCCGGACACCGCGACGGCCAGGACACCATCGACCCCGAACTGACCGTCGACGCGCTGGAGCGGATGGCGGCGCGGCTGCGCAAGGCCGCCGCCGGCAAGGAGCGGGTGCTGTTCGCGACCGGGCACCCCGGCGGGCTCCTCGACGTACACCGCGCGACCGCGGACGCGCTGCGCGTCGCGGGCTGCGAGATCGTACGGATTCCGGGCGGGCTCACCGCCGACGAGGGCATGGTGTTCCAGTTCGCGGACGTCGCGATGCTGGAGCGCGGCGCGACCCTGTGGCACACGCACTCGCCCGAGCCGATGAGGGCGGTCCTCGACGGCCTGGAGCGCGAGGGGCGGCCGCTGCCCGACCTGGTCGTCGCCGACCACGGGTGGGCCGGCTGCGCGGGACAGCGCGGGATCGACGCGGTCGGGTACGCCGACTGCAACGACCCGGCGCTCTTCATCGCCGAGGCCGAGGGCACGCTCCAGGTCACCGTCCCGCTCGACGACCACGTCACCGACCCGCGCTTCTACGACCCGATGACGGCCTACCTGCTGGACGCGGCCGGCCTGGTGCGACCCGGGCCGGGGGTCGGGTCCAGGTAGACGCGGCGGATCGCCGGATAGCGCTCGCGCAGCTGCTGTTCGGCCTCCTCGCACGCCCACTCGATCTGTTCGGCGCTCGCCACGTCCCGGAAGTCGATCTTCGCGGCGACCAGCGCCTCGCGCGGCCCCTGCACGAGCGTCGTCAGTTCCAGTACGTCGACGATGTGCGGGACCGAGAGGAGCTCCTCGCGTACGCCCGCCCGCATCTCCCTGGGCAGCGGACGCCCGATCAGCAGCTGGGCGTTGCTGCGGCCGAGCACCCAGGCGACGTACACGAGCAGCAGGCCGATGAGGACCGAGGCCAGGCCGTCCCACACGCCCGAGCCCGTGAGCTGTCCGCCGAGCAGGCCGCCCGCGGCGAGCGCCAGGCCGGCCAGGGCCGCCGAGTCCTCCATCACGACGGCCTTGACCGCCGTGTCGGGGGTGTGGCGCAGGTAGCGGGTGACGGGGGCGTGGAAGCGGGCGGCCTCGCCGCGGACCTGCCTGATGCCGGTACGGAGCGAGAAGCCTTCGAGCAGGAAGGCGACGCCCAGCACGAGGTAGGAGACGAGCGGGTCGCCGGGTTCCTCGCCGTGGACGAGGGTGTGGACGCCGTCGTAGACGGAGAAGACGGCGCCGCCGACGAAGGTGGCGACGGAGGCCAGCATCGCCCAGATGTAGCGCTCCGGGCCGTGGCCGAGCGGGTGCTCCTCGTCGGCGGGCTTCTCGCCGCGCTTGAGCGCGGTCAGGAGCATGAGTTCGGTGACGGTGTCGGCGAACGAGTGGGCCGCCTCCGACAGCATCGCGCTGGAGCCGCTGATGACACCGGCGACGGCTTTCGCGGCGGCGATCCCGAGGTTCGCGATCGCCGCCACGATCACGGTGACGGTGCTCCCGGCCTGTTCGCTCATGTACCGGACGGTATGTCCGATCAGCGCGGGACGCGAACCACGCCCTCCTGGATGACGGAGATCGCCAGCCGGCCGTCCCGCGTGTAGATCCTGGCCTGCCCCAGGCCCCGTCCGCCCGACGAGGACGGCGACTCCTGGTCGTACAGCAGCCATTCGTCCGCCCGGAAGGGCCGGTGGAACCACATCGCGTGGTCGAGCGAGGCGCCGACGACGTCGCCGGTCGTCCAGCCGCCGCGCCCGTGGGCGAGCAGCACCGAGTCGAGCAGCGTCATGTCGGAGACGTACGTGGCGAGGCACACGTGCAGCAGCGGGTCGTCGGCCAGCTTGCCGTTCGTGCGGAACCACACCTGCGAGCGCGGCTCGCGCGGTGCGCCGACCGTGCCGTACGGCGGGGTGTCCACGTACCGCAGGTCCACCGCCGCGCGGGCTTCGAGAATGCGGTCGGCGACACCCGCGTCGAGGAAGCGGTCCGCGTACTCCGGCAGCATCTGGGCGGTCGTCGGGAGCGTCTCGGGGTCCGGCGCGGGCGGCATGTCCGCCTGGTGCTCCAGGCCCTCCTCGTACGTCTGGAAGGACGCGGAGAGGTGGAAGACCGGCTGGCCGTGCTGGACCGCGACGACGCGCCGGGTGGTGAAGGAGCGGCCGTCGCGGATGCGGTCGACGGTGTAGACGATCGGCGCGTCCGGGTCGCCGGGCCGCAGGAAGTACGCGTGCAGGGAGTGGGCGGGACGGTCTCCGGGGACGGTGCGGCCCGCCGCCACCAGCGCCTGCGCGGCCACCTGGCCGCCGAAGACGCGGGGGACGACCGCCGAGCGCGACCGGCCCCGGAAGATGTCCTGCTCGATCCGCTCCAGGTCGAGCAGATCGAGCAGGTCGTCGAGTGGATCGGACACCAGGGCTACAGGCCCATCGACTTGGCGATGATCATCTTCATGACCTCGCTGGTGCCGCCGTAGATGCGGTTCACACGGTTGTCCGCGTACAGACGGGCGATCGGGTACTCGTTCATGAACCCGTAACCGCCGTGCAGCTGGAGGCACCTGTCGATGACGCGGTGCGCGACCTCGGTGCAGAACAGCTTCGCGGAAGCGGCCTCGGCGGGCGTGAGCTCGCCGGCGTCCAGGGCCTCCAGGGCGCGGTCGGCGACGGCCTCGGCGGCGTCCACCTCGGCCTGGCAGGCGGCCAGTTCGAACTTGGTGTTCTGGAAGGCCGCGACCGGCTTGCCGAAGACGGTGCGGTCCGTGACGTACTGCTGGGCGAACCGGACGGCGGCCTTGGCCTGGGCGTACGCGCCGAACGCGATGCCCCAGCGCTCGGAGGCCAGGTTCTTGCCCAGGTAGCCGAAGCCCTTGTTCTCCTCGCCGAGCAGGTCCTCGACCGGCACCTTCACGTCGACGAACGCCAGCTCGGCGGTGTCGGAGGTCTTCAGGCCGAGCTTGTCCAGCTTGCGGCCCACCGAGTAGCCCTCGGACGTGGTGTCCACCGCGAACAGGGAGATGCCGAAGCGGCGGTCGTCCTCGCGCGGGGCGGAGGTACGGGCGCACACGATGACGCGGTCGGCGTGCACGCCGCCGGTGATGAAGGTCTTGGCGCCGTTGAGGACGTAGTGCGTGCCGTCCTCGGAGAGCCTGGCGGTGGTCTTCATGCCCGCGACGTCGGAGCCGGTGCCCGGCTCGGTCATCGCCAGCGCCCACATCTCCTCGCCGGAGACGAACTTCGGCAGGAAGCGCTTCTTCTGCTCGTCGGTGGCCAGCATCTCGAGGTAGGGCAGGCCGAGCAGCACGTGGACGCCGGAGCCGCCGAAGGAGACGCCCGCGCGGGCGGTCTCCTCGTACATCACGGCCTCGTACTTGTGCGAGTCGATGCCGGCGCCGCCGTACTCCTCGGGGACGCGGATGCCGAAGACGCCCAGCTCGCCGAGCTTGTAGTAGAAGTCGCGCGGCGCCTGGCCAGCGGTGAACCACTCGTCGTAGACGGGGACGACCTCGGCCTCGATGAAGGCGCGGATGGTCTCCCGGAACGCCTGGTGGTCCTCGTTGAAAACGCTACGGCGCACGACGACGCCCTCCCTCTGTCTTCAGCTCAGGCTTCGACCCGACTTGTCTAAGCGCTTGCTCAGTCGAAGTTACCGGGTGGTCACCAGAGCTGTCCAGGTCGGTGCACGGTCGTACGCGTCACAGCCAGCGCAGCGCGAACCACAGGTCCATCCGGACGTCGGCGTCGTCCAGGTCGGCTTCGAGGAGGGCCGCGCAGCGGGCGACGCGCTGGCGGACCGTGTTGCGGTGCACGTCGAGCGCGACGGCCGTACGGTCCCAGCTCCCGTGCAGCGACAACCAGGTGCGCAGGGTGGCGACGAGGGCGGGGGTGTCGGCGATCGGCGCGAGCCGGGCGCGGGCGTGGGCGCGGGCCTCCTCGGGCGCGACGAGCGAGGCCACGCCCGCCCCCGCATCGGCCCGGTCGCGCACGAGGGGACTGCGGGTGGCCTCGGCCCGGCGCACCGCCCGGGCGGCGCGGGCGTCGGCCGCGGGCAGGTCGTGCGGGGGCACGGGAGCGCTCACCCCGAGGATCCACCCCGGCTGCGCCCCGATCTCCCCGGCCCCGCCCAGCAGGACCCGTACGGCGCCCTCCTCGTCCGTCGCGTCCACCAGCGCGCTGCCGAGCGCCGCCCCGAGCGCCGAGGCGGCGAGCGGATCACGGCCGCCGGAGGCGCCGGCCGGCCGGGCGTGCACCACGGTCCACTCGTCCGCGCCGAGCAGCGGTGCCACGGCGCCGGCGTCCGCCCCGAGCAGCAGCCGCACCAGCGCGGCGGCGCGGGCGGACTCCGCGGCGCCCTGGTGCGGCGTCGTGAGCAGGGACAGCAGGACGACGGCGACGCCCGCGATGGTGTGGTCCCCGGCCTCGCGCCGCTCGGAGGCCACCCCGAGGACGAGCCGCTGGCCGCCCGCGAGGGCGTACGCGGCGAGGTGGCTGCCGGCGGCGGTGTCGGTCGCGGAGGCGGGCACGGCCCGGGCGGGGGCCTCGTCCGGGGGCGGGTTCACCACCCGGGTCAGCCGGGTCAGGGCCGCGTGGGCCTCCGGGGACGGGGGGCGTCCCGCCGTGGCCAGGGGCGCGCCCTCCGCCGACAGCAGCACCGCCCACGCCCCGCCCCCGTCGAGCCGCGCGGTCAGCTGCCGCAGCACCGCCGGGACCGGGTCGGGGCGGGCCGCCGCCGTGGCCAGGCCCTGCTGGGCCTGCGCGACCCGGCGCAACTCGCGGTGGCGGGCCTCCGCCATCAGCCGCCACACCGCGCGGGCGACCCCCGAGAACGTGGTCGCGGGCGCCACCTCCACCAGGGGCAGGCCGTGGCGCTCGCAGGCGGCCACCAGGGCGGGCGGCACCGTGTCGTGCACCGGCGCGACACCGAAACCGAGCGCCGCCGCGCCCGCCTCCACCACCCGGGCCACGTACCGGTCCGGGTCCGTGAGCAGGACCCCCGCGGTCAGGAGGAGCTCACCGCCGAGCAGGTACGGGTACGGGTCGGCCATCTCCGAGGTGTGCACCCAGTGCAGGTCCGCGTCCTCGGGGCCCGCGATCCGGCGCAGGCCGAGTTCCTCCCGCGCCAGCAGCGCCGCCAGCGAAACCGACGGGGTCGGAGGGGAGGAAGGCGAAGGGGGAGAAGGGGGTGGGGGAGAAGGGGGTGGGGCGTCCGGCATGGATGGTCCATCCATCTGGAATCTGGAAAGTAGAGGAAACGTACACTTCAGCGTCGCCTTTCAGCCACTTAATGTCGACCCGACCGGTGGCCGCGGGTACGGGCGGATGTCCCCGCGGAAGAGCTGCCGCGCTCCGTACACATCTCTGCACGACACGCCACTGAGCGCGCGAAGGAGGGCCCATGGCCGTCGACTACACAGTGATCGTCATCTACTTGGCCGGCATGGTCGCCATGGGCTGGTGGGGCATGCGCCGCGCCAAGTCCAAGAGCGAGTTCCTGGTGGCGGGCCGCCGCCTCGGGCCCGCCATGTACTCCGGCACGATGGCCGCCATCGTCCTCGGCGGCGCCTCCACCATCGGCGGCGTCGGCCTCGGCTACCAGTACGGTCTCTCCGGCGCCTGGATGGTCTTCACCATCGGCCTCGGGCTCCTCGCCCTCAGCGTCTTCTTCTCCGCGCGCATCGCCCGCCTGAAGGTCTACACCGTCTCCGAGATGCTCGACCTCCGCTACGGCGGCGGCCGCGCCGGCATCATCTCGGGCGTCGTCATGTGGGCGTACACGCTCATGCTCGCCGTCACGTCGACCATCGCGTACGCCACGATCTTCGACGTCATCTTCGGCATGGACCGCGCCCTGTCGATCATCCTCGGCGGCGCCGTCGTCGTCGCGTACTCGACGCTCGGCGGCATGTGGTCGATCACGCTCACCGACATGGTGCAGTTCGTCGTCAAGACGATCGGCGTGCTGCTCCTGCTCCTGCCGATCGCGGTCGTCAAGGCCGGCGGCTTCAGCGAGATGAAGGCGCAGCTGCCCACCGAGTACTTCGACCCGCTCGGCATCGGCGGCGAGACGATCTTCACGTACGTGCTGATCTACACGTTCGGCATGCTGATCGGCCAGGACATCTGGCAGCGCGTCTTCACCGCCCGCAGCGACAAGGTCGCGCGCTACGGCGGCACGGTCGCCGGCACGTACTGCCTCGTCTACGCCCTCGCCGGCGCCGTCATCGGCACCGCGGCCAAGGTCCTCTACCCGAACCTCGCCCACGCCGACGACGCCTTCGCGACCATCGTCAAGGACGAGCTGCCCATGGGCGTGCGCGGCCTGGTCCTCGCCGCGGCCCTGGCGGCCGTGATGTCGACCTCGTCGGGCGCGCTGATCGCCTGCGCCACCGTCGCCAACAACGACATCTGGTCGCGGCTGCGCGGCGCCGTGTCGAAGGACGGGCCGGGCGGCGAAGCCCACGAAGCCCACGACGAGGTGCGCGGCAACCGCGTCTTCATCCTGATCATGGGCGTCGCGGTCGTCTGCATCGCCATCGCCCTGAACAACGTCGTCGAGGCGCTCACCGTCGCCTACAACCTGCTGGTCGGCGGCCTGCTGGTGCCGATCCTCGGCGGTCTGCTGTGGAAGCGCGGCACGGTGTACGGCGCCCTGGCGGCCGTCTCCGTCGGCGGCCTCGGCGTCGTCGGCCTGATGGCCTGGTACGGAATCCTCGCCAACCAGCCCGTCTACTACGGCCTGTTGCTGTCACTCGCGGCGTATGTCGTCGTCAGCCTCGCCACCCGCCCGACCGACGCCGCCGTCCTGGCCGCCTGGCGCGAGCGGCTGGCGGGCCGGGGCGCGGAGGACGAGCCCGAGTCCGCGCCCGTCCCCCTGCCGGGCTAAAGTCGAAAATCGCAACAAAGCGCAAAGAAGCGTACGAAGGAAGGCATTTCACATGAGCAGCAGCAGCGAGCAGCAGTTCCGCGGTCCCGTCGACTCCTCCCGCATCCCGCGGTACGCGGGTCCCGCGACGTTCGCGCGGCTGCCCCGCCTCGACGAGGTCGGCGGCCGGGCCGACGTCGCCGTGGTCGGCGTGCCCTTCGACTCCGGCGTCTCCTACCGCCCCGGCGCCCGCTTCGGCGGCAACGCGATCCGCGAGGCCTCGCGCCTCCTGCGCCCGTACAACCCGGCGCAGGACGCCTCGCCGTTCGCGCTCGCGCAGGTCGCGGACGCCGGTGACATCGCCGCCAACCCGTTCAACATCAACGAGGCCGTCGACACGATCGAGGCCGCGGCCGACGACCTGCTCTCCACCGGCGCCCGCATGATGACGCTCGGCGGCGACCACACCATCGCGCTCCCGATCCTCCGCTCGGTCGCGAAGAAGCACGGCCCGGTCGCCCTGCTCCACTTCGACGCGCACCTGGACACCTGGGACACGTACTTCGGCGCCGAGTACACCCACGGCACGCCGTTCCGCCGGGCCGTCGAGGAGGGCATCCTCGACACCGAGGCGCTCTCCCACGTCGGTACGCGCGGCCCGCTGTACGGCAAGCAGGACCTGACCGACGACGAGAAGATGGGCTTCGGCATCGTCACCTCCGCCGACGTCTACCGGCGCGGCGCCGACGAGGTCGCCGACCAGCTCCGCCAGCGCATCGGCGACCGCCCCCTCTACATCTCCATCGACATCGACTGCCTCGACCCGGCCCACGCGCCCGGCACCGGCACCCCCGAGGCGGGCGGCATGACCTCCCGCGAACTGCTGGAGATCCTGCGCGGCCTGTCCTCCTGCAACCTCGTCTCGGCCGACGTGGTCGAGGTCGCGCCGGCGTACGACCACGCGGAGATCACGTCGGTGGCGGCCTCCCACACGGCGTACGAGCTGACGACGATCATGTCCCGGCAGATCGCGGCCGACCGCGCCCGGGGCGCGGAGCAGAGCGCGAAGTAACCTCACCGCCGGAGCCGGCACCGGCCCGCCCGCCGCGCACGCGCGTACGACGGGCCGGCCGCGGCGCGCGGCCGGAACGTCGGCGCGGGCCGGGAGGCCCGGCACGACGGAAAGGGATGTACGCATGACCCACGACCACGACCTGGTCCTGCGGCCCACCGCCGCGCAGACCGAGGCCGCCCTGGACCCGCCCCCCGGGCGCAACGGCGGCGACCTCGTCGTCGAGACCCTCGCCGGCCTCGGCGCGACCACCGTCTTCGGACTGCCCGGCCAGCACGCGCTGGGCATGTTCGACGCCCTGCGACGGTCCTCCCTGTCGTACGTCGGCCTGCGCGTCGAGAACAACGCGGGCTTCGCCGCCGACGCGTACGGCCGGATCGCGGGCGAGGCGGCCCCGCTGCTCCTGTCCACCGGCCCGGGGGCCCTCACCTCCCTCGCCGCGCTCCAGGAGGCGGCGGCGGCGTCCGCGCCCGTCCTCGCGATCGGCAGCCAGGTCCCGTCGGCCGGCATCGGCGGCGGCCGCCACGGCTACCTGCACGAACTGCGCGACCAGAAGGCGTCGTTCAGGGACATCGTGAAGTCGGTCCACACGGTCCGTACGGCGTCGCAGATCCCGTCGGCGATCGCCGAGGCGTGGGAGTCGGCCCTGACCGCCCCGCACGGCCCGGTGTGGGTCGAGATCCCCCAGGACGTCCTGCTCGCGCGGACCTCCCTCCCCGTCGTCACGGCGATGGACGCGACCCCGCGCGAACTGCCCCCGCGTCCCGAGCTGACGGCCGTCGCCGCCCACCTGCTGTCGACGGCCGCCCGCCCGGCGGTCATCGCGGGCGGCGGCGTCGTACGCTCCGACGCCTCCGGCAAGCTGCTCGCGCTCGCCGAGAAACTGGACGCGCCGGTCGTGACGACCTTCGGCGGCAAGGGCGCGTTCCCGTGGACGCACCCGCTCTCCCTCCAGTCCTGGCTGGAGGACCGCCACACGACGGACTTCCTCGAAGACGCGGACGTCCTGCTCGTGGTCGGTTCGGGCCTGGGCGAACTGTCCTCGAACTACCACACGTTCGAGCCGCGCGGCCGGATCGTCCAGATCGACGCGGACCTCGGCAAGCTGGAGTCCAACCACCCGGCGCTCGGTATCCACGCGGACGCCCGCCTGGCGCTGTCGGCCCTCCTGGAGACGGTGGAGGACCGCGAGGACGAGACGGCGCGCGAGCGCGTGAGCGAGGTCCTGGCGAAGGTACGGGAGCGCATCGCGTCCCAGGACCTGCCGCTGGAGCAGCAGTTGCTCGCGTCCGTCCGGGAGGCACTGCCGGACGCGTCCCCCAGCTTCTGGGACATGACGATCCTGGCGTACTGGGCCTGGTCGGCCTTCGACCCCCGCCACCCCAACACCATGCACTCGGCGCAGGGCGCGGGCGGTCTCGGCTACGGCTTCCCGGCGGCGCTCGGCGCGGCGGCGGCGGACCCCGCCCGCCCCGTCCTCGCGGTCTCCGGGGACGGCGGCGCGATGTACTCGATCGCCGAACTCGCCACCGCCCGCCAGCACGGCCTCCCGGTCACCTGGCTGATCGTGGACGACGGCGGTTACGGCATCCTCCGCGAGTACATGACCGACGCCTTCGACGAGGCCACCGGCACGGAATTGTCCCGCCCGGACTTCGTCGCCCTGGCCGAATCCTTCGGCGTACCGGCGCGCCGCACGACCCCGCAGACCCTGGCCGAAGACCTGGCCGAGTCCCTGTCGGCCCCCGGTCCTTCGGTGCTCGTACTCCCGGCCCTGCTGCGGATGTTCGCCCCGACGCACCTCTGACGGCCCGGTCGGGCACTCGGCACCGGCCATGCCGGCGCCGAGTGCCCCTTCCGGAGCGCCCGCGCGCGGGAACCGGTTCTCGCGGAACTCCTGGCGCTTCTCGTGGCCGCGTCCGCGCGCCTTCAGGAAGTAGGGGCTCCTCTTCTCCAGGTGCCCGTTCATACGGCCGAAGGGCCTCTCGGCGGCCCTCGCCGACGCCCCGGGCCGCCCCGACGAGTGGTGGTCGCCCGGTGCGCTGAGCTTCTGCGGCGCGGCGAGCGCCGCGTGGAGCTGCCCGCCGAGCCGGGCCCCGCTCGGATCGGCGGTTGCCGTGTCCCTCCCCCTTCCTTCGTGGGAAGGCATCACCACCCGGAAGGATTTCGCGCAGAACTTCCCTTCCAGGAGCGCGTTCCGTGCAACCTTTCCGCCCCTGAAGAGTCATTTCAGCCAGGAACACCAGGGGACGGGGAGCCATACCATGACCTACCACCGCATACACCGCGGCGCGATCGCCGCCACACTGGCACTGGGCGCACTGGCTCCCGTTGCCGCGGCGGCACCCGCCGCCGCTGCCACCGCGCCGGCGGTGGCCTGCACCTCGGGCAAGGCCGGCCTCGCGGCCAAGCTGACGAAGGACATCACCGCCGCGCTCAAGGGGCGGAGGTCCACGACGGCCGTCTCGCTGTACGACCGCACCACCAAGACCACCTGCACCCTGCGCGCCACGCAGAAGTACGACTCCGCGAGCGTGGTCAAGGTGACGGTCCTCGCCGCGCTGCTGTGGGACGCCAAGAAGACCAACCGCTACCTGACGTCCCGTGAGGCCAGGCTCGCCACCGACATGATCACCAAGTCGGACAACAACGCCACCAGCGCGCTGTGGCGCCAGCTCGGCATGACGAAGATCAAGGGCTTCCTGGCCGCCGCCGGGATGACGCAGACCGTCCCCGGTACGGGTGGCTACTGGGGCCTGACCCGGATCACCGCCCACGACGAGCAGAAGCTGCTCGCGCTGCTCACCGCGAAGAACGCCGTCCTGAGCGACAACGCGCGCAAGTACACCCTCGGCCTGATGGGCAAGGTCATCTCCTCCCAGCGCTGGGGCACTCCGGCCGGAGCCCCGTCCTCCGCCACCATCCAGGTCAAGAACGGCTGGCTGCCCCGCTCCACGCACGGCTGGCGGGTGCACTCCATCGGCGCGTTCACGGGCAACGGCCACGACTACGCGATCACCGTGCTCACCCACGACAACGCCACCATGAACGACGGCGTGAACACCGTCCAGGCCGTGTCCCGCGCGATCCACAAGGCCCTCAACCCCACGGCCTCCGCCTCCACCCTGTACGCCCCGACGCAGACCCCGCGCGAGGAGATACCGGCGGTGCCGCAGCCCTGACCGGGGCGCCGGTCAGGCGGCGGTGGTACGTGCGCGGAACGCGACCACGGACGTATCACCGTCGAGCTCCACGCTCAACGAGGCGTCCATCGCCCGCGCCAGCCGGGCGAGCAGCGGCAGCGTCGGCATGGTGCCGCCCAGTTCCAGCTTGGAGACCTGCGGCTGGGTCATACCGGCGCGCTGGGCGAGCTCGGTCTGCGAGATGCCGAGTGCGGTACGCCGGTCGTACACCGCCTGCCCGAGGTCGAAGGCCAGCTGGATCTCCTCTCGCCGCTTGGCGACCTCCGGGTCTTCCGCGATGCCCTGCGCGACCTTCCGGTCCCTGGCGAGCCTCCAATGGGCGTGACTCACCATCACTCTTTTCCTCTCTTGACGACACGAGTGGATTCCTCGTGTGCGGGCTCGTGACCGGCTGCGCGGATCACCCCTGCCCGCTTGGCGCGCGCGACCTCTGCGTCTTCGCGCCGCCGGGTCTTGCGGAAGACCGTCAGAAGAACCACCCTCCGCCCTGGTGCGAGCCGGTACGGGATCCGTATGGCGTCACGGTTGCCGCCCATGTCGAAGTGAGCCACAGCCGGACCTCCGGCTCGATCTCGACCACAAAAGGATCTTCCATACACGCGAATGTATAGATACCCCAGTGTATGGCTCGGGGAAGCAGTCGGGAACTCCACCGAACGGGTGACGGGGTCCTGGGAGGTCCTGGGACCGGAGACCCGTATTCATGACGCCGGGATGAAATCCGCACCTCACCGCGTTGGTGACTTCCGGCAGATCAGAACGTGGGGACGACCGGGAGGCACCAGTGGCGGCGGCGGATCAGGGATGGGCACGGCGGCTGGCGGGCTATGCCTGGAGGTACCGGCGCAATGTCGTGCTCGCACTCGGATCGTCGCTCGGCGGCATGGCCGTCATGGCGCTCGTCCCGCTGATCACCAAGGTGGTCATCGACGACGTCATCGGGGACGGCTCCAAGTCCCTCGCCGTGTGGACCGGGCTGCTGATCGCCGCGGCCGTCGTCGTGTACGTCCTCACCTACATACGCCGCTACTACGGCGGCCGCCTCGCCCTCGACGTCCAGCACGACCTGCGCACCGAGATGTACGGGACCGTCACCCGCCTCGACGGACGCCGCCAGGACGAGCTCTCCACCGGCCAGGTCGTCGGCCGCGCCACCAGCGACCTCCAGCTCATCCAGAGCCTCCTCTTCATGCTCCCGATGACCATCGGGAACTTCCTGCTGTTCTTCATCTCGCTCGGGATCATGGCGTGGCTCTCACCGGTCCTGACCCTCGTCGCCCTCGCCGTCGCCCCCGCCCTCTGGTTCATCGCCAGGCGCAGCCGCACCCGGCTCTTCCCGGCCACCTGGTACGCCCAGGGCCAGGCCGCCGCCGTCGCGGGCGTCGTCGACGGCGCGGTCTCCGGCGTACGCGTCGTCAAGGGCTTCGGCCAGGAGGAGCAGGAGACCGGCAAGCTGCGCGAGGTCGGCCGGCGGCTCTTCGCCGGGCGTATGCGGACCGTCCGGCTCAACTCCCGTTACACCCCGGCCCTCCAGGCCGTGCCCGCCCTCGGCCAGGTCGCGATGCTCGCGCTCGGCGGCTGGCTCGCGACGCGCGGACAGATCACCCTCGGTACGTTCGTGGCCTTCTCCACCTACCTGGCCCAGCTCGTCGGCCCCGTCCGCATGCTCGCCATGGTCCTCACCGTCGGCCAGCAGGCGCGGGCCGGCGTCGAGCGCGTCCTGGAGCTGATCGACACCCGGCCGTCCATCGAGGACGGGACCAGGGAACTTCCCGCCGACGCCCCCGCGACCGTCGAGTTCGACGACGTGACCTTCGGTTACGCCGAAGACCGGCCCGTCCTCGACGGCTTCTCCCTCGAAATCCGCTCCGGCGAGACCGTCGCCGTCGTGGGCTCCTCCGGCAGCGGCAAGTCCACCGTCTCCCTCCTCCTCCCGCGCTTCTACGACGTGTCCCGCGGCGCCGTCCTCGTCGGCGGACACGACGTCCGCGAGCTCACCCTCGACTCGCTGCGGGCCGCCATCGGGCTCGTACCGGAGGACAGCTTCCTGTTCTCCGACACCGTCCGCGCCAACATCGCGTACGGGCTGCCGGACGCGACCGACGAGCAGATCGAGACCGCCGCCCGCGCCGCCCAGGCGCACCACTTCATCTCCGAGCTGCCGAACGGCTACGCCACGGCCGTCGGCGAACACGGCCTCACCCTCTCCGGCGGCCAGCGCCAGCGCATCGCCCTCGCCCGTGCCATCCTCACCGACCCCCGCCTGCTCCTCCTCGACGACGCCACCTCCGCCGTGGACGCCCGCGTCGAGCACGAGATCCACGAGGCGCTGAAGACCGTCATGGCGGGGCGTACGACGCTGCTCATCGCCCACCGCCGCTCCACCCTCAACCTCGCCGACCGCATCGCCGTGCTCGACGGCGGCCGCCTCGCCGACATCGGTACCCACGAGGAGCTCCAGCGGCGCTGCGCCCTCTACCGGCGGCTGCTCACCGACCCCGACGAGCTCGGCGGCGTATCGCCCGGGCACCTCCTCACCAAGGCCCCCGAGCCGGCCGACGACCGGTCCGTGCAGGCGGAGCTGGACGCCGAGTTCGACGCCGAGCGCGGCATCACGCCCGACCTGTGGGTACGGGACGAGACCTCGTCCGGCGGCGCCGGGGGCACCGACCACGCCCCCGGCATGCCGGCCACGCCCGAGCTGCTCGCCCAGGTCGCCGCGCTGCCGCCGGCCGACGACGTACCGGACGTCGACGAGGACCGCGCCGTCCGGTCCGAGGAGTCGTACGGCCTGCGCCGCCTCCTGCGCGGCTTCGGGCTGCCGCTGCTGGTCAGCCTCGCGCTCGTCGCCGCCGACGCCGGCATGGGGCTGCTCCTGCCGGTCCTGATCCGCCACGGCATCGACGAGGGCGTCACCCAGCTCGCGCTCGGCGCGGTCTGGGCGGCGTCCGGACTCGCCCTGCTCTCCGTCGTCGTGCAGTGGGCCGCGCAGACCGGCGAGATGCGGATGACCGGCCGGACCGGCGAGCGCGTGCTCTACGCGCTCCGGCTCAAGATCTTCGCCCAGCTCCAGCGCCTCGGCCTCGACTACTACGAGCGCGAACTGACCGGCCGCATCATGACCCGCATGACGACGGACGTCGACGCCCTGTCGACGTTCCTCCAGACCGGTCTCGTCACGGCCTTCGTCTCCCTCGTCACCTTCTTCGGCATCATGGTCGCGCTGCTCGTCATCGACGTGCAGCTGGCCCTGGTGGTCTTCATGACGCTGCCGGTGCTGGTCATCGGTACGTACTTCTTCCGGAAGTCGAGCGTCAAGGCGTACGAGCTGGCCCGCGACCGGGTCGGTGTGGTCAACGCCGACCTCCAGGAGTCCGTGTCCGGACTGCGCATCGTCCAGGCGTTCCGGCGCGAGCGCACCGGCGCCGAGCGGTTCGCGGAGCGCAGCGACAGCTACCGCGAGGCGCGCGTGCGCGGCCAGTGGCTGATCTCCGTCTACTTCCCCTTCGTGCAGCTGCTGTCGTCGGTCGCCGCCGCCGCGGTGCTGATCGTCGGCGCGGGGCGGGTGGACGCGGGCACGCTGACCACGGGCGCGCTCGTCGCGTACCTCCTCTACATCGACCTGTTCTTCGCGCCCGTGCAGCAGCTCTCGCAGGTCTTCGACGGGTACCAGCAGGCCACCGTCTCCCTGAGGCGCATTCAGGAGCTCCTCCGGGAACCCACCTCGACCGCCGCCGCCGAGCGGCCCAGGGACGTCCTGTCGCTGCGCGGCGAGATCGCCTTCGAGGACGTGCGCTTCCAGTACGGGTCCGCCGACGAGCCCGAAGAGGCACTCGGCGGGATCGACCTGCGCATCCCGGCCGGCCAGACCGTCGCCTTCGTCGGCGAGACCGGCGCGGGCAAGTCCACCGTCGTCAAGCTCGTCGCCCGCTTCTACGACCCCACCTCGGGGCGGGTCACCGCCGACGGCACCGACCTGCGCGACCTCGACATCACGGCGTACCGGCACCGCCTCGGCGTCGTACCGCAGGAGGCGTACCTCTTCGCGGGCACGGTCCGCGACGCCATCGCCTACGGACGGAGCGACGCCACCGACGCCGAGGTCGAGGCGGCGGCCCGTGCGGTCGGCGCGCACGACATGATCGCCACCCTCGAAGGCGGCTACCTGCACGAGGTCGCCGAACGCGGCCGCAACCTCTCCGCGGGCCAGCGCCAGCTCATCGCGCTCGCCCGCGCCGAACTCGTCGACCCGGACGTCCTGCTCCTCGACGAGGCGACCGCCGCCCTGGACCTCGCCACCGAGGCCCAGGTCAACCAGGCCACCGACCGGCTCACCGGCCGCCGCACCACCCTGGTCGTCGCGCACCGCCTGACGACGGCGGCGCGGGCCGACCGGGTCGTGGTCATGGACCGCGGCCGGGTCGTCGAGGACGGCACGCACGACGAGCTGCTGGCCCTGGGCGGGACGTACGCGCGGCTGTGGCGCACCTTCGTGGGGGAGGACGAGCCGGCGGCGGTCTGAGCACGGCAGGACCCCGGAACCCGTACGGCCGTCCCGGATCCCCGCCGCGACGAGCGCAACCGAGCCGCACCCCTCGGGCGTCCGTACGCACGTGTGTGCGTACGCTCACGAGGGGGAAGAGGGCGCGAGTGTTCGGTGGGGCGATGAGAAAACACCTGATGTACGGACTTGCCGTGGCGGTCGCGGTGGCGGGCCTGGTGTTCACGGGCCCCGGCGCCGGGAGCGCCGAGGCCGCTTCGGCCTGCCCCGGCCGCAAGGTGAAGACGGTCGCCTTCGCCACCGGTGAGCTGCGCGTCTACAAGAGCCGCCGCTACGCCTGCGCCGTCACCGTCGCCAAGCGCCCCGGCGCACGGCAGAGCATGTCCGTCACCATCCAGGCGCGCGGCAGCCGCGCCGCCAAGGACAGCGGCCGGTTCACCCACCGCGCGGGGCCGGTGACGGTCTACGCCCTCAACCGCTGTGTGCGGGCGCACGGTTCGGTCGGCGCCAGGGGGGCGTCCACCGGCTGGATTCTCTGCTGAGGCTGGTGGTCCGGGAGTTGCCCCGCTAGGTTCGCCCCGTCGTCTGTGTTTCAACAGGGGAGGGCGAATGCGCAAGGCGCGCAGCTTGCTGCTGTCGTTCGCGGTGCTCATAGGCACCGTGGGACTCGGCAGCACACCGGCCGGGGCGGTCACCACCGCGGAGCCGGAGCAGCAGGACATCAAGGAGCGGATCCTCGCGATACCGGGCATGAGCCTGGCCGAGGAGAAGCCGTACACCGGCTACCGCTATTTCGTACTGAACTACACCCAGCCGGTCGACCACCGGCAGCCGTCCAAGGGCACGTTCAAGCAGCGGATCACCCTGCTGCACAAGGACACGAACCGCCCGACGGTCTTCTTCACCAGCGGATACAACGTCTCGACGACGCCGCGCCGCAGTGAGCCGACGCAGATCGTCGACGGCAACCAGGTGTCGCTGGAGTACCGCTTCTTCACTCCGTCCCGGCCGTCGCCCGCCGACTGGTCGAAGCTCGACATCCAGCAGGCCGCGAGCGACCAGCACCGCGTCTTCACGGAGCTGAAGAAGATCTACTCCAAGAAGTGGCTCTCCACCGGCGGTTCCAAGGGCGGCATGACCGCGACGTACTACGAGCGCTTCTACCCGCGCGACATGGACGGCGTCGTCGCGTACGTCGCCCCCAACGACGTGGTGAACAAGGAGGACTCGGCGTACGACCGCTTCTTCCGCGGCGTCGGCACCAAGGAGTGCCGCGACGCGCTCAACGCCGTGCAGCGCGAGGCACTTGAGCGGCGCGGCCCGCTGAGCGCGAAGCTGAAGGAGTGGGCGGACGCCAACAACGCCACCTTCGACACCGTCGGCAGCCTGGACAAGGCGTACGAGTCCACGGTCCTCGACTTCGTGTGGGCCTTCTGGCAGTACAGCAAGGAGAGCGACTGCGCGGACGTGCCCGCCGCCGACTCCTCCGACCAGGTCGTCTACGACTACGTCGACGCCATCTCCGGCTTCGCCGCGTACAGCGACCAGAGCCTGGCGACGTACACGCCGTACTACTACCAGGCGGGCACCCAGCTGGGCGCGCCGCAGGTGAAGTACCCGCACCTCGACGGCCTCATGAAGTACGGCCCGGACTTCTTCCAGCCGCGCGCCTACGTGCCGCGCGACATCCCGATGAAGTTCGAGCCGAGCGCGATGCGGGACGTGGACCGCTGGGTGCGGCACAACGCCACGCGGATGCTGTTCGTGAACGGGGAGAACGACCCGTGGGGCGCCGAGCCGTTCCGCCTCGGCAAGGGCGCGCGCGACTCCTACGTCTACACCGCGCCCGGCGCCAACCACGGCGCCAACGTCGCGGGCCTGGTCCCCGAGCAGAAGGCGAAGGCGACCGCCGCGATCCTCGAATGGGCGGGCGTGGCCCCGGCCGCCGTCCAGGCGGACCCGTCGAAGGCGAAGCCGCTGGCGTCGTACGACGCGAAGCTCGACAAGCGCGGCACGGAGCGGCGGCAGACCCTGCGCCCGTAACGCGTCCGGCCGGTGCGACCGGTGCGGCCGTCCCGCCCGGACCGCCGCGCCCGCCGGATGTGACGAAGACTCACACCCGGCGGGCGCGGCGGGCCGACCTCTCCCCGCCCGGGCGGACACACGCCGGACGTGCGGGGGGCTTCGCGTCACCTGGTGGTGCGCCGGTGGTCCGGCGCACCACGCGCACGCCTAGTACGTCAGCCCGTACCCGACCGGATACAGCACCTTCGCCGGATCGTCCGCCCGCTGCACCGGAACGGGCAGCTTCCCTCCGGGCCCGGCATGACCCGCGATGACCCGCGCCGCCGCGCGCAGTTCGACATCGGTCCACGAGTACGCCGCGAGGCTCGCGCGCAGCCCCGTCCCGTCGAGCTGGGCGATGTCGTACGGATTGCGGATGGCGAGGGTGACGACGGGCACCCCGGTCGCCGCCAGCTCGCGGACGAGCGTGCGCTGCGGACTGGTCGCCGAGACGTTGTACGTCCCCACGACCACCACGTCCTTGCCCTTGGCCGCCGCCACCGCCTCGTCGATCTTCGCCCGGGTCGGGGTGATCCCGGTGGACAGGGCCGTGGCGGTGAAGCCGAGTGCGGTCAGGGCCCCGGCGACGACGGTGGTGGGCGGCCCGGTGGTGCCGGAGGGCGACGCGGGGTCGGCCCCGACCACCAGCACGTTCTTGTGCGTGCGGCGGCTGAGCGGCAGCAGCCGGCCCTCGTTGGCGAGCAGGGTGGTCGTCTTCTCGGCGATCCTGTCCGCCGCGGCGAGGTGGGCGCGCACGCCCACGGTCCGGTCCACGTCCTGGGGAGAGGCGTAAGGATTCCGGAACAGCCCCAGCCTGTCCTTGAGGAGCAGGATCCGCAGGATCGATTCCTCGATCCGCGCCATGCTGATCTCCCCGTCCCGCACGGCCTTGAGGACGGCGTTCCAGGCGGTGGGCAGGTCCGGCGGGTTCAGCAGCTGGTCGCACCCGGCGAGGAGCGCGAGGACGGGCACCCGGTCGTCACCGTACTTCTGGCGTACGCCCGCCATGGCGAGGGAGTCGGTCACCACGACCCCGTCGTACCCCAGCCGCTCGCGCAGGACCCCGGTCAGGATCGGCTTGGAGAGCGTCGCCGGGTCCTCGGCCGGATCGAGGGCCGGTACGACGATGTGGGCGGTCATGATCGAGTCGATGCCGGCGGCGATGGCGGCGCGGAACGGCGGGGCGTCCAGCTCCTCCCACTGCTCGGCGGTGTGACGGATCGTCGGGAGGGCGTAGTGGCTGTCGTCCTTGGTGTCGCCGTGCCCGGGGAAGTGCTTGGAGGTCGCGGCGATCCCGGCGCCCTGGTACCCCTTGACCTGCGCGGTGACCATCCCGGCGACAGCTTGCGGATCGGACCCGAAGGACCGTACGCCGATGACGGGGTTGGCGGGGTTGACGTTGACGTCCGCGACGGGCGCGTAGTTCTGCACGATGCCCATGGCGGTCAGCTCGGCCCCCGCGATCTGCGCCGCCTTCCGCGCGTCGGCGCGCGACCCGCCGGCCCCGAGCGCCATCGCGCCCGGCACGAGCGTCGCGGGCCTGCCGACGCGGGCGACGATGCCGTGCTCCTGGTCGGTGGAGATGAGGAGGGGGACGGGCGTGTCCTGGGCGAGCCCGGCCCGCTGGATCCCGTTGGACAGATCGGCGATCTGGCGGGGCTCACGGGTGTTGTGCGCCCAGGTGAAGTAGATGATGCCGCCGACGTGGTACTTCGCGACGAGCTCGGCGGCGGTCCTGACTCCCATCTCCTTCAGGTTGAGGTCGATGTCGGCCTGGTCGGGCTCGGTCGCGGAGTGCCCGTACACCCGCATCACGAAGAGCTGGCCGACCTTCTCCTCCAGGCTCATCCGGGAGACGAGGCGCTTGAGGCGGTCCCGGGTGGATCTCCTCGCGGACTCCCCACCTGCGGCTATGGCCGGCGTGGTGGTGACGGCGGTCGCGGCCACTGCGGCGGCGGTCGCGGTGAGCAGGGTGCGTCTGGAGGTGCGGTGATGGTGCACGTGAGCTCCTTACGGCCGTACTCGACAACGGAGTTGAAGGAAACTTCCAAGGAGTCACGGATATCCGGAAACTAACTGCCAGGTCAAGGGTGCGGCAGCACAAAGGGGCCCGTGTCGCGGACGGGGGCGCGGCGAAGGGGCCGAACGGGGAAGGCGGGAGCCGCCACTGGCACCTGCGGAGGGGGCGCACCAGTGGCGGCCGTGCCGCCGGCCGCAGACGGCCGGAGAGGGGGAGCCGGCGAGCGCCGACACCGCTCCGCGGAGACTCACCGGCAGTACGCCGATGGGACGGAGGCGGTTCGCCGCGGGTTCCCTCCGATGCGGAGACCGCGCGGAGAAGGCACGGGAGGGACGGCCGGGGCACCCGAAACCCCTCAGCGCCCCTCATGCCCCCCCCGGCCTGACCACCGGTCAGGCCGACAGGCCCCGCAGATACGCCCGCCCCTCCGCCAGCAGCCCCGGCAGGTCCGCCGCCGCCGGGTACCAGCGCTTCTCGTACTCCCAGCACACCCATCCGTCGCCGTCGAGCAGCGCGACGCACTCGCCCAGCGGCAACGCGCCCGCCCCCAGCGCCAGCGGGGTCGTGTCGTCGGCCGACGCGATGTCCTTGACCTGGGTGTACCCGAGGTGCGGGGCCAGTACGGCGTGGGCAGCCGCCGGGGTCTCGCCGCCCAGCCAGGTGTGCATCACGTCCCACAGCGCGCCCACGTTCTTGTGCCCGACCGGCCCCAGGACACGTGCGGCCGCCGCACCCGTCCGGTGCGAGTCGTGCGTCTCCAGCAGAATCCGCACGCCCAGGTCGGCCGCCGTCTCGGCCGCCAGGCCCAGCCGCCGGGCCGCCGTCGCGTCCGCGTCCTCCTGGCTCTGCCCGTCGCCGCCGCCGGGGAAGACGCGGACGTACGGCGCGCCCAGGTCGCGCGCGAGGGCCAGCAGGGCGCGGAGCTCCTCGTAGACGGGTTCGTCCTCGCCGGGGGCCGCCACCCGGGTGTACCCCGCCACCGCCAGGATCTCGACACCCGCGCGTTCGAACCGCTCGACGACGTCCCTCCGGTCCTGCGCACCGATGCCCGGGTGGACCGGCTCCTCGGGGTGCGCGCGCAGTTCCACGCCGTCGTAACCGGTCTCGGCCGCCAGCCGTACGACCTCGCTCGTCGGCATGCCCGGCACCCCGAGGGTGGAGAAGGCGTACTTCACTGTGGTGTTCCTTCCTATGGGGAACCGCCGGTCCTGGCCCACCGGACCCGCTCCGTACCAGCGGTGCGGCTTCCCGGCGACGAGCGCGAACCCGGCGCGCCGGTGGACCTGCCGGGCGGCTGCCAGCACATCATTCGTCCACACCACGACTTCCCGGTAGTCCACCCCGTAAGCGGAACCGCCACCGCACGGACCAGCGGGCCCACCGGGCCGGGCGTGCGGAAGCTTCCGGCGGCTTCCGGCGGGGCAGGACTCGTCCATGACAGAAGCAGCAGCGATATGGCAGTTCCGCGACGACCGCGGACAGGTGTCGTCGGCCGACCGGTGGCCCACCAAGGTCGTGGCCTACCTCCAGGCGGGCGCGACCCTCTGGGACCACGGCCTACTTCCCCTGGGCGTCTTCGGCTCCCACCACGACGGCCCCGTCCCCGACCGGGCCAAGTCCGGCCGGCTCCCGCTCGGTGAGGTCACCTACTTCGGCGGGGGCGGCTCGCTCGACCCCGGCCGCGTGCTCTCCTCCGGGGCCGACCTCGTCGTGGCCGTCAGCTACGGGGGCGGCCAGGTCTACGGAATCGAGCCGGACGCGGCCAAGCATCTGGAAGCCCAGGCACCGGTCGTGGTCCTCGACGTCGGGCAGGAGCGTTCGCTCGACGAGATCCGGGGACGCTTCGCCGCACTCGCGGCCTCGCTCGGCGGCGCGGAGCCCCCGACCGCCCTGGACGCGGCACGCGAACGGCTGCGCACCGCCGCGACGGGCGACGCACCCCGTGTCCTGGCCCTCTCCCCGGCCGGTGACCGGGTCCACCTCGCCCGGCCCCACTCCTGGCCCGACCTGCGCGCCCTCACCGGACTGGGCGTACGGCTGATGGATCCGCCCGCCGGGAGCGGCGCGAACTGGTCCACCGTCGGCTGGCCCGAAACCGCGTCGCTCGCCCCGCAGATCGTCCTGGCGGACACCCGCGCCAACGCGACCCCCCTCGACGCGGCCCGCCTGGGCACCGCGCGCGTGATCCCCTGGAACCCGGAACTCCCGGCCAGCCACGCGGCGCACGCACGCTTCTTCACCCAGGTGGCGGACGCACTGACCGCGCACGGGGTGTGACCGGGATGCGCGCCGAAGGGGCAACGGGATGATCTCGAAGCCCTGATTCGCTCGGATTCAGGAGGCCGAGCAGGAAGGGAACAGCAGACCGGTGTCGCTGTCAGAAGTTTTGACAGGCGGCGTCTGAGCTCGACCTCCAGGCGCGGGCCCAGTGGTCCTGACTTCCGGACTGCTCGATGAGTGATTCGACTCCGTCCAGCATCCGTGCGAGCCCGAATTCGAAGGGAGTGTCGAGTTCGAGGTCGGATTCCTCCTGGTCGAAGAGGGTGGACAGGGTCGGACAGGACCCAGCGGTCCGGATCGTCTCCAGCCGCGATTCGTTGGAGGCCATCCACTCCTCGGGGGTCATGCCGGTGTCCTGCCGCGCTTGCGACTCCAGCTCGACAGCCGCCGCGACGCCCTGGGCGTACCCGAGAAGAGTGAGGTGGACGTGGATGGTCTGGGTCGGTGTCAGCCCCAGGCCGTTCAGGGCACTGAGGACCCGCTCGGTGTACCGCATCGCGTGGGGCGAGGCCATCGGCCGGGTCAGGGCAGCCATGGCGCGTGCCAGCCAGGGGTGGCGCTGGTACAGGCCCCACAACCACCGTGCCTCCGTTCCAGTTGCGCGCGCCGGCCGGACGGTCGCGACCCCAGCGGTTCTCCGTCGAACACTGCCTCTGACGTCAGCCGTGAGTCACCTACGGCGGCGGGCGGCCGGGTCGCGGTCGGCGACGTGCCGGGCGACCGCGTCCACACCGGGGCGGGCGTACCGCTCCAGGGAGCGGACGGAGGCGTGACGGGAGCGGGCCGGCATCGGGGTGGAGGTGCCGCCCCCGGCGTCGTGGGTGAGCGCACTGTGGCGGAGCCGGTGCAGGGTCCAGCCGTCCAGGCCGGACCTCAGCCCCGCGAAGCCCCCGCACGCCCCGCGCGCCCCGTGGACCCCCGCACCATCAGCTCCGCCGCCACCGAGGCGACACCCCCCGGCGGCGCCGCCTCCCGCCCCGTGGCCAGCCGCCCCGCCCGCGCCCCCGCCTCGTGCAGCGGCAGCCGCACGGTCGTCAGCGCCGGCACCGTGTCCACCGAGAACGGCAGGTCGTCGAAGCCCGCCACCGACACGTCGTCCGGGATGCGCAGCCCCCGGTCGCGCAGCGCCGCGCACGCCCCCAGCGCCACCGTGTCGTTCGCGGCGACCACCGCCGTCAGCCCCGGCTCCCGCCGCAGGAGCTCCAGCGTCGCGTCGTACCCGGACTGCCGGTCGTACGGCCCGTGCACCGTCAGCTCATCCTCGCCCGTACCCCCGCCGAGGACGCCGGCCGCGGCCATCGCCTCCCGGTGCCCCTCCAGCCGGTGCCGTGTGGTCGTGCGTTCCACCGGCCCGGCGACGTACCCGATCCTCCGGTGCCCCAGGGCCAGCAGGTGTTCGGTGAGCCGCCGCGCCCCGCCCCGGTTGTCGAACGTGAGCGCGGCCACCACCGCGTCACCGTCACCGTTCCCCTCCCCGTCCCCGCCCCCCAGCAACGACGACGGCAACGGCGGCCGCCCGCACAGCACCACCCGCGTCCCCCCGTCCGCCAGCTTCGCGAGCTTCGCCGCGACCGCCGCCGAGTGCCCGGGGTCCTCGATCGCGCCCCCGGTCAGAATCACCGCCGCCGCCCGCTGGCGCTGCAACAGCGTCAGGTACGTGAGCTCCCGCTCCGGCGATCCCCCCGTGTTGCAGACGATCGCGAGCTTCTCGCTCCCGGCCCGTCCCGCACCGGAGCCGGCCCCCTCCGCCCCGCCGATCTGCGACTGGGCCGCCCCGGCCATGATCCCGAAGAAGGGGTCGGCGATGTCGTTCACCAGGATCCCCACGAGATCCGACGTCGCCGCGGCAAGCGCACTGGCCGGCCCGTTCAGCACGTAATCAAGATCGTCGACCGCGCGCAGCACCCGTTCCCTCGTGGTGGCGGCGACCGGGTAGTTGCCGTTGAGCACGCGGGAGACGGTGGCCGGCGACACCTGGGCGCGGGCCGCCACGTCCGCCAAGGTCACTGTCATCTGGTCGTCCTCCGGGTCTTGTACGGGCAGCTGTCCGCAGGCTAGCTTCATAGCGTATAGAAAGCGCTTGCTATGGCCGTACGGAGGGAACTTTCGTGACACGCAGGACAGTGCGCATCGCCATGAACGGCGTCACGGGCCGGATGGGGTACCGCCAGCACCTCGTCCGCTCGATCCTCGCCATCCGCGAGCAGGGCGGCCTGGACCTCGGCGACGGCACGGCCTTGTGGCCCGAGCCCGTCCTGGTGGGGCGCCGCGAACACGTGCTCGAGGAGATGGCCGGACGCCACGGCCTCACCGAGTGGTCCACGGACCTCGACGCCGTCCTCGCCGACGAGACGGTCGACATCTACTTCGACGCGCAGGTCACCTCGGCCCGCGAGGAGGCCATCAGAAAGGCGATCACCGCAGGCAAGCACGTCTACACGGAGAAGCCCACGGCCACCGGCCTCGACGCCGCCCTCGGCCTGGCCCGCCTCGCCCGTGACGCCGGCATCAAGCACGGCGTCGTACAGGACAAGATCTTCCTCCCGGGCCTGCTCAAGCTGAAGCGCCTGATCGACGGCGGTTTCTTCGGCGAGATCCTCTCCGTCCGGGGGGAGTTCGGCTACTGGGTCTTCGAGGGCGACTGGCAGGAAGCCCAGCGCCCCTCCTGGAACTACCGGGCGGAGGACGGCGGCGGCATCGTCGTCGACATGTTCCCGCACTGGGAGTACGTACTGCACGAGCTGTTCGGCCGGGTCACGACCGTCCAGGCGCACGTCACGACGCACATCCCGCAGCGCTGGGACGAGCAGGGCAAGCCGTACGACGCCACCGCCGACGACGCGGCGTACGGCATCTTCCAGCTGGAGGGCGGCGCGGTGGCCCAGATCAACTCCTCCTGGGCGGTCCGCGTCAACCGCGACGAGCTCGTCGAGTTCCAGGTGGACGGAACACACGGCTCCGCCGTCGCCGGCCTGCGCAACTGCCGCGCGCAGCACCGCAGCGCCACCCCCAAGCCGGTCTGGAACCCGGACCTGCCGGTCACGCACTCCTTCCGCGACCAGTGGCAGGAAGTGCCCGACAACGATCCGTACGACAACGGCTTCAAGGCCCAGTGGGAGCTGTTCCTGCGCCACGTCGCGCTCGACGAGCCGTACACCTGGGACCTGCTCGCGGGCGCGCGCGGTGTCCAGCTGGCGGAGCTCGGCCTCAAGGCGTCCGCCGAGGGCCGCCGCCACGACGTACCGGAGCTGTCGCTGTGACGGTCAACCTCCCGCACGGCGCGCACGGGCACCGCGTGTACGCACCCCGCACCGAGCCCCTCGCCCTCGCACCGCACGGCGCCCGCACCCCCCTCACCTCCCGCACGGTCTACTCGGCGGCGCACGTGGTGGCCGACCCGTACGCCGACGTGTCGCCGGACGCCCCGGCCGCGATCGACTGGGACGCCACCCTCGCCTTCCGCCGTCACCTGTGGTCGCACGGCCTGGGCGTGGCCGAGGCGATGGACACGGCGCAGCGCGGCATGGGCCTCGACTGGGCGGGAGCGAGCGAACTCATCGTCCGCTCGGCCGCCGAGGCCGCGTCGTCCGGCGGCGCGATCGCCTGCGGCGTCGGCACCGACCAGCTGGCCCCCGGCGTCGTCCACACCCTCCCCGACGTCACGGCCGCGTACGAGGAACAGCTCGCCCTCGTCGAATCGACCGGCGCCCGCGCCATCCTCATGGCGTCCCGCGCACTGGCGGCGGCCGCCCGGGGCCCCGAGGACTACCTGGCGGCGTACGGCCACCTCCTGCGCCAGGCGGCCGAGCCGGTGATCCTGCACTGGCTGGGCCCGATGTTCGACCCGGCGCTCGACGGCTACTGGGGCAGTACGGACCTGGACGCCGCCACGGACACCTTCCTGGAGGTCATCGCCGCACACCCCGACAAGGTCGACGGCGTCAAGATCTCGCTCCTGGACGCCCGGCGCGAGATCGACCTGCGCCGCCGTCTGCCGAACGGCGTGCGCTGCTACACGGGCGACGACTTCAACTACCCCGAGCTGATCGCGGGCGACGACCACGGTTTCAGCCACGCCCTCCTCGGCGTCTTCGACCCGCTGGGCCCGCTGGCGGCGGAAGCGGTCCGTACGCTCGACACGGGCGACGCGAAGAAGTTCCGCGAGCTCCTCGACCCCACGGTCGAGCTGTCCCGCCACCTCTTCGAGCCCCCGACCCGCTTCTACAAGACCGGCGTGGTCTTCCTCGCCTGGCTGGCGGGCCACCAGTCGCACTTCACCATGGTCGGCGGCCTCCACTCGGCCCGCTCGCTGCCCCACTTCTCCCGGGCGTACGAACTGGCCGACGGCCTCGGCCTGTTCCCGGACCCGCTGCTCGCCGAGGCCCGCATGAAGACCTTCCTCACCCTGCACGGAGTGGACCAGTGAGCCCCCTGCCGCCGAACGGCCTCTCCCGGCTCTCCCTCAACCAGGAGACCATCAAGCAGTGGTCACTGCCCGAGCTGGCCGAAGGCTGCGCGAAGGCGGGCGTCCCCGGTGTGGGCCTGTGGCGCGCACCGGTCCAGGAGTACGGCGTCGAGCGCGCCGCCCGTCTGATGCGGGACGCGGGCCTGACCGTCACCAGCCTGTGCCGGGGCGGCTTCCTCACGGGCGTCGGCGCCGCCGACCGTGCCGCCGCCCTGGCCGACAACCGCCGGGCCGTCGACGAGGCCGCCGCCCTCGGCACCGCCACCCTGGTCCTGGTCTCCGGCGGCCTCCCGCCCGGCAGCCGCGACCTGCACGCCGCCCGCGAGCGCGTCGCGGACGCGCTGGCCGAACTCGCGCCGTACGCCGCCGAACGGGGCGTACGCCTGGCCATCGAACCGCTGCACCCGATGTTCGCCTCGGACCGCTGCGTGGTCTCGACCCTGAGCCAGGCGCTCGACCTCGCGGAACGCTTCCCGGCGGACCGGGTGGGCGTGGTCGTCGATACGTACCACCTGTGGTGGGACGACCGCGTCGCGGACGGCATCGCCCGCGCGGGCGAGCGCATCGCAGCCTTCCAGCTGGCGGACTGGATCACCCCGCTGCCCGCCGGGGTCCTGCTGGGCCGGGGGCAGCTGGGCGACGGCACCGTCGACTTCCGGCGCTTCCACGCACTGGTGGACGCGGCCGGCTACACGGGGCCGATCGAGGTGGAGATCTTCAACGAGGCCCTCTGGTCCCGGGACGGCACGGAAGTCCTGGCGGAGGTGGCCGACCGCTACATCACGCACGTCCTTCCCTCATGACCGAAACGTGGCGGACGCGATCACTTGGCGGTCGTCTCCTGCCGTAATCAAATTTCTTCGTTCCGCCGTGCAACCCTTCCGCCACCTTGCGGGTCGTACTTGGCATCAGGGCTTCCGGGGAGGGATCCGGGGGGATTCGGGGAGCCCTGTTACGGAGGGGGATCTGAGGGGCCCGGTCGACGGACCGGGCCTCCTTGGTTTTCCGCACCGACGAGCGCGCCCCCGGTGGGTGGTTCCGGGAACCCCGACACCCGTGATGCGTCTCCGGGCGTACGCTCCATTTCATGGGTGCCAATGTCGGGGAGCGGCTCCGCGAAGTCCGTAAACGCCGGGGCCTGTCGCAGCGCGAGCTCGCGAACGAATCGGGCGTCTCGCTGTCCCTGATTCGCAAGCTGGAGCAGGGAGAGCGGGAGGACACGCGGCTGGAGACCGTGCGGCGGCTGGCGGCGGCGCTTCGGGTGCCGACCACCCAACTCGTGATCGCCTCCTGTGGTGAGGACGATGCCGTCGATGCGAACGACCAGTGGAAGCCCGTGTGCCGAGCGCTGCTGACCTCATCAGCGGTCGACACCGTGGACGAACCGCCGACCGCCGCCGGGGTGCGCCAGGCACTGGACGCCGCGATGCCGCTGTTCTCGGGTGACCGCTTCGTGGAGCTGAGCACGATCCTGCCTTCGTTGTTGCGGGATGCCGACGCCCTGGTGCGGAGTGACCCCGAGGGGCGCGTCGTCCGTGCGCGGATTTTGCAGCTCACCGGTTGGCTACTGACTCAGATGCGGCAGTTCGATGCGGCGGAAGCAGCGCTGGAGCGCTCGATGGACGAGTCGTCCGACCGGCTCCACGGCGCAGCAACGGCCAGCGTCATGTGCTGGCTCCTGCTCCGGCGTGGCCGACTGGGCGAAGCGCGTGACCTGGCGTCTCGATGGGCCGACGAAGTGGAGCCCCGGCTTTCCCGCGCCACGCCTGCCGAGCTGAGCGCCTGGGGGTGGCTGCTGCTGCGGATGTCCGCTGCCGCGGTACGGGACAACCGGCCCGGCGAGGCGGAGGACGCCATCCGGCTGGCACATGCCGCGGCGGTGGCCCTGGGGCGGGAATACACGCCCGAGGGGAACTTCCTGCAAGCATTCGGCCCTGTGACCGTAGCGCTCAAGCGGGCCGAGAACGCGATGGTGGTGGACCGCCCCGACCTGGTGCTCAAGTTGGCGGCGAAGGTGCCGGTGCAGGGCATGCGCCCGACCTCGAACAATCGCAACCGGCACCTCTTGGACGTGGCGAACGCACACGCCCGCACACGCCAGTACGCGGAGGCCGTTGACATCCTGACCGGTATCCGGGCCACCGCGCCCCAGTGGTTTCCCAAGCAGCGTTACGCCCGGGACATCGTGAGCGGGATCCTTGCCCGACGCCGGACGCTCACTCCTGAGATGCGCAGCCTTGCTGACGCCGTGGGCATGCCCGTGTGACGGTGTGTGGCACTTCCGTTTGACCCTCGACCGAAGTGCCATTGCCGCTGGTCGCAGCTCTCCCTAGCGTTGCTCTCCTGGCGCAGTGCGACCCCTGGCGACGGGGCTCACCCGCCTCTGAGAAGACTCCCGCGACCGCGTTGGGCGCGGTCCGGGAGCGTGGCCGTCCTGAGGAAAGCAGGCTGACATGACGGACCTTATCGCTCGCCTCTTCGAGCCGCTGTTGCGGCTTCCGTTCCCCGGCAGAGGGCGGCACCGGCCGTCAGGCTCGCGTGCGTACGAGTGCGCGTATCCGTTCTCGTACCCCTACTCCTGCGACTACGTCGGAGGGCCCGCCGCCCACCGCACCGGTGAGCGTCCTCCGCACGAGGAGACCGGCCCGTTGGTCCGCCCGTACCTCGAAGTGCACGAGCGGCAACTGGCCGAAGTGCGGCGGCAACGGACGCGGCGGCGCGCGCTGTGGCTCGCCGTGCACGGGGTGGATGCCGGACCACGGTTCCTCCACGGGGTGGAGGTCGACGCGTGAACGGCGAGCAGCGCGATCGGCACACGCTCCGGCTGCTGCCCTGGACGGGGGACCAGGGCAAACCGTGTTACGTCCTGGGTGACGGCACCGGCCATGTGTCACGGGTCGCGGACGGCATCGAGAGCATTCAACTCGGCATGGCGGAAGACCTTCTGGGCCACGCGGCCGACCTGCTCGCGGACCGCCGGGTGACCAGCGGCGAGCTGCACTTCCTCGCCAGCCGGCTGAGCGAGTCCCTGGGGGACGTCAAGCGGGTCGCGGAGAGCCGGGGAGCGCGGCTGGAGGCGGCAGGGCCCGCCCCGGACAACGAGAAGTGACGAACTGTCAGCCGCCCTGACCGGTCCCGTGCTGTCGCCGACCCCGAACAAGCACTTCCAGGGAACGTGCGACAGCGCGGGACTTCCGCGCCGCACCGGCCCCGGCCACCGACGCCGACGGCCGGCCTCACCCCTCCGCTGGATCCTCCGCCTCCCAGCGCAGCAGGTCTCCCGGCTGGCATTCGAGCGCCTCGCAGAGCGCAGCGAGCGTCGCGAAGCGCACCGCCTTGGCACGGCCGTTCTTGAGCACCGCCAGGTTGGCGGGGGTGATCCCGACGCGGTCCGCGAGCTCGCCCACGGACATCTTCCGCCTGGCCAGCATCACGTCGATGTCGACGGCGATCGGCATCAGATCACCTCGTCCAGCTCGGCCCGCATCCGCGTCGCCTCGACGTCGCGCGCGACGGCCTGGGCGAGCAGCATCCGCAGGACGAGCACGACGAGCGCGACCCCCAGGACCGCCACGACGACCCCGCACAGCAGGAGGACGACGCCCGGGGCCACGGCTTCGCCCGGTGCCAGGACGACCGCGAGCGCGAACACCAGGAGGGCGGCCGCCACGAACGCGCCGATCACGACGTGCACGTACCGGAAGGCGGCGTCGGAGAACACCGTTGCGCGCCGCACCATCGTCACCAGCCGCCACACGCAGACCAGGACCACCTGGACCGCCACGAGGCCCAGAACCACGATCACGAGAATCGGGAAGCGCCGGTCCGCGAGGGACCCGCCGCTCTCCTCCAGGTCGGTGGCCAGCAGCGCCACCATCACCGTCTGTACGAACACCGAGCCGGCGAGCAGCACCACGAGCACGGCGCGCAGCGCGAGCACTGTCAGCTTTCCCATCATCTCTCCCTCGATCGATCAACGATGGGAATCTATCGAAAATCGATAGGCGTGGCAAAGGGGTGGGCCGGGCCCCTCCATCGCCGCCGGTGTTTTCCCCAGCGCCTGCGGCGCTGTCGGTGCGGAGCGGTAGCGTCGGATCATGTCCAGTCCAGCAGCGTTCGTCCCGGCGGTCGTCGAAGGGGTCCTCGAACGGATCACGTACGCCAACGAGGAGAGCGGTTACACGGTCGCCCGCGTCGACACCGGGCGCGGGTCCGACGATCTGCTCACGGTGGTCGGCTCGCTGCTCGGCGCGCAGCCGGGGGAGTCGCTGCGCATGGAGGGCCGCTGGGGCTCGCACCCCCAGTACGGCAGGCAGTTCACCGTCGAGAACTACACGACCGTGCTGCCCGCCACCATCCAGGGCATCCGCCGCTACCTCGGCTCCGGGCTGATCAAGGGCATCGGTCCCGTGATGGCCGACCGGATCACCACGCACTTCGGCGTCGACACCCTGGACGTGATCGAGACCGAGCCGAAGCGGCTGATCGAGGTGCCCGGCCTCGGCCCGAAGCGGACCAGGATGATCGCGGCCGCCTGGGAGGAGCAGAAGGCCATCAAGGAGGTCATGATCTTCCTCCAGGGCGTGGGGGTCTCGACCTCCATCGCGGTGCGCATCTACAAGAAGTACGGCGACGCCTCGATCTCCGTGGTGAAGAACGAGCCCTACCGGCTGGCCGCCGACGTCTGGGGCATCGGCTTCCTCACCGCCGACAGGATCGCCCAGTCCGTCGGCATCCCGCACGACAGTCCCGAGCGCGTGAAGGCCGGCCTCCAGTACGCGCTGTCGCAGTCCACGGACCAGGGCCACTGCTACCTCCCGGAGGAACGGCTGATCAGCGACGCCGTGAAGCTGCTCCAGGTGGACACGGGCCTGGTCATCGACTGCCTGGCCGAACTGGCGGCGGACGAGGGCGTCGTACGGGAGAAGGTGCCGCCTCCGGAGGGCGGCGAGGGCGATCCCGTCACCGCCGTCTACCTCGTCCCCTTCCACCGGGCCGAGGTGTCCCTGGCCGCGCAGGCCCAGCGCCTCCTGCGCACCCCCGAGGACCGGATGCCGGCGTTCCGGGACGTGGCCTGGGACAAGGCGCTGGCGTGGCTGGCGGGCCGTACCGGCGCCGAGCTGGCGCCCGAGCAGCAGGCGGCGGTCAGGCTCGCGCTGACCGAGAAGGTGGCCGTGCTCACCGGCGGCCCCGGCTGCGGCAAGTCCTTCACGGTCCGTTCCATCGTGGAGCTGGCCCGCGCCAAGAAGGCGAAAGTGGTGCTGGCCGCCCCCACCGGCCGGGCGGCCAAGCGGCTGGCCGAGCTCACCGGGGCCGACGCGTCCACCGTGCACCGCCTGCTGGAGCTCAAGCCGGGCGGCGACGCGGCGTACGACAGGGACCGCCCCCTCGACGCCGACCTGGTCGTCGTCGACGAGGCGTCCATGCTCGACCTGCTCCTCGCCAACAAACTGGTGAAGGCCGTGGCGCCGGGCGCGCACCTGCTCCTGGTGGGCGACGTGGACCAACTGCCCTCCGTGGGCGCGGGGGAGGTGCTGCGCGACCTCCTGGCCGACGGCGGACCGGTCCCCTCCGTCCGCCTGACCCGGATCTTCCGCCAGGCCCAGCAGTCGGGCGTGGTGACGAACGCGCACCGCATCAACTCCGGTGTCCAGCCCATCACCCAGGGCCTGCCGGACTTCTTCCTCTTCGTCGAGGACGAGACCGAGGACGCCGGACGGGTCACGGTGGACGTCGCCGCCCGCCGCGTCCCCGCCAAGTTCGGTCTCGACCCGAGGCGCGACATCCAGGTACTGGCGCCGATGCACCGCGGCCCGGCCGGCGCGGGAGCGCTCAACGGCCTGCTCCAGCAGGCGATCACGCCCGCCAGGCCCGACCTCCCGGAGAAGAGGTTCGGCGGCAGGGTCTTCCGCGTCGGGGACAAGGTGACCCAGATTCGCAACAACTACGAGAAGGGGGAGAACGGGGTCTTCAACGGCACCGTGGGCGTGGTCACCTCGCTCAACCTCGACGACCAGCGCCTGACGGTCCTGACGGACGAGGACGAGGAGGTTCCGTACGACTTCGACGAGCTGGACGAGCTGGCGCACGCGTACGCCGTGACGATCCACCGCTCGCAGGGCAGCGAATATCCGGCGGTGGTGATTCCGGTCACCACCGGGGCCTGGATGATGCTCCAGCGCAATCTGCTCTACACCGCGGTCACCCGGGCCAGGAAGCTGGTCGTGCTGGTCGGCTCCCGCAAGGCGATCGGCCAGGCCGTCCGTACGGTTTCCGCAGGCCGGCGCTGTACGGCGCTGGATCACCGGCTGGCCGGCCGGGTGGAGAGGAACCGCGCGGTGGAGTAAAACGCCTCATAGGGGGACTGTCCCTGGCAAACGTCCCTCCCGACTTCCGGAACTGGGGCGAAGGGGGCAGGATGAGCAGGTTGGCGGCACTGAGTGCCGCGAATGGGCCTAATGGCCGACCCCGAGTGCACTCTGCTGAGCCAAATGGGGGATGGTAGAGACAGTCAGGGCACCTCGAAGAAGAGGCACTACGTCGGTGAGGGATGACGTGAGCGACAACTCTGTAGTACTGCGGTACGGCGATGGCGAGTACACCTACCCGGTGATCGACAGCACCGTCGGCGACAAGGGCTTCGACATCGGGAAGCTCCGGACTCAGACCGGTCTGGTGACTCTCGACAGCGGATACGGCAACACGGCCGCCTATAAATCCGCGATCACCTACCTCGACGGTGAGCAGGGCATTCTGCGCTACCGCGGATACCCCATCGAGCAGCTGGCCGACGGCTCCACCTTCGTGGAGGTGGCGTACCTGCTGATCAACGGTGAGCTCCCCAAGGTCGACGAGCTTTCGGCCTTCAAGAACGAGATCACCCAGCACACGCTGCTGCACGAGGACGTGAAGCGGTTCTTCGACGGCTTCCCGCGTGACGCGCACCCGATGGCCATGCTGTCGTCGGTGGTCAGCGCGCTGTCCACCTTCTACCAGGACAGCCACAACCCGTTCGACGAGAAGCAGCGTCACCTTTCGACGATCCGCCTCCTCGCCAAGCTTCCGACGATCGCGGCGTACGCCTACAAGAAGTCGATCGGCCACCCCTTCGTCTACCCGAGCAACGACCTCGGGTACGTCGAGAACTTCCTGCGCATGACCTTCTCGGTCCCGGCGCAGGAGTACGTGCCGGACCCGGTCGTGGTCGCGGCGCTGGAGAAGCTGCTGATCCTGCACGCGGACCACGAGCAGAACTGTTCGACGTCCACCGTGCGCCTGGTCGGCTCCTCGCAGGCGAACATGTTCGCCTCGATCTCCGCCGGCATCAGCGCCCTGTGGGGCCCGCTGCACGGTGGCGCCAACCAGTCGGTGCTGGAGATGCTGGAGGGCATCCAGGCCGACGGCGGCGACGTCGACAGCTTCATCCGCAAGGTGAAGAACAAGGAAGACGGCGTGAAGCTCATGGGCTTCGGGCACCGCGTCTACAAGAACTTCGACCCCCGGGCGAAGATCATCAAGGCTGCGGCGCACGACGTCCTCTCCGCCCTGGGCAAGGACGACGAGCTGCTGGACATCGCGCTCAAGCTCGAGGAGCACGCGCTGGCCGACGAGTACTTCGTGGAGCGCAAGCTCTACCCGAACGTCGACTTCTACACCGGCCTGATCTACCGGGCCATGGGCTTCCCGACCGAGATGTTCACGGTGCTCTTCGCGCTGGGCCGCCTCCCGGGCTGGATCGCCCAGTGGCACGAGATGATCAAGGAGCCGGGTTCCCGCATCGGCCGCCCGCGCCAGATCTACACCGGCGAGGTCCTGCGCGACTTCGTCCCGGTCGAGGGCCGCTGACCCGACCGGTTCCCCCGGCCGCACCGCGTCACTCGCACCACCCGAGTCGCCCGCACCACCTGCTGAAAAGCGGAAAGCGCCCCGCTGCCGATCCCCCCACGGGTCGGCAGGCCGGGGCGCTTCCCTTTTCCCGGAGCGGATTCCCCCCACGGGATCCGGCCGGGCGTCTGATGGGCGCACAGCTCCCTGCGCGGTCTGCCGGGACGCGTACGTACGGGAGGGCCGCTCAAAGCTCCCCGGTGCACGTGCCCCGGCCAACGCTTGCCCGGAACGTCCCCCAAGACATTCCGCGAACGTCCCCCAAGACGTTCTTGGCATCGCCTACTTAGACTCGCGGGTGGCCGGAATGGTTACCCTCAAACCTCAGTGACGTGCGTCACTTTGTGTGCGTCCTGTGAAGGTACGCAGCCGGAGGCTGTTTGTCACTACGAACACCGAGGAAAACGCCATCGCGAACCCGGCGATCATGGGGTTGAGCAGCCCGGCGGCCGCCAGGGGCAGGGCGGCGACGTTGTAGCCGAAGGCCCAGAAGAGATTGCCCTTGATGGTCCCCAGTGTCCTGCGGGACAGCAGGATCGCGTCCGCCGCCACTCTCAGGTCCCCCCGGACGAGCGTCAGGTCGCCCGCCTCGATCGCGGCGTCCGTCCCCGTGCCCATAGCGAGCCCCAGATCCGCCGTGGCCAGCGCCGCCGCGTCGTTCACGCCGTCGCCGACCATCGCCACGCTGCGCCCCCCGGCCTGGAGCCGCTTCACGACGTCGACCTTGTCCTGCGGCAGGACCTCGGCGTACACGTCCTCCGGGCCGATCCCGACCGCACGCGCCACCGACTCGGCGACGGCCCGGTTGTCGCCGGTCAGCAGCACCGGGGTGAGGCCGAGCTCGCGCAGCCGCGCGACCGCCTCCGCGCTGGTCTCCTTCACGGCGTCCGCGACGGTCAGGACGCCGCGCGCCGACCCGCCCCAGGCCACGGCCACCGCCGTACGCCCCTCGGCCTCCGCCGCGGCCTTGGCGCCGGCCAGCTCGGGCCCCAGCTCCACGCCCGCCCCGGCGAGCAGCGCCTCGCGCCCCACGAGCACCTCGTGCCCGTCGACCAGACCGCGCACCCCGAGCCCCGCGACGTTCTCGAACTTCTCCACTTCCGGCAGCGGCCCGGTCCGGTCGGCGGCGCCGGACGCCACGGCCCGCGCGACCGGGTGCTCCGAGGCGTGCTCCAGCGCGCCGGCCAGGCGCAGCAGCAGGGCCTCGTCGGTGCCGGGCGCGGTGAAGACGTCCCTGAGCTCCATCCGCCCCGTCGTGACCGTCCCCGTCTTGTCGAGTACCACGGTGTCCACGCGTCGGGTCGACTCCAGCACCTCCGGTCCCTTGATCAGGATGCCGAGCTGGGCGCCGCGCCCCGTACCGACCATGAGCGCGGTCGGCGTGGCCAGCCCCAGCGCGCACGGGCACGCGATGATCAGCACCGCCACGGCCGCCGTGAACGAGGCGACCGGGTCGTCCGTGAGCAGCAGCCAGGTGACGAGCGTGCCCAGGGCGATGAGCAGGACGACCGGCACGAAGACCGCGGAGACGCGGTCGGCCAGGCGCTGCACCTCGGCCTTGCCGTTCTGGGCGTCCTCGACGAGACGGGCCATGCGCGCGAGCCGGGTGTCGGCGCCGATCCCGGTCGCCTCGACGACGATCCGGCCCGAGGTGTTCACGGTGGCGCCGGTGACGGCGTCCCCGGCGGTCACGTCCACCGGCACGGACTCGCCGGTCAGCAGGGAGGCGTCGACGGCGGAGGTGCCTTCGACGACCGTGCCGTCGGTGGCGACCTTCTCGCCGGGGCGTACGACGAAGTGGTCCCCGACGGCGAGGGCGTCGACCGGGACGCGTACCTCCGTACCGCCCCGGAGCACCGTCACGTCCTTCGACCCGAGTTCCATCAGCGCGCGCAGCGCCGAGCCCGCCTTCCGCTTGGCCGTCGCCTCCAGGTAGCGGCCGAGGAGGATGAAGGTGACGACCCCGGCGGCGACCTCCAGGTAGATCACCGAAGCCCCGTCGGTGCGCTGGGACGCGGTCAGCTCGAAGCCGTGGCGCATGCCCGGCATGCCCGCGTGTCCGAGGAAAAGGGCCCACAGCGACCAGCCGAACGCGGCGAGCGTGCCGACCGAGACGAGGGTGTCCATGGTGGCGGCGCCGTGCCGGAGGTTGGTCCAGGCGGCCCGGTGGAAGGGGAGCCCGCCCCAGACGACGACCGGGGCGGCGAGGGTCAGCGAGAGCCACTGCCAGTTGTCGAACTGGAGCCGGGGGATCATCGCGAGCGCGACCACGGGGACGGAGAGGATCAGCGAGACGAGAAAGCGCTGCCGCGGCGGGGCGAGTGCGGGGTCGTCCCGCTCGCGCCCGGGCGCCTGCTCCGGCGCGGCGGGGACGGGGGCGGCGGGCGGCGGGGGCTCCTCGGCGGTGTAGCCGGTCTTCTCGACGGTGGCGATGAGATCGGCGACGCCCACCCCCTCGGCGTAACTGACCCTCGCCTTCGCCGTCGCGTAGTTGACGGTGGCCTGGACGCCGTCCATGCGGTTGAGCTTCTTCTCGATGCGGGCGGCGCAGGAGGCGCAGGTCATCCCCCCGATGGAGAGCTCGACCCGGGACGTGTCCACGGCGGGCGTCGGTGCCTCTTGCGCTGTGCTGGTCATGTTCTTGCTCCAGGAAAACGGACGGGGCCGTACGGGGGCCAGTATGAACTGGTCCGGTACGGCCCGGTCGGGAAGGCGGTCCGGGTCAGGCCCGGCCGACGAGCTCGTAACCGGCCTCGTCCACGGCGGCGCGTACGGCTTCCAGGTCCAGCGGGGCGTCGGAGACGACGCTCACCCGGCCGGTGGAGGCGACCGCCTTCACCGAGGTGACCCCGGGGATCTCCGAGATCTCGCCGGCGACCGCGCCCTCGCAGTGCCCGCAGGTCATGCCGCTCACCTGGTACTCGGTGGTGACGGCGCCCACCTGGACCTCGGCCGGGGTGTCGTGGCAGGAGCCGGACGGCGAGCAGCAGGAGCCGGTCGTGGTGGTCTCGGTCTTCGTCCCGGTCTCGGCGGTCATGTCGTTCTCCCTCTCTCGGGCTTACGCAGGCGTGGTGCCCCAGAAAGCCGCGGGGATGCCGTGACTTCCTGACGCTGTGCACACTATACCCCTAGGGGGTATTGAAGCGCGACTGCCCCCGCGGGGATTCCACCGCGCGCGGGCGCGGCGCCTGCCGGGAGGCCGGAACGGGCCGGGGCAAACGCCCCTGCGGCGCGCGCGAGGGCATGCGCCCGCCGTCCGTCTGCCGTCCGCTGCCAAGAGGGCGGCCCACCCCTCCCGCCGGTGAGGGGGCCGGCGGGAGGGGTGGGCCTGGGGGTCGGGCTTGGGGAGGGGTCCGGAAGGACGCCGTGATCAGTCGCTGGGCCGGGGGATTCCCGGCGGGCGTCCTCCCGGGGCACCTCGACGGGCGGGAGCGTCCCGCGCCGCCCTCATTCCCTGCGTCCCTTGTTGCCCGGCCGGCGTGACACCCAGAGGCGGATGGTGTCCGCGTACCAGTAGGGCTTGCCGTTCTCCGTGTGGTCGGGCGGGGGGAGCAGCCCGTGCTTGCGGTACGAGCGCACGGTGTCCGGCTGGACCCGGATGTGCGCGGCGATCTCCTTGTACGACCAGAGTCTGCGGTCAGTCATCTGTGGCACCTCCCTGCGCGCGCCTCAGCGGCGACCGGGGGGCCGTCGGGGGAGCTGGGGCGCGGAACGCCGGCGATCACTCAGCCTGTGTTCGTTGAACGACGCAGGGTGACGAGGGAGAGGGGCTGTTGAACGCCTGTGACGGAAGACCCGCGCAACCGGGACATGTGTGACAGGAGATCAATGAATGTGACGTTCGCGGCGTGTGTTCCGCCGCGGTCCGCAGACCTGAGGCCCCCCGGGCTAGGCGCCGCAGGAGCGCAGGAAGCGGCGGGTGCGCCGGGCGATCGGCAGGGGCCTGTCCGGCGGACACGGGTACATGTCCTGCTCGACGATCGCGAACAGGTCCACGTCCAGCCGCCCGGCCGCCGCCAGTACGGGCTCCAGCGCCGGCACCCCGGCCGGTGGTTCGCACATCACGCCCCTCCCGACGGCGGGTCCGAACGGCACCTCGTCCGCGACGACTCCGGCGAGGACCTCCGGGTCCACCTGCTTGAGGTGGAGGTAGCCGATCCGCTCCCCGTACGTCTCGATGAGTTCGACGCTGTCCCCGCCGCAGTACGCGTAGTGGCCGGTGTCCAGGCAGAGCGAGACCAGGGCGGAGTCGGTCGCGTCCAGGAAGCGGGTGACGTTCTCCTCGCTGTCGATGTGGGTGTCCGCGTGCGGATGGACGACGATCTTCAGCCCGTACCGCTCGCGCACCTCGCGTCCGAGCCGCTCGGTCTGCCGGGCGAGCGTCCGCCACTGGGCGGCCGTCAGCGTGCGCTCCTCCAGCACCTCGCCGGTCCTGTCGTCCCGCCAGAAGGACGGGATGACGACCAGGTGCTCCGCGCCCATGGCCCTGGTGAGTTCGGAGACCTCCGCGACCCGGGCCCACGTGGTGTCCCAGACCTCGGGTCCGCGGTGGAGGCCGGTGAAGACCGTGCCCGCCGAGACGGACAGCCCCCGGCGGCTCGTCTCGTCGGCGAGACGGACCGGATCGGTCGGGAGGTAGCCGTACGGGCCGAGCTCGATCCAGGGGTAACCGGCCTCCGCGACCTCGTCGAGGAAGCGTTGCCAGGGCACCTGGAGCGGGTCGTCGGGGAACCACACTCCCCAGGAATCGGGGGCGGAACCGACCCGGATGCGGGTCGGCGCGGGTACGGGAGAGGTCATGGGCGTCAGCTTTCCGGCCGTGCGAGAAAAGTGTCAAGCCTTCGTCCGAATGTAAGGACAAAACGTTGACAGGGTGGAGCGGCGCCCACTAGACCTGGGAACAGCCGCCGGACCGGAGGGACGCGCATGGAGCCCCATTCGTACGAGCCGCACGACGGGTGCGCCCCCTACGCCCCGCACGACCTGATCGCGATGGGCCGGATCGGGGTGGACCTCTACCCGCTGCGGGCCGGGGTCCCGCTGGCACAGGTCGAGACGTTCGGCAGGTTCCTCGGCGGCTCGGCCGCGAACGTGGCGGTCGCCGCGGCCAGGCTGGGCCGGCGCACGGCCGTCGTCACCCGCACCGGGACCGACCCCTTCGGCGACTACCTCCACCGGCAGCTGCGGGAGTTCGGCGTCGACGACCGCTGGGTGACGGGGGTCGCGGACCTGCCGACCCCGGTGACGTTCTGCGAGATCTTCCCGCCGGACGACTTCCCGCTCTACTTCTACCGGCAGCCGAAGGCGCCCGACCTCGAACTGCGCGCCCAGGACCTGGACCTGGACGCGATCCGTTCGGCGCGGATCTTCTGGATGACGGGCACGGGCCTGTGCGCGGAGCCGAGCCGCTCGGCGACGCTCGCGGCGCTGGAGGCGCGGGGCGCGGGGAACGCGGGGAGCACGGGGACTGCGACGGTCTTCGACCTGGACTGGCGACCGATGTTCTGGGCCGGCGGCGACCCCGCCGAGGCCCGCCCGTACTACGCCGAGGCCCTCCGCCACGCCACCGTCGCCGTCGGCAACCTCGACGAGTGCGAAGTCGCCACCGGGGAACGCGAACCGCACGCCGCCGCCCGCGCCCTGCTCGCCGCCGGCACCGGCGTCGAACTCGCCGTCGTCAAACAGGGACCGAAGGGCGTGTTCGCCGCGCACCGCGACGGTACGACGGCCGCGTGCCCGCCCGTACCCGTCGACGTGTTCAACGGGCTCGGCGCGGGCGACGCCTTCGGCGGGGCCCTCTGCCACGGGCTGCTGGCCGGCTGGGACCTGGAGCACACCCTGCGGTACGCCAACGCGGCCGGCGCCATCGTCGCCACCCGCCTCGCCTGCTCCTCCGCGATGCCCCGCCCGGCAGAGGTGGAACAGGTCCTCGCGGGCGGCCCCGTCCCCGCGCAGGAGCCCACGACGTGACCACCGGCCTGCGCGTCTGCGACCTCGTACGGGTACGGGCCCACCACCCCGAAGCGATCGCCGAGGCCGCCGCCCGCCGCCCCCGCAGGCCCCTGATCGGCGCGAGCGGACGGCTCATGATCATCGCCGCCGACCACCCGGCCCGCGGCGCCCTCGGCGTCGGCGACCGCGAACTCGCCATGGCCGCCCGCCCCGACCTGCTGGAGCGGCTCTGCCTGGCCCTCTCCCGCCCCGGCGTCGACGGCGTCCTGGCCGCCGCCGACATCCTCGACGACCTGCTCCTGCTCGGCGCCCTCGACGGCAAGGTCGTCGTCGGCTCCATGAACCGCGGCGGCCTGGCCGGCGCCGCCTTCGAACTCGACGACCGCTTCACGGGCCCCCGCGCCCAGGACCTGGAGCGCCGCGGCTTCGACGCGGGCAAGCTGCTCCTGCGCATCGACTACGACGACCCCGGCTCGCTCGACACCCTGCACGCCACCGCCCGCACCATCGACGCGATGGCCGAACGCCGGCTCCCGGTCTTCGTCGAGCCGTTCATCTCCCGCCGGGTGGACGGGAAGGTCCGCAACGACCTGAGCGCCGGGGCCGTCACGCACTCCATCGCCATCGCCTCGGGCCTCGCCGGGACCTCCGCGTACACCTGGCTGAAGGTCCCCGTCACGAAGAACCCCGACGACATGGCGCGGGTCATGGAGACCTCGACCCTGCCCGCCGTGCTGCTGGGCGGCGAGGTCGGCGCCGACCAGGACGGCGCGTACGAGAGGTGGCGGGAGGCGCTGCGGCTGCCGACCGTCCAGGGCCTGGTCGTCGGCCGGTCGCTGCTCTATCCGGCCGACGGGGACGTGGCGGGGGCGGTCGACACCGCTGTCGGACTGCTGTAGCGCGAGGCCGGCGGGTAGGGAGAGGGCATGACGGACAACGACAGGCACGTACTTCGGGCGGGAGCCGCCGCGCGGGGCCCGTACGCCCTGGACATCGATCCGAAGCGGGCCGGCTGGCGCTATTCGGGCCTGCGCGTGCTGGAACTGCCGCCCGGCGGCTCCCACACGCTCACGGCCGGCGACAGCGAGTGGATCGTGCTGCCGCTCAGCGGCGGCTGCGCGGTGCGCGTGGAGGACGAGACCTTCGAACTGCTGGGCAGGCAGAGCGTGTTCCACTCGGTCACCGACTTCGCGTACGTGCCCCGCGACGCGCACGCCCGGATCTCCTCCGGCGCGGGAGGCCGCTTCGCCCTGGCAGGAGCGAGGTGCGGGCGACGGCTCCCCGCCCGCTACGGTCCCGCACCGGAGGTCCCCGTCGAACTGCGCGGCACCGGCGACTGCTCGCGTCAGGTCAACAACTTCGCGGCCGCGAGCGTCTTCGCGTGCGACCGGCTGATCGCCGTCGAGGTCCTCACCCCGGGCGGCAACTGGTCCTCGTACCCACCCCACAAACACGACGAGCACCACCCGGGCGTCGAGTCCGAGCTCGAAGAGATCTACTACTTCGAGACCGACCGCGAAGGCGGCTTCGGCCACCACCGGGTCTCACCGTCCCGCCCCGGAGGTACGGACCTCCTCGCCGAAGTCCGCACCGGCGACGCCGTCCTGATCCCCGACGGCTGGCACGGCCCGTCCGTCGCGGCGCCCGGCCACACCCTCTACTACCTCAACGTGATGGCGGGACCGGGGGAGGAGCGGGAGTGGCTGATCCGCGACCATCCCGACCACGGCTGGATCCGCGACACCTGGCCCTCGCAGCCGGTCGATCCCCGGCTGCCGCTGTACGGACCCGAGGAGCCGACGCAGTGACCACCCGACGACTGACCACCGCCCAGGCCCTGGTGGCCTTCCTCACCCGCCAGTACACCGAACGCAACGGCGTCCGCCACCGCTTCATCACCGGCACCTGGGGCATCTTCGGCCACGGCAACGTCGCCGGCCTCGGCCAGGCGCTCCTCGAACCCGGCTCGGACGGCATGCCGTACTACCAGGGCCGCAACGAGCAGGCCATGGTGCACGCAGCCGTCGGCTACGCCCGCCAGTGCGGCCGCCTCTCCGCGCACGCCGTCACCACCTCCATCGGCCCCGGCGCCACCAACCTCGTCACGGGCGCCGCCCTCGCGACCGTCAACCACCTCCCCGTCCTCCTGCTGCCCGGCGACACCTTCGCGACCCGCCCAGCCGACCCCGTCCTCCAGCAGCTGGAAGTCCCGTACGCCGGTGACGTGTCCGTCAACGACTGCCTGCGTCCCGTGTCCCGGTACTTCGACCGGATCACCCGTCCCGAGGCCCTGATCCCGGCGGCGCTCCAGGCGATGCGCGTCCTGGCCGACCCCGCCGGGACCGGCGCCGTGACGCTCGCGCTGCCGCAGGACGTGCAGGCGGAGGCGTACGACTGGCCGGAGGAGTTCTTCGCCGAGCGCGTCTGGCCGGTACGGGCGCACCAGCCGGACCAGCGCGAACTCGCCGAAGCCGTACGCGCCGTCCGCACCGCCCGCCGCCCCCTCCTGATCGCGGGCGGCGGCGTCCACCACAGCGGCGCCGAGACGGCCCTGAAGGTCTTCGCCGAGGCGACCGGCACCCCCGTGGCCTCCACCCAGGCGGGCAAGGGCTCGCTCCCGTACGACCACCCGGCGGACGTCGGCGGCATCGGCCACACCGGCACCGCCACCGCCGACCGACTCGCCCGTACCGCCGACCTGGTGATCGGCGTCGGCACCCGCTACTCCGACTTCACCACCGCATCCTCGACCCTCTTCCAGAACCCGGACGTCCGCTTCGTCAACCTCAACATCACCGGCTTCGACGCCCACAAGATGGGCGCCCGGCAGGTGGTCGGCGACGCCCGCGTCGCCCTCCAGGCGCTCGTCCAGGCCCTGCGCGGCCACCGCGTCCCCGACGCCTACGTCACCGAGTACGGCGAGGCGAAGGCGCGCTGGGAGGAACGCGTCACCGCCGCCTACGCCGCCCCCGACGAGGACGCCCGCCCCACCCAGGTCCAGGTCCTCGGCGTACTCGACACCCTCGTCACCCGCGAAGACATCCTCATCAACGCGGCCGGCTCCCTCCCCGGCGACCTCCACAAGCTGTGGCGGACGCGCTCCCGGGACCAGTACCACGTCGAGTACGGCTACTCCTGCATGGGCTACGAGATCCCGGCCGCCATCGGCGTGCAGCTCGCCGCGCCCGGCCGCCCGGTGTGGGCGCTGGTCGGCGACGGCACGTACCTGATGAATCCCACCGAGATCGTCACCGCCGTGCAGGAGCGCCTCCCCCTCAAGGTCGTCATCCTCCAGAACCACGGCTACGCCTCCATCGGCGGCCTCTCCGAGTCCGTGGGTGCCGAGCGCTTCGGTACGGCGTACCGCTTCCGGGAGCCCGACGGCTCGTACACCGGCGCGCCGCTCCCGGTCGACCTGGCAGCCAACGCGGGCTCCCTCGGCATGCGGGTCATCCGCGCCAAGACCGTGCGTGACCTGCGGGAAGCCCTCACCCGGGCGCGCGCCTGCGACGGCCCCACATGTGTCTACGTCGAGACACGAACGCCCGACACAGTGTCGGGCGCGCCCGCCGCCCAGGCGTGGTGGGATGTTCCCGTGGCCGAGACCGCGACCCGCCCGTCGACGGTCAAGGCCCGGGAGGAGTACGACCGTCAAGCCGCTGCGCGACGCCGCCATCTCTGACCGCCCCCGCTGCAACACAAGGAGTTTCCGGTATGAAGACCGTCAACCACTTCATCGGCGGCAAGACCGTCGAGGGCGCGTCGGGCAACTGGGGCCCGGTGACCGACCCGGCCACCGGTGAGGTGACCACGCAGGTCGCGCTCGCCTCGGTCGAGGAGGTCGACGCCGCCGTCGCGTCGGCGAAGGCCGCGTACGTGACCTGGGGCACGTCCTCGCTGGCCGCCCGCACCACGGTCCTCTTCCGCTACCGCGCGCTGCTCGACGCCCACCGCGACGAGATCGCCGCGCTGATCACCGCCGAGCACGGCAAGGTCCACTCGGACGCGCTGGGCGAGGTGGCGCGCGGCCTGGAGATCGTGGAGCTGGCGTGCGGCATCACCACGCAGCTCAAGGGCGAGCTGTCCACGCAGGTGTCGAACCGCGTCGACGTCTCCTCGATCCGCCAGCCGATCGGTGTCGTGGCCGGCATCACGCCGTTCAACTTCCCGGCCATGGTGCCGATGTGGATGTTCCCGCTGGCCATCGCGTGCGGCAACACCTTCGTACTGAAGCCGAGCGAGAAGGACCCGTCCGCGTCGGTCAGGCTGGCCGAACTGGCGTCCGAGGCCGGTCTGCCCGACGGCGTACTGAACGTCCTGCACGGCGACAAGGTCGCGGTCGACGGCCTCATCAGCCACCCGGACGTCGCGGCGGTCTCCTTCGTCGGCTCGACCCCGATCGCCCGCTACATCCACCAGACCGCCTCCGCCAACGGCAAGCGCGTCCAGGCCCTCGGCGGCGCGAAGAACCACATGCTGGTCCTGCCGGACGCCGACCTCGACGCGGCCGCCGACGCGGCGGTCTCGGCGGCGTACGGCTCGGCGGGCGAGCGCTGCATGGCGATCTCCGCGGTGGTCGCGGTCGGCGCGATCGGCGACGAGCTGGTCGACAAGATCCGCGAGCGCGCCGAGAAGATCAAGATCGGCCCCGGCAACGACCCGCAGTCCGAGATGGGCCCGCTGATCACCGCCGCCCACCGCGACAAGGTCGCCTCGTACGTCACGGGCGCGGCCGCGCAGGGCGCGAAGGTGGTCCTGGACGGCACGGGCCACACGGTCGAGGGCTTCGAGAACGGCCACTGGATCGGCCTGTCCCTCCTCGACGAGGTCTCCACCGACTCCGACGCCTACCGCGACGAGATCTTCGGCCCGGTCCTGTGCGTCCTGCGCGTCGACACGTACGAAGAGGGCGTCGCCCTCATGAACGCCTCGCCCTTCGGCAACGGCACCGCGATCTTCACCCGCGACGGCGGCGCCGCCCGCCGCTTCCAGCTGGAGATCGAGGCCGGGATGGTCGGCGTCAACGTGCCGATCCCGGTGCCGGTCGGCTACCACTCCTTCGGCGGCTGGAAGGACTCGCTCTTCGGCGACCACCACATCTACGGCACCGACGGCATCCGCTTCTACACCCGCGGCAAGGTCACCACGACCCGCTGGCCGGACCCGGCGGACGCGCCCGCCGGCGTCGACCTGGGCTTCCCGCGCAACAACTGATCCACCGGCGCCGCTCAGGGCCCCCGCCACGGCCGGCGGGGGCCCTGCCCGTGACAAAACCCCTGGCGGGGCACGGCCCCGTACCGGCATCCTGACCGGATGCTGATCAGAGAAGCCATCGCCGAGGACTGGCCCGCCGTCTGGCCGTTCTTCCACGAGATCGTCGCCGCGGGCGAAACCCTCACCTACCCGCTCGACCTCGGCGAGGACGACGCCCGCGCGTGGTGGTACCTGGCCGCCCCGAACCGTACGGTCGTCGCGGTCGACGACGCCGGTACGGTCCTCGGCACGGCCAAGATGAACCGCAACCACATGGGCAACGGCTCCCACATCGCGAGCGCCACCTACCTGGTCGACCCCGAGCACTCGGGGCGGGGCGTGGGGCGGGCGCTGTGCGAGTACAGCGTGAAGTGGGCGCGGGAGGCGGGGTTCCGGGCGATGCAGTTCAACGCGGTCGTGGAGACCAACGTCCACGCGGTGAAGCTGTACGAGTCGATCGGCTTCGACGTGATCGGGACGCTCCCGGAAGGGTTCAGACACCCCACGCGCGGTTACGTCGGCCTGCACATCATGCACCTCGCTCTCTGAGGTGGACGCGGATGCGTGAGATACGCGCTCTCCACACGGACACGACCGTCACCGTCTACCAGGCGTACGCCCCGGCCATCGGCGTCCCGGCCGCCCGCGACGGCCGTTTCCCCGCCGCCTGGAAGCGGGACCGGATGACGTGGATCAAGCCGTCGTTCCTGTGGATGATGTACCGCTGCGGCTGGGGCACGAAGCAGGACCAGGAGACCGTCCTGGCCGTCGAGATCACCCGCGACGGCTTCGACTGGGCCCTGCGCAACGCCTGCCTGTCGCACTACGCACCCGGCGTCCACGCCGACCGGGCCGACTGGAAGCGCCGGCTGCGGCAGGCGCCCGCCCGTGTCCAGTGGGACCCGGAGCGCGACGTACGGCTGAATCCGCTCCCGTACCGCTCGCTCCAGCTGGGGCTGGCGGGGGAGGCGGCGGGGCGGTACGCGGACGAGTGGACGGTCTCCATCACCGACGTCACCCCGCTCGCCCACGCGATCCACGCGCTGGTGCGGGCCGGGAACACGGACGCCGCCGAGCGGCTGCTGCCGCAGGAGCGGGTCTGTCCGGTGGCGGCGGAACTGCTCGCTCCGCTGGGCGGTGCGGCGTAACCGCTGCCGCTTCGTCCGGCAGGAGCGCCAAGGCGCCCTTGAAGCAGGCAACTTGCACGAACCGGCGCCACGCAGTCCCCGCCCCGGCCGTCACCGTCTGACGGCCGGAGCGGAGGTAGTGCCCTACGTCGGCCGAGGCTCGTCACCGCCCGCGTCCTGAGTCAGCCGAGCCACGAGCGACTCCCATTCGGCCGCCTCGTTCTCACGCCGGATGAGCCGGTCCATGGCTTGCCCGGCAGACGGGGAACCCGGCGCAGGGCCGAGGCGGTCGAGCGCCCACTGATGGAACCGGTACCAGCGTTCATCGAAGTGCTCCACGGTGGATCGCAGGCCCCCGCGCGCCGAGTCCGCCAACCACCAGCGGCCCGTGTCCACGGCGAGCAGCAGCACGACCCACCGCCTACGCGCCGCCATCAGCAGCCTCCGGAGCCTCCGGCAGCGCCTCGTGACACGTCGCACGGAAGAACGAGGTCGTGACGGCCCGGAATCCGGTGTGCCGGGAACGGCCCGCGTGCCTCAGGCACCACTCCTCCAAGGCGCTCCGCCCGCCGGGCTTCGGAGCCTCATGACACGTGGCGCACTCCACCTCATGGATCGGCTCGCTGCCCGAGACATCCAGACTCAGCGTCCAGTCCACGAAGCGCAGCACCGTCCCGATCCGCGCGTGTCCGTCACCGCTCACCGTTTCACCGCCACCTTGTCCGCGCCGCTCACCGTCCCCGGCAGGCGCCGAAATCTCGGCCCATACGACCTTGCCGAGCCCTGGGCGTTCACCGACGCCCCACCGGTTGGCCAGCGCGTCGACTAGCCACAGCCCGCGCCCGCTGCCCCGGTCACCGCCGGGGGTGGACAGACCCGGCAACTCGCAGGTGCCGTCGTGCACCTCGATGCGCAGCCCGCCGAGCAGCCGGAGGTAGCGCGTCTCGATCTGCGTACTCCGGCTGCGGTACGGGGCGAGGGCACCGTACTCCTCACGTACCCCGACGAGGTCCACCCGGGGGCCGCATCGGTTGTCGTACCGGGGACCTAGGGTTCAGGTATGAAGCTACGCATTCCCCGCAGCCGGGCGCTCGCCGGCGCGGCCGCCGCGTTCGCCGTCCTCGTCGGGGGCGGTACGTGGACGGCCGTCGCCTCCGACGGCGACGCGCCCGTCGTGCACCGCGAGGAACGGATCATGGACATGGACGGGGTGAGAATCGACACCTCGTTCTTCACGGCGGACGGTGCGGACGGTGAGCGCCGGCCCGCCGTCCTCCTCGGCCACGGCTTCGGCGGCAGCAAGCGCGACGTACAAGCGCAGGCCGAGCAGCTGGCCCGGGACGGGTACGCCGTACTGACCTGGTCCGCGCGCGGCTTCGGGAAGTCCACCGGGAAGATCGGGCTGAACGATCCGAAGGGCGAGGTCGAGGACGTGTCGCGGCTGATCGACTGGCTGGCCGGGCGCCCCGAGGTACGGCTCGACGCGGACGGCGATCCGCGCGTGGGCGTCAGCGGTTCCTCGTACGGCGGCGCCGTCTCGCTCCTCGCCGCGGGCCACGACAAGCGCGTCGACGCCGTCGCCCCGCAGATCACCTACTGGAACCTGGCCGACGCCCTCTTCCCCCACGGCGTCTTCAAGAAGCTCTGGGCCGGGCTCTTCATCAACACCGGCGGCGGCTGCGACAGGTTCGAGAAGCGGCTGTGCGCGATGTACGAACGGGTCGCGGTCGCCGGAGAGCCGGACGCCGCCGCCCGTGACCTGCTGGAGGCGCACAGCCCGTCCGCGGTCGGCGACCGCATCAAGGTGCCCGCGCTCATCGTGCAGGGACAGAACGACTCGCTCTTCCCGCTCGACCACGCCGACGCCATGGCGAAGGCGATCGAGGCCAACGGCGCGCCCGTCGCCGTCGACTGGATCGCGGGCGGGCACGACGGCGGGGACCGCGAGTCGGCCCGCGTGGAGGGCCGGATCACCGACTGGTTCGACCGCTACCTCAAGGACGAGAAGGGCACGGACACCGGACCGGCCTTCCGCGTCACCCGCACCGGAGGCGTGGACTCCACGAACGGCGGAGCCCAGCTGCGGGGCGCCACCGGCGACCGTTACCCCGGCCTCGAAGCCGGGCAGCGGCAGCTGAAGCTGACGGGCGGGCGCGAGCAGCGCTTCGCCAGTCCGGCCGGTGCGAACCCGCCCGCCATCTCCTCCGTACCGGGCGTCGCGGGCGTCGGGGCGCTGTCCCGGCTCTCCGGCCTCGGCGTCGGGCTCTCCCTCGACTTCCCCGGCCAGAACGCGCGCTTCGAGACCGCGGAGCTCGCCTCGGACCTGCGCGTCACCGGCTCACCGACCGTCCGGGTCACGGTGAGGTCGGACCGCGAGGACGCCGTCCTGTTCGGCAAGGTCTACGACGTGAGCGCGGACGGACGCCAGCAGGTGCTGCCCTCCCAGCTCGTCTCGCCCGTCCGCGTCACCGGGGCGGGCGCGAAGGACGGCGCCACCGTCGAGCTGCGGCTCCCGGCGATCGACCACGAGGTCAGGGCCGGGCACCGGCTGCGCGTCGTCCTCGCCGCCACCGACCTCGGGTACGCCTCCCCGGCCGACCCGACGGCGTACACCGTGACCCTCGAAGGGGACGGGGCACTCACCGTGCCCACCGCGTCGGGTGTGAAGACCCAGGCGGCCCCGCTGCCCTGGTGGGTCTGGGGGCTGCCGGCGATCGGCGCCGCCCTGGCCGTGGCGCTGCTGCTCACCGCCCGGCGACGGGCCGCCGCGCCCGCGCCGGACCCGGAGCTCGCCGGGGTGCCGCTCCAGATCACCGGCCTGACGAAGAAGTACGCCAAGTCCGCCGACCGCTATGCGGTACGGGACCTCTCGTTCCGCGTCGAGAAGGGCCAGGTGCTCGGGCTCCTGGGCCCCAACGGCGCGGGCAAGACCACCACCCTGCGCATGCTCATGGGCCTCATCACGCCGGACAGCGGCGAGATCCGGGTCTTCGGGCACGCCATCAGGCCCGGCTCGCCCGTCCTGTCGCGCGTCGGTTCGTTCGTCGAGGGCGCCGGCTTCCTGCCGCACCTCACCGGGCGCGCCAACCTCGACCTGTACTGGCAGGCGACCGGCCGGCCCGTCGAGGACTCCCGCATGGAGGAGGCCCTGGAGATCGCGGGGCTCGGCGACGCGCTGGAGCGGGCCGTGCGGACGTACTCGCAGGGCATGCGGCAGCGGCTCGCCATCGCCCAGGCCATGCTCGGCATGCCGGACCTCCTCATCCTCGACGAGCCGACGAACGGCCTGGACCCGCCGCAGATCCGTGAGATGCGCGACGTGATGATCCGGTACGCGGCGGCGGGGCGCACCGTCATCGTCTCCAGCCACCTCCTCTCGGAGGTCGAGCAGTCCTGCACGCACCTCGTCGTCATGGACCGGGGCCGGCTGATGCAGGCCGGCCCCGTCGCGGAGATCACCGGCGGGACGGACACGCTGCTCGTGACGGTGGAGGGCGAGGTGAGCGAGGCGCTGGCCGAGAAGGTGGGCGCCCTGCCCGGCATCGGGTCCGCCGTACGGACCGACGAGGGCCTGCTCGTACGGCTGGACGGGGCATCGCCCAGCACGCTCATCGGCGAACTGGTCCGCCTGGACGTCCAGCTGACGGGCGTCGGGCCGAACCGCCGCCTGGAGGACGCGTTCCTCACCCTGATCGGAGGCTCCTCCGCATGAGCACCCACACCATCGAGCCGGCCACCGGGCCGGCCACCGAGCCGGCCACCGGGCCGGCGGCCGGGCCGGTGACCGAATCGGCCCCCGGTTACCGTCCCGGTCACACGCTCCCGCTGCGCGTCGAGGCGATGCGGCAGTGGCGCAGACGGCGCACCATGGTCATGGCCGTGGTGCTGGGCGCCCTGCCGCTCATCCTGATCGCCGCGTTCGCGATCGGCGGCACCCCCGGCAGGGAGGGCGGCCGGGTGACCCTGATGGACACCGCCACCGCGTCCGGCGCCAACTTCGCGGCGACCTGTCTGTTCGTCTCCGCGGGCTTCCTGCTGGTGGTGCCGGTGGCGCTGTTCTGCGGCGACACGGTGGCCTCCGAGGCCAACTGGTCCTCGCTGCGCTACCTGCTCGCGGCGCCGGTGCCGCGCGCCCGGCTGCTGTGGAGCAAGCTCGCGGTGGCTCTGGGCTTCAGCCTGGCGGCGATGGTGCTGCTGCCGGTCGTGGCACTGGTGACGGGGTCGATCGCGTACGGCTGGGGCCCGCTGGAGCTGCCGACGGGCGGATCCCTGCCCGCGGGAGACGCCCTGCCGCGCCTCGCGCTCGTCGTCGCCTTCATCTTCGTCTCCCAACTGGTCACCGCCGCCCTGGCGTTCTGGCTGTCGACGAAGACCGACGCACCCCTGGGCGCGGTCGGCGGCGCGGTGGGCCTGACGATCGTGGGCAACGTCCTGGACGCGGTGACGGCCCTCGGCTCCTGGCGCGATTTCCTGCCCGCGCACTGGCAGTTCGCGTGGGCGGACGCGCTCCAGCCGCAGCTGGAGTGGGGCGGAATGCTCAAGGGGGCGGCGGTGTCGGTGACGTACGCCCTCGTGCTCTTCGCCCTCGCCTTCCGGGGATTCGGCCGGAAGGACATCGTTTCCTGACGGGGGTCGGCCATGATGTGCGTCATGGCCACTCTCCTGATCGCCCTCGCCGTAGTCGCCACCGGGGTGTACGCCGGGTTCATGCTGATCTTCCTGACCGGCATCATGCCCGCCCTGGGGCGGCTGACCGACGAGCAGTTCGTCGCGGCGATGCGGCGCATCAACGAAGACGTACCGCGCGGGGTGTTCGTATCGGTGATGCTCGCCTCGGTGGCCTTCCCGACGGCCGCGCTCGCGGTCCCGGGCGAGGACGGCCGGTCGGCCGCGCAGTGGGCCCTCCTGGCGGCCGGCCTGGGGTTCGTGATCCTCAACCACCTGATCACGATTGCCGGAAACATCCCCCTCAACAACGCCTTGGCCGCATCCGAGCGGACCGGCACTGCCGACCGCGAGGCCCGCGCGGCCTTCGAGACGCGGTGGAACAGGCTGCACCTGGTGCGCACACTGCTGGTCACCGCGGGCTTCGCCCTGGTGGTGAGCGCCTCGCTGGCATGACGGCGGGTCCGCGAAGCGGCGTCAGGAAAAGCCGTCCGGTTACGGACAGTTGACCTCAGGGCATCCATCTGCGGAGCCCGGGTGCCTGATGAGGCGTGTACGGAGAGCTGTCTGCTCCGCCGCTTGCACGGCCAGGGCCGGTGACTTCGACGACGACGGCGATCCGGACGTCGTGAGCATGGTGGAGGGGCGTGACCTCCACGTCCCCTCCGGGCGGTTCGGCCGCGACGGCGCCGCCCGCGCCACGTCCGGGATCCCCGACGTGGACGACCTCCACTTCCTCGACACCTCCGTGGGGAACGGGACGGCGCCGACGGCCTCGTGGCGGCGGTCACCGGCAGTGAGGGATTCGACTCCCGGTCCGTCCGCTAGTGGCGGGGTACGCCGCAGGGCTTCGCACCGGCCGCCACGCTCGTCGGTACGAACGGCCACGGCATCGAGGGCGGCGAACACATCGCGGCGGGCGACGTGAACAAGGGCGGTTACGCCGACCTCCCCGTCGGCCGCGCCACCGACGGCTACGACAGCGACCCGGACACCCCGATGGCCGAGGGCGGCATGTTCACCTACGCCGCCCGGCAGTGCGACCTCTTCGGCGAGCCACTCGGCACGATCAGCCGCACGGGGCCGGTCGTCGTCATGCGCGGCTCTGACACCGGCCCGACCGGCACCGGCACCCAGGTCTTCCACCAGGACGCCCCGGGGGCGCCGGGGCCGGAGACCGCTTCGGCCTCCCGACGAGGCTGGTGGACACCAACCGCGACGGCCGGGCCGAACTCGTCGCGGGCGCCACCGGCGAGAACGCCGACGCGGGCTCCGTCCGGGCCCTGCCCGGCACCACGGCGGGCCTTACCGCCACTGCTTCCTTCACCTTCGGCGCGGGCGCGCTGGGCACCGTCGCCACCGGAGCCGCCCTCGGCTCCTCGTCCAACCGCTGACCCTCCACGGGAAACGGCAGTGCCCCGCCGCGGTTCGATACGCGGCGGGGCACTACCGGGTACAGGGGCACTCGATCAGGTCGGCCATACAGCAGACAACGAAAAGGGCCCCGGTCCCCGCGGAAAATTCACGGGAACCGGGGCCCTCCGAAAGCCTCGAAACTGCAGCGCTGGCGGCTCAGCGCTCCAGGAAGCTTAGAAGACGCCGCCGAGGATGGGCAGCGCGGGGGCGTCGGAGTTGTCGACGATGGCGGAGTGCTTCATGTCGTGGCACTGGTTGGCGCGGGCCTCGTCGAGCACCTCGATGGTCAGGACGTCGATGTCCTGGATGGTCGGGCAGAGGTCGTCGATGATGTTGATGTTCGACTCGTACGACGACTCGTCGCTGGCGATCGCCGGGGAGGCGGCGAAGCCGGTGGCGGCAAGCGTGAGCAGAGAGCCGGCGAGCACCTTCTTGGCGTTCATGCAATGGGCCTTTCATGAAGGAAGGGGGTCCGGCGCCGCGGAGGCGCCGATGTAATACCTAACGTCGTAATCGCCGGGGAGTTGCGGCTCCGCGCGGGAATTTTCTCTTCGTTGTTTCTCTGTTTGTCTCATGAAAGTGTAGGTCGCGTCAGGGTTGCCGCATTTCTGTGGGTGGGTGTTGTCGAGGGTCATGAGAAGATGCAGACGGGAGGTAAATATTATTTATGGTCGTTGTTGATTGGCTTTCCGCTCGGACGGCAGAGAACCCCGGGTCTCGTGAAAGGTGTTCACGAGACCCGGGGTTCTCTGTGGAAGAGCCTCAGGGCTGGGTGCTGTGGCTCAGAGTTTTAGCGGACGCTGCCGAGGATGGGCAGTGCGGGGGCGTCGGAGTTGTCGACGATGGCGGAGTGCTTCATGTCGTGGCACTGGTTGGCGCGGGCCTCGTCGAGCAGCTCGATGGTCAGGACGTCGATGTCCTGGATGGTCGGGCAGAGGTCGTCGATGATGTTGATGTTCTGCGAGAACGACGGCTCGTCGGTGGCGATCGCCGGGGAGGCGGCGAAGCCGGTGGCGGCAAGCGTGAGCAGAGAGCCGGCGAGCACCTTCTTGGCGTTCATGCGATGAGCCTTTCATAAGGGAGGGGGAAGTTCCGGCGCCGCGGAGGCGCCGATGTAATACCTAACGTCGCAATCGCCGGGGAGTTGCGGCTCCGCGCGGAAATTTTCCCTTTGTTGTTTCTCTGCTTGTCTCAAGAAAATATGCGGGCAGGTGGTAAAGAGTATTTACGGTTGTTGTCGGTCGGTTTTCCGCTCGGACCGCAGAGAACCCCGGGTCTCGTGGAATGTGTCCACGAGACCCGGGGTCTTTCCGGGGGGAGCCCCGGGGCTGAGCGCTGTGGCCCGGTGTTTTAGCTGACGCCGCCGAGGATGGGCAGTGCGGGGGCGTCGGAGTTGTCGACGATGGCGGAGTGCTTCATGTCGTGGCACTGGTTGGTGCGGGCCTCGTCGAGCAGCTCGATGGTCAGGACGTCGATGTCCTGGATGGTCGGGCAGACGTCATCGATGATGTTGATGTTCGACTCGTACGACGGCTCGTCGGTGGCGATCGCCGGGGAGGCGGCGAAGCCGGTGGCGGCAAGCGCAAGCAGAGAGCCGGCGAGCACCTTCTTGGCGTTCATGCGATGAGCCTTTCATGAAGGAGGGGGAAGTTCCGGCGCTGCGGAGGCGCCGATGCAATATTTAACGTCACAATCGGGAAGGGGGTGTGGTTCCGACACGATAATTCCCCCTTTTGCCACATCTCCCCTCACCTCGCGGGAAGTGCGTCGGCTATGCGGACGCCGGGTCTCGTGGAAGGCGTCCACGAGACCCGGCGTTTCTCCCGGCGAACCGGGAAAGTGCTCTGATCGAAGAGGTCGAGCGCCTTAGCTGACGCTGCCGAGGATGGGCAGCGCGGGGGCGTCGGAGTTGTCGACGATGGCCGAGTGCTTCATGTCGTGGCACTGGTTGGTGCGGGCCTGGTCGAGCACCTCGATGGTCAGGACGTCGATGTCCTGGATGGTCGGGCAGACGTCGTCGATGACGTTGATGTTCTGCGAGAACGACGGGCCGTTGCCCTTTCCGTGCTGGTGGTCCGGGTCCCCGTAGGCCGCGGCCGGGGAGGCGGCGAAGCCGGTGGCGGCAAGCGTGAGCAGGGAACCGGCGAGGACCTTCTTGGCGTTCATGCGATTAGCCTTTCAAAAGGAGGGGGAGTCCCGGCGCTGCGGAAGCGCCGATGAAATACCTAACGCATTCATCGCGAACTGGTCGCGGCAGGAAGCAAGATTCACTCCCTCGCGGTATTGTTCGCGCCCGCCGTCGGTGCGGGGGTGCTACGCCGAAAGAGGGAAGGGGGATTTTCTTGCCTGTGGGTAATGCCTGTTCAGGGCGTCTGTGCCGCCACTGTGGGGCAGGGGGAGTGGGTTTGGGGGTGCTCGGTCGTGAATTTTCCGGGTGTCCGGGTACGCCGACCGTAGCTGTGCGCTGATATAGGGCCTCTCCGCACCCGGGCGAGGCGGACGCCAGTGGTTCAGGATTCTGATCCGCTTGTATGGAAAGCGCCGTCGAAAAGGCCGAAGTGACGGTGGACGATCACCGCATGTGCGGGTACGGATGCAGGCGCGCGGACCGTGCGGTTTCTGTGTGCGCCATCCTGGAAACAGGGGGAACCGACCGGGGCGCCGGTGGCTGCTGACGGGTGGATCCAGGAGGCCGCGATGGAACTCGTGGAGGAGCGTCCTTACCGCTTCCGTATCGACCCGCGGCGGGGGATGCGGGTGCCGGGAGTGGTGTTCGCGTCCCGGGAGCTGCTGCGGGACGCCGAGAAGTCACTTGAGCAGGTCGTCAACGTGGCGACGCTGCCGGGCATCGTGGGCGCCTCGTACGCCATGCCGGACGTCCACTGGGGCTACGGCTTCCCCATCGGCGGGGTGGCCGCCACCGACATCGACGCGGGCGGGGTGGTCTCGCCCGGCGGTGTCGGTTTCGACATCTCCTGCGGGGTGCGGCTGCTGGCCGCCGACCGAGACCGGCAGGCGCTGGAGCCGGCGCTGCCCGCGCTCATGGACGGACTGGGCCGGGTGACCCCGCGCGGCGCCGGACCGGGCGGAGTCTGGCGGCTGAGCGGCCACCGGGAGCTGGAACGGGTCCTGGAGGGCGGTTCCCGGTACGCCGTGGAGCAGGGCCACGGGGAAGAGCGCGACCTGCGGCGCTGCGAGGACGGCGGGGCGGTCACCGGCGCCGACGCCGGCCGGGTGAACGAGCGGGCGCGCGAGCGGGGGATCGGCCAGGTCGGCAGCCTGGGCTCCGGCAACCACTTCCTGGAGGTACAGCAGGTCATGGAGGTCTACGACGAGCCGGTCGCCGCCGCGTTCGGGCTCGCCGCCGGCCAGGTGTGCGTGATGATCCACTGCGGTTCGCGCGGGCTCGGGCACCAGATCTGCTCCGATCACGTCCGGGCGATGGACCGGGCCATGGCGCGGTACGGGATCGACGTACCGGACCGGCAGCTGGCCTGCGTCCCGGTCGATTCACCGGAGGGCCGCGCCTACCTCGGAGCGATGGCCGCGGCCGCCAACTACGGCCGCGCGAACCGCCAGCTGCTGGCCGAGGCGGCCCGCCGGGTCTTCCGCCGCGAGACGGGCAGCCGGCTCACGCTGGTGTACGACGTGTCCCACAATCTGGCCAAGACCGAGACCCACCGGGTGAACGGCGAGGCGCGCCGGCTGTGCGTGCACCGCAAGGGCGCCACCCGGGCCTTCCCGCCCGGCCACCCCGACCTGCCCGAGGACCTGCGCGGCGTCGGGCAGCCGGTGCTCATCCCCGGCACCATGGGCACCGCCTCGTACGTCCTCACCGGTGTCAGCGGCGGCGGCGCCTTCCACTCCACCTGCCACGGCGCCGGCCGTGTGATGAGCCGGCACCAGGCCGCGCGCGCCGTCGGCGGCAAGGAGCTGCGGGCCCGGCTGGAGGCGGACGGCATCGCGGTGCGCCCGCTGTCCTGGCGCGGTCTGGCCGAGGAGACCCCGGAGGCGTACAAGGACGTCGACGCGGTGGTGGAGGCGAGCGAGGGCGCGGGGCTGTGCCGCAAGGTGGCCCGCCTGGTCCCGCTCGGCGTGGTCAAGGGATGAGCGGCGCCGCGCCGGACGCCCGGTCCGTGCCCGCCCCGCGCCGCCTCAGACGTCGACCGTCACCGCGCACGACCATCCGTACGGGTCCGGGGCCAGGCGCAACTCGTTCCAGGACACGGCCTTCGGCACGGCACCGGTGATCGGCACCGACCGCACGTCGGCCACCGCCATCCGCACGTCCAGCCCGCCGTCGACCGGCTCCGCCTCGACGTCGACCGGCACCTCGCCGTGCACCTCCAGCCGGAACACCACCTCGTCCAGCAGCGAGGCCAGCAGGTCGTCGTCACTGCCTTCGGCCACCCGCACCTGCCGCACGGCGCTCGCCCGTACGCCGGAGAGGTCGGCGAAGCTCTCCACCATCCCCAGCACCGCTTCCACCAGGCACTGCTCGCGGCTCGCTCCCCATGCCTCGACGCGCAGGTCGGCCGTGTGCGGCACCGCCCGGTGCCCGCTCTCTCCCGGGCGCCGGTCCTCCCGCCCGTCCCTGTCCGTGTCACCGGCCATGACGGATGCGTGCCCATGCGCGGCGCGCCCATGCGTGAAGGCGCTCGGCGCATCAGCGGTGTACGGGGGGCGGGAAAAGGAAATGACCAGCGCTTCCGCTGGTCAGGGTGGGTTTGCGCCCCCGGCAGGACTCGAACCTGCGGCCAAGCGCTTAGAAGGCGCCTGCTCTATCCACTGAGCTACGGGGGCCGGATCGTGGCCGGTCGGCCTGGAGCCCCGGGCTGGGAGAGTCCTGGGCCTTGCCGGGGACAAGGATAGGGCTCCGACCGCCTTGGGCCGGTTGCTTCACCTGCGTGGCACGATGTGGAGGTTCAGTGAAGCGAACCTGATAATCGCAGGCGAGTGCGAATCGCGCATCGCTTTTGGCGTCTCCCGTCCCGGGTGTTGTGCACTCGTTATGCCTGAACCTCACTCGTACCGCCTGTCCCTGGCCGCCAATCGGCGCGCAGAGATGCCTTTAAGCTTCTAAAAGACTCTAAAATTGGGCATTCTTCGCATGTGGTGACCTTGGACGCACGGCCTCAGCTGATCGACGCACTCTCCGCCCTGCGCGACCGTGTCGCCGCCGTGGGCCTTCCGCTCCCCCTGGCAGGGGCTCCGTGCGCGCGACGGACACGGCTGGAGCTGCTGGAGCAGCTCGACGACTACCTGCTGCCCCGGCTGAAACAGCCCGAGGCACCCCTGCTCGTCGTCGTCGGCGGCTCCACCGGAGCCGGCAAGTCCACACTCGTCAACTCACTGGTCGGCAGACGGGTCAGCGAGGCCGGCGTACTGCGGCCCACCACCCGGACGCCCGTGCTCGTGTGCCACCCGGACGATCACCACTGGTTCGCGAACCTCCGCGTACTGCCGCAGCTCACGCGCGTGTGGCTGCCGCGGCAGGAGGAGGACCAGGAGGAGACGGGCAGAGGGCCGGCGGCGGAACCGGCGGCGGACCGGGGCGAGGAGGCCGGGGGGTCGCTGCGGGTGGAGACCGCGGGGTCGCTGCCGCGCGGACTCGCGCTCCTCGACGCCCCCGACATCGACTCGCTGGTCGCCGGGAACCGGGTGCTCGCCGCCGAGCTGATCTGCGCCGCGGACGTCTGGGTGATGGTGACGACCGCTTCCCGGTACGCCGACGCGGTGCCGTGGCACCTGCTGCGTACCGCGAAGGAGTACGACGCCACCCTCGTCATCGTCCTCGACCGGGTGCCCCACCAGGTCGTCGGCGAGGTGTCGCACCAGTACGGGGCGCTGCTCACCAAGGCCGGGCTCGGCGACGTGCCCCGGTTCACCATCCCCGAGCTGCCCGAATCGGCGGGCGGCGGCACCGGTCTGCTGCCCGACACCGCCGTCGAGCCGCTGCGCGCCTGGCTGGCGCACCGGGTGCACGACCCGGCGGCCCGGCAGCAGGCCGTCGGCCGTACCGCGGCCGGCGTCATCGAGTCGCTCAACACCCGGATGCCCGGACTCGCCGGGGCCGTCGCCGCCCAGTACGCCGCGTCCGTACGGCTGATCACGGATGTCGAGGAGGCGTACGAGAAGGAGGGCGAGCGGGTGCGCCAACGGCTCCAGCGCGGCGCGGTCATGTCCGGGGACGCCCTCACCCGCTGGCGCGGTTATCCGCTGGACAGTTCGGCGGGTGAACTCCTCGACTCGCTCGTCGAGAGCCTCACGGCGCTGTTGCAGTGCGCGGTCGCCGCCGCCGACGAGCACGTCCACGAGGCATGGCGGAGCGAACCCGCCGCGGAAGGGCTGGTGTTCGCCGTCCCCGACCGGGAGGCGGGCGAGCGGATCGGGCTGGCCGCGCGGCGCTGGCGCCGGGTGCTCGAAGAGCTCGCCGAGGAGGAGGTGCGGGAACTGGAGCGCCCCCCCGCACCCGACCCCGAGACCGTCGCCGCCCTGCTCGCCGCCGCGCTGCTGGGCGGGCGCCGGGCGCGCAACGCGGGGGAGCGGCTCGCCGAGCGGATCGGCGCGGTCGCCGCGACCCGGTTGCGCGACAAGGGCGGGGAACTGCTCACGGAGTACATCGACCGCGTACTGAACGCCGAAAGGGACCGGCGGCTCGCGCCGGTCGACGCCCTCGAAGTGAGTCCGGAGCCGCAGGCCGCGCTGATCGCCGCGCTCTCCGTACTGCAGAAGGAAAAGTGACCGGGAACGTGACTGCTGTGACTGATGACACGGACGGTACCGCTGAGGGACGCAGGGCCCGCCGCGGCGAGGGGCGGTGGGACGACGGGCTGATCGCCCGGCGCGCCGCCGCGCGCACGGCGAGGGGCAGGCCGTCCGAGCGGCCCCGGTCCGAAGAGCCGCAGAAACGGCAGGAGCCACAGGAACCGCAGGAGTCCGACGAGTACGACGGCCTGCCGCGCGGCGGTGCTCACGGCGATGCCTACGGCGGCCGGCTGCGCGGACGGCTCGACGCCCTGCGCGAGCTGGTCGGGCTCTCCCGTACCCGCATCGACGCGAGCACGCTCGCCGAGGCCGGCCGCGTGCTCGACGAGGCCGCCGCCCGCCAGCGGCTCTCCGCCCGGCACACCGTCGTCGCCGTCGCGGGCGCCACCGGCAGCGGCAAATCGATGCTCTTCAACGCCCTCGCGGGGGTCCAGATCTCCGACACGGGACTGCGCAGGCCGACCACGTCCGCGCCCATCGCCTGCAGCTGGTCCGACGGCGCCGCCGGACTGCTGGACCGGATCGGCATCCCCGGACGGCTGCGCCGCAGGCCGCTGCACGGCGGCCTGCGCGACGCGGCGCTCAGCGGGCTCGTGCTCGTCGACCTGCCCGACCACGACTCGGCCGTCACCGCACACCGGGACCAGGTGGACCGGGTGCTCACGCTCGTCGACGCGGTGATCTGGGTCGTCGACCCGGAGAAGTACGCCGACGCCGTACTGCACGAGCGCTATCTGCGGCCGCTCGCCGGACACGCTGAGGTCACCTTCGTGGTGCTCAACCAGGTGGACCGGCTGCCGGGCGACGCGGCCGACCTGGTCCTCGACGACCTGCGCCGGCTGCTCGACGAGGACGGCATGGCGCTCGGCGAACACGGCGAACCCGGCGCCACGGTGCTGGCCCTGTCCGCCATGACCGGGGAGGGCGTCGGCGAACTGCGCGACATGCTCGGCCAGTTCGTGCAGGAGCGCGGCGCCGCCGCGCGCCGGCTGTCCGCCGACGTGGACGGCGCCGCGGCCCGGCTGCGCCCGGTCTACGTCGCCGACGGGCGGCGGCCCGGGCTCGACGAGCCGGCCCGGGCCGAGTTCACCGACCGGCTGGCTGAGGCGGTGGGCGCGGCGGCCGTGGGCGAGGCGGCGGAGCGCGAGTGGCGCAGGAACGCGGGGAAGGCGTGCGGGACACCGTGGCTGAGGCTGTGGCGCTGGTACGAGGAGAGCCGCACGCCGGGGGCCGGGATCGAGCCGGTGGACCGGCGGACACAGGACGAGGGGGACGAGGGGGAGATCACCGCCAGGCAGCGCGTGGAGCAGGCCGTGCGCGCGGTGGCGGACGAGGCCGCCGCCGGGCTGCCGGCCCCCTGGGCGCAGGCGGTGCGGGAGTCCGCGGTGCGCGGCGCGGCCGGGCTTCCGGAGGAGCTGGACGTACTGGCGGTACGGGCCGGAGTGCCCCTCGGCCGGCCCCCGAGGCCCGCGTGGTGGCCCGCGGCGGTGCTGACCCAGGCCGCGATGACGCTGCTCCAGGTCTTCGGCGGGCTGTGGCTGGTGGGCCAGATCGTGGGCGTGCTGGAGCCGGAACTGCTGCCTCCCGTACTGGTGATGCTCGCCGGGATCATCGGCGGCCCGCTGGTGGAGTGGGCGTGCTCGGCGGCGGCCAAGGGGCCGGCGCGGCGGTACGGGCAGGACGCCGAACGCCGGCTGCGGGAGGCGGCCGCCGGGTGCGGCCGGGCGCGCGTACTGGATCCGGTGTCGGCGGAGCTGCTGCGGTACCGGGAGGTGCGGGAGCAGTACGTGGCGGTGACGGGAGTGTCCACAACCGGCCGGTAGTCCACAGGCCCCGGCGGGCTCGCCGCGTCCGGTCCAGCATGGGGACCAGTCGGCGGGTCGAGGTGGCCGGCCGGGACGGCCGAGGGCGCAGGGGTGAGGGGTGCTGGGATGAGTGACACCTGGGTGACGCTGGTGGGCAATGCCGCGACCGGTGTGGACTACCGGGATTCGGCGGCGGGCGGTGTGGCCCGTTTCCGGTTCGCGGTGACGGCGCGGTACTGGGACCGCCAGAAGGAGAGCTGGGCGGACGGGCACGCCAGCTTCTACACGGTATGGGCACGGAGGTCACTGGCGACGAACCTGGCCGGTTCGCTCTCCATCGGTGAACCGTTGCTCGTGCACGGGCGGTTGAGGATCCGGGACGAGGAGAAGGGCGGGCAGCGCAGATTCTCCGCGGACATCGAGGCGCTGGCGGTGGGACACGACATGACGCGCGGGACATCCGCGTTCAGGCGGGTGGTGAAGGGAGATCCGGCCCTGACGCGGCGTCCGGTGACAGAAGACCACAACTCGGCTGATTCGTACGGCGATTTGTCGACAGCGTCAGTCCAGGGAAGCGAGGAGCGATAACGATTCCGATTCGGAATGACCCTCTGACGGCATGACAGGGCGCTGCCGTTCCACGCGTCTCTAGGATTTCCGCATACTCACGGGGCACTTGAGTCTGCCGGCGAGGCCCTCCCCACACTCGCACCACGCGAGAGAGCCTCGCCCGAAGGGGAATTCTGTGTTTGCTTCGCTCTCTGCTTTTTCTCGATTTTCTGCGTCCTCTGCGTACCGCGCGTTCTCCGTACGGGGACGGGGTTCCGCCCGTCTCACCGCCACGGCCGTGGCTTCGGGCCTCCTCGCCGTGGGGGCAATAGCCGCCGCGGGCCCCGCAGCCGCGGAGGAGGCGCCGCAGCACCAGGGCGGTGCGGCGGCCACGCTCGACGGGCTGAAGACCTATGACAAGGCCGTCATCCACACGGACGGCGGTGACCAGCGGATTCCCGCCGGTCTGTTCGAGATGACCGTCGACGGCGGCGGCACCCTCAAGACGTACTGCATCGACATCCACCGCCCGACGCAGGAGCAGGCGAAGTACCTGGAGACCTCCTGGGGCCAGACGTCGCTCGGCACGAACGGCGACGCCGGCAAGATCCGCTGGATCCTGGAGCACTCCTACCCGCAGGTCGACGACCTGAGCGCGCTGGCCGAGCAGGCCGGAGTCGACTCGCTCACCGAGCAGACGGCCGCGGCCGGCACGCAGGTCGCGATCTGGCGGTACTCCGACCACGTCAAGGTCGACGCGCTCGACCCGAAGGCGGAGAAGCTCGCCGACTACCTGGAGAAGAACGCGCGCGACGCCGCCGAGCCCAGGCCGTCCCTGACCCTGGAGCCGAACGCGGTCTCCGGCAAGGCCGGCGAGAAGCTCGGCCCGGTCACCGTCCGCACCGACGCGGACCGCGTCACCGTGGCCCCGCCCGCCGACGCCGCCGCCAGCGGCGTCGAGGTCGTCGGCAAGGACGGCGAGCCCGTCACCGCCGCCGCCGACGGCAGCGAGCTGTACTTCGACGTTCCCGCCGCCGCGGCCGACGGTTCGTCCGCGCTGACCGTGCAGGCCACCACCCCGGTGCCGGTAGGCCGGGCCTTCACCGGTGTCACGCAGAGCCAGACCCAGATCCTGGCCGGCTCCAGCGAGTCCACCGTCTCCGCCGGCGCCACCGCCACCTGGGCGAAGAAGGGAGCCATTCCGGCGCTCTCCGCCAAGAAGAACTGCGCGAAGGGCGGCGTGGACGTCACCGCCGCCAACGAGGGCGACGAGCCGTTCAGCTTCGAGCTCATGGGCACCGAGCACACCGTCGAGGCCGGTCAGTCGCAGACCGTCACGGTCCCGGTCCAGGAGGACCAGCCGTACAGCTTCACGATCAAGGGTCCCGGCGGTCTGAACAAGAACTTCAAGGGCATCCTCGACTGCAAGACCTCCGCCGCCACGGGCGTCGGCACCACGGAGGAGCCCCGGAACCAGCCCAGCCCCGCCGCGGCCGGTGACGCCCCCGTCGCCGTCGCCGTCGACGGTCCGGACCTCGCCGAGACCGGCAGCTCCAACGCCACACCGATGATCCTGGGCATCGCGGCCGTCTTCGTCGTCCTCGGCGGCGCCGCGGTCTTCTTCTTCCGCAAGAAGGAGTCCGCCCCGGGTTCGGGCGCCGAGTAAAGAGGAACGGACACGGCGGCATCCGGTCGCCGAGCGGTTACCGCGGCCCCGGTGCGCTTCGGCGTACCGGGGCCGTCGGCATACCCGTTTCCGTCCCGGGGTGGACGTCAGGCAAGATGGGGTGTATCTGCCCACACATCGATTGCCGGACGGTTTCTCTTGGCTGAGTACATCTACACGATGCGCAAGACGCGCAAGGCGCACGGCGACAAGGTGATCCTTGACGACGTCACGCTGAGCTTCCTGCCGGGAGCGAAGATCGGTGTGGTGGGACCCAACGGTGCCGGTAAGTCCACGGTGCTGAAGATCATGGCGGGCCTGGAGCAGCCCTCCAACGGTGACGCGTTCCTGTCGCCCGGCTTCAGCGTCGGCATCCTCATGCAGGAGCCGAAGCTCGACGAGTCCAAGACCGTCCTGGAGAACGTCCAGGACGGCGCCGCCGAGATCATGGGCAAGCTCAAGCGCTTCAACGAGGTCGCCGAGCTCATGGCGACCGACTACTCCGACGCGCTGCTCGAAGAGATGGGCAGGCTCCAGGAGGACCTCGACCACGCCAACGCCTGGGACCTCGACGCCCAGCTGGAGCAGGCCATGGACGCGCTGGGCTGCCCGCCCGGCGACTGGCCGGTCAACAACCTCTCCGGTGGCGAGAAGCGCCGTGTCGCGCTCTGCAAGCTGCTGATCGAGGCGCCCGACCTGCTCCTCCTCGACGAGCCCACCAACCACCTCGACGCCGAGTCGGTGAACTGGCTGGAGCAGCACCTCTCGAAGTACGCGGGCGCCGTTGTGGCCGTCACCCACGACCGGTACTTCCTGAACAACGTCGCCGAGTGGATCCTCGAACTCGACCGCGGCCGCGCGATCCCCTACGAGGGCAACTACTCCACGTACCTCGACAAGAAGGCATCCCGCCTCAAGGTCGAGGGCCGCAAGGACGAGAAGCGCGCCAAGCGGCTTAAGGAAGAGCTGGAGTGGGTCCGCTCCAACGCCAAGGGCCGCCAGACCAAGTCGAAGGCGCGTCTCGCCCGGTACGAGGAGATGGCCGCCGAGGCGGACAAGATGCGGAAGCTGGACTTCGAGGAGATCCAGATCCCGCCGGGCCCGCGTCTGGGCTCGATCGTCGTCGAGGTCGAGAAGCTGTCGAAGGCCTTCGGCGACAAGGTCCTGATCGACGACCTGTCCTTCACGCTGCCGCGCAACGGCATCGTGGGCGTCATCGGCCCGAACGGCGCCGGCAAGACCACGCTGTTCAAGATGATCCAGGGCCTGGAGAAGCCGGACTCCGGCGCGATCCGGGTCGGCGAGACCGTCAAGATCTCGTACGTCGACCAGAACCGCTCCAACATCGACCCGAAGAAGTCGCTGTGGGCGGTCGTGTCGGACGAGCTGGACTACATCAACGTCGGCCAGGTCGAGATGCCCTCGCGGGCGTACGTCTCCGCCTTCGGCTTCAAGGGCCCGGACCAGCAGAAGCCGGCCGGTGTCCTGTCCGGTGGTGAGCGCAACCGCCTCAACCTGGCGCTGACGCTCAAGGAGGGCGGCAACCTGCTGCTCCTCGACGAGCCGACGAACGACCTGGACGTCGAGACCCTGTCCTCGCTGGAGAACGCGCTGCTGGAGTTCCCGGGCGCGGCCGTGGTCATCTCCCACGACCGCTGGTTCCTGGACCGCGTCGCGACGCACATCCTCGCGTACGAGGGCGACTCCAAGTGGTACTGGTTCGAGGGCAACTTCGAGTCGTACGAGAAGAACAAGATCGAGCGCCTCGGCGCGGACGCGGCGCGGCCGCACCGTGCGACGTACAAGAAGCTGACGCGAGGCTGATCTTGTCCCGCCATATCTACCGCTGTCCCCTGCGCTGGTCGGACATGGACGCCTTCGGGCACGTCAACAACGTCGTCTTCCTCCGGTACCTGGAGGAAGCGCGGATCGACTTCATGTTCCGGCTGGCGCCGGGGGACGGTTCGCCGTCGTTCGCCGGCGGGTCCGTCGTGGCCCGGCACGAGATCGACTACAAACTGCCGCTGGTCCACCGGCACGAGCCGGTGACCGTCGAGTCGTGGGTGACGAAGATCGGCGCGGCGTCGCTGACGATCGCGTACGAGGTGAAGGACGCCGAAGGCTCCGAGCGGGTGTACGTCCGGGCCTCGACCGTCGTCGTGCCGTACGACCTCGAAGCGGCCCGGCCGCGGCGGATCTCGGCCGAGGAGAAGGCGTTCCTCCAGGAGTACCTGGACGACGGCGACCGCGGCGGCCGGCGGGGGGCTGTCGCCGCATGACGGCGCTCGGGCGGCTGGCGCTTGCCGACGCGGGGGAGGCGGCGGATCTCGCCGCGTTCCTCGGGCGGCTGATCCGTTACGACCGGGCCGCGGCGGTCCGTCTCCAGGTGGGCGACGGGGCGGTGGCCGTCTTCGGGCGGCCGCCGGCGTTCGAGGTGCTGGCCGTGCGGACGTCGCGGCTCGCGGACGTCGGCCCGGGCACGGGCGTGGACGAGCTGGACGTCACCGTGTCCGCCGGGGAGTTCCTCGAAGGCATCGAGGAGTCCACGGGGACCGTGGCGGTGCCCGGCGCGGTCACGGGGCCGCCCTGGGCCGGTGTGCTGCCGCCGCGCGGCGGCTGGCGGCAGGTCCCGGGGCTTCCGGAGCCCGAGGCGATGCGGGCGGCGCTCGCGGCGGCGGTCGCGGAGTTCCGGGCGCGGGACGAGGCGCTGGCGCCGGAGGAGCGGACGCGGGCCGCGCGGGACCGTATCGGCCGGGAGATCTGGGCGCGGACGCTGGGCGACACGGAGCTGCCGTTGCGTGCGGTGCACGCGGCGCAGTCGCTGGGGTTCCTGCGGGCCGGGCCGGTGGGCGCGGACGCGACCGCGGCCGCGGGTGCGGTGGCGCTGCTGGCCGCGGGGGGCTGGCTTCGGCTGCGTACGCCGTACGGCTCGATCGCGGTGCGGCGGGCGGGGCTCGGGGTGCTTTCGGTGGCCCCGGTGTAAATGGTCCCGGTGCAGGTGGTCCCGGCGCAGGTGGCGCGGATGCGGACGGGGTGGTTTCTCCCGGCCGGCTCAGCCCGGCGTGCTGTCGGGGGCGCTGTCGGGGCGGATCTCTATGTGGTCCTGCTCCAGTTCCAGCACCACCCGGTGCTCCATGCCCAGGGCCTGGACGTACTCGGCGGGCAGTTGCAGGCGGCCCGCCCGGTCCAGCATCGCGTACTCCCTCGCCACCACCGACTCCTGGCCCGTCGTCGCGTCGACCTCCGTGCGGCGCAGGACCTCGGACGACGTACGGCCGTCGCGGATGGCCACCGTGCGGCGGACCTCGCCCGCCACCTGCTGGTCGTGCGTGACGATCACGATCGTCGTGCCGAGCTCCTCGTTCGCCGTACGGAACGCCTCGAAGATCTGCTCCGCGGTCGACGAGTCCAGTTCGCCGGTCGGTTCGTCGGCCAGGAGGACCGAGGGGCTGTTGGCGAGGGCCACCGCGATCGCCACGCGCTGCTGCTCGCCGCCGGACATCTGGTGCGGGCGGCGGTCGCGGCAGTGGGCGACCTTCAGCATGGTCAGGAGCGCGTCGGCGCGTGCCGTACGGCCCCGGCCCCGACCACGCAGCTGCATCGGCAGCGCCACGTTCTGCGCCGCCGTCAGATAGGGGAGAAGGTTGCGGGCCGTCTGCTGCCAGACGAAGCCCACCACGTCCCGCCGGTAGCGCAGCCGTTCCTTCGCGCCCATCGTCAGCAGGTCGCACCCCGCCACCTTCGCCGCGCCCGCCGTCGGCTCGTCGAGGCCCGCCAGGATGTTCATCAGGGTGGATTTGCCGCTGCCCGACGCGCCCACCAGGGCCATCAGCTCGCCCTCCTCGACCAGGAGGTCCAGGCCCTGGAGTGCCTGCACCTCCACCCCGTCCGTCGTGAAGACGCGTACCAGGCGGTCGCAGGAGATCAGCGCGTCGTGACCGTACGCCGGGCGGTCGCGGCGGCTCGCCGCCCGCTGTTCGAGCTCTGCCAGAGAGGCCGGGGGGAGGGGGGACATGGGGGATGTGGGGGATGTGGGAGAGGTCCCGGTCGTCATCGTGCGTCTCCTGCCCTGAGTTCCGTCGTCGTCCTGAGCCGCGTCGTCCACCACGCCTGCGTCACCGCCACCGCGGCCGCGATCGCCACCACGCCCAGCGCGGGCAGCAGCAACGACCAGGGATCCGTGCGCAGGTGTACGGCGCCGAGCGCGTCCAGCCGCTGCGGCGCCGTCGCCAGCTCCGCCAGGTCGAGTCCCGGGCCCAGCAGCCCGATCGCCGCCCAGCCCACCAGCGCCCCGCCGAGCGCCGCCGGCAGCGCCTGCGGGAGTGATTCGAGGACGAGCAGGCGCCTGCCCTGGGCACGGGTGAGGCCCATGGTGCGCAACCGGGCGAGGAGCGCCCGGCGTTCGGGGACGGTCTGGAGCAGGGAGAGCAGGACGGCCAGTACCGCGTACCCGGCGCCCGCCACCACGGCCGCCGTGTAGACGCGGCCGGCGCCCGCCTGGACCGGTGAGTCGGCGAGCGCGGCCCGCTCCTCGGAGCGGAACTGGGCCACGACGTCCTTGCCCGCGCCCCGCACCGCCGCCGACACGGCCGCCGTGTCCATGCCCTCGCCCGTGACCAGCAGCGTGTTCGGCTCCGGACGGTCCAGGTCGGCGGCGTTGACGAGCAGGAATCCCTCGTCGGGCAGCGCGGGTGTGGCGGGGCGCTGGGCCGCGACCCGTACGTCGAACGGTCCGGCCGACGACGAGAGCCGCGTCGTACCGGGGCCGAGCCGCTCGGCGACGGACGGGGACGCGACGGCCCGCACCGGACCGGTGGAGCCGGTGGAGGAGGAGCCGGGCCTCTTCAGGATCCCGGCGGGGAAAGCGCCCAGGTCCGTGTGGCGGGCCAGCCGGGCGTACGCCTCGGGTTCCACGGCCACCATCGACACCGAGCCCTTGCGGTCGTGCAGGTTCAGGTCGTAGTCGATGAGTACGGGCGTCACCTCACGCACGCCGTCCACCTCGCGCACCGCGTCCGCCAGCGACGGCGGCAGGGCCTTCGGCCCCGTGATCCGTGCGTCCGCGCCGACCGCCAGCGTCGACACCCGCTCCCGCGCGTCCGCGATCCCGGCGAGTACGGAGCCGCCGAAGGCCGCCGTGGTCAGCGCGGTCAGCAGGGCGAGCAGCGGCAGCGCGGCGGCGGGGGAGCGGCCCGTGCGGGCCAGCGACAGGAAGCCGACCGCCCCGCGCCGTCGCGCCACGGCCCGGGCCGCGAGCCGCAGGGGCAGCGGGTAGAGGCGTACGAGCACGAGCGCCGCGATGACCGCGACCAGCACCGGGGCCGCGCTGACCAGCTCGTCGACCCGGCCCGTGCCCGTGCCCCGGCGGCGCAGCGCGGTCACCGCTCCGGCGGCGAGGACCAGCAGGGTGAGTTCGGCGACCGTGCGCCGCCGGGAGGGCCTCGCGCGGATCAGGTCGTCGCGCCCGCCGTGCACCCGGGGCCTGCGGTGGGCGTACACGGCGCGCAGCGGCAGCGCGCAGCAGGCGATCAGGGCGACGGCGCCGGAGGCCAGAGCCGCGGGCAGCGCGCGGCCTTCCGGGAGCAGCAGCGCGGCCGTCGCCCAGCCCGCGGCGGCCGCGGGCACCGCCAGGACGGCGGTCTCGGCGAACAGCCGTCCGGCGATGCCGCGCAGGGAGCCGCCGCGTGAGCGCAGCAGGCCGAGTTCGGCGGTGCGGCGCGCGGCGGCCAGGCCGCCGGCCATCAGCAGCACCACGGACGCGACGGTGCCGATGCCGAACGCCGCCACGGCGACGACGGGGCCGATGGCGCCGAGGGTGCCGGAGAAGGAGCCGAGGATGTCGTCGAGCCGGGAGCCGACCCGCACGCCGGGTACGGCCTCGGCGCTCATCCGGGCCAGGTCGGGACCGTGTTCGAGGGAGGCGACACGTGTTCTGAGCGTGGGCAGTTCACTGGCCGTGAACGCGTCGGCCCGGGGTGCGAAGTGCCAGTACAGCTCGGGTCTGGGGTCGATGCCGAAGACCGCGGGCCCGGCGTCGGGGGCCAGCAGCAGTGCCGCGACCCAGTACCGCTTCGGGTCGGCCCCACCGGCCTCCACCTTCAGGCCGGGGGTGCGCAGCAGCGGTTCGACGGACCAGTAGCCCAACTCGGGCAGGCGCGGTTCGACGATCCCGGTGACGGTCACCGCGAGGTCCTCGCTCTGTACGGGCGAGTCGACGTGGACCGTCGAACCGACCTCGAGCTTCAGCGCCTCGGCGGTCGCGGCGGTGACCGCCGCCTCCACCGCGCGCGTCCGCCAGCTGACCGCACCGGCCTCGGCCCGGGGCAGCCGTCCCTCGCGCAGCCGGGAGTGCTCGGGCAGCGCGGCCCGGGTGTTCAGCGAGAACCTGGGCGGCAGGCCGTCCGGGCGGGGCAGCCAGGGATCGTTCGCGGCGAACGGCTCGATGGTGCGCACGCCGTACGCCGACTGCCGGGCGTCGGCCCGCAACCCCTCCGGGAGCAGCGCCATCGCCTTGCGGTACTGCTCGGACATGAGCGCGGGCCGGGCGTACGCGTCGCGCCGCGCCGGATCGACGGTGGGGTCCGACAGGTCGCTGGTCAGTTCGACGACGCTCTGGCGGGCCGGTGCGGTGGTGACCGCGTGGCGCAGGCCCCGGTCCTCGTACGTGTCGACCGCGCGCGGGAACGCCGCCGCGAGGGCCGAGGTGAGCAGGACGAGCAGCGTGAGCGCGATCGCCGGGCCGGGCGCGGCACGCAGCCGGGTGCGGATCCAGGGGGCGGCGGCCTTCTTCCCGCTGCCCTCGTTGCCCCCGCTGCTCCCGCCGCTCCCCATGTCACTCACACCGCCCATGTCAGTTGCCTCCTCGGGTGCGCAGGGCGGTCGCCGGATCGCCGCGGCGCAGCGCGAGCACCACCACGATCAGCAGGGGTAGGGCGGCCACGCCGGCCAGCAGCGCCGCCACCTGGCCCGGAGGCAGCACGACCAGGACGCGCGGGACGGGCTGGGCGGCCTGCTCGGTGAGCACGACGAGCGGGACCACGGCGCGCGTCAGCACGGTGCCCAGGGCCAGGCCGACCAGCAGCGCCAGGCCGACCAGCAGGCCCTGTTCGGCGGCGTGCAGACGCGCGAGCCTCCGCCGGGGCGTGCCCAGGGCGCGCAGCACGGCGAACTCGGCGGAACGTTCCCGCAGTGCTCCCGCCACGCTGACCGAGAACCCGACGGCGGCCAGCGCCGCCGCGACGACGGCGGCCGCGAGCAGCGCCGCCTGCGGGCCCGCGCCCAGCGGGTCGTCGTGCAGCTCCCGGGCGATCTCCTCGCGCACCTGGACCTGCGCGGGGTCCAGGTCGCGCCGCTCGCGCAGCGCGGACGCCACGTGGCCGGACGCGCCGGGTTCGGTGAACAGCCACCATTCGGTGGGCGGGAGCGAGGCGTCGGGCAGCGCGGCGAGCACCCGGTTGACGGCCCGCAGGTCGAGCAGGACCGCGCCGCCCTCGGTCCTGGGGTCCTCGGCCTGGGCGAGGGTACGGGTGCTCGGCCCCGTGGTCGGCAGTTCCCGTACGACCGCGGCGATCCTCACCTTCACGGACTCGCCCGCCAGCGGGATCTCCAGGAGGGAACCGGTCTCGGCGCCGCTGGAGTCCAGGAACCGGTCGGTCACGACGGCGGCGGGCAGCGGCGGCTTCGCGGCGCCGGTGGTGATCCGGACGTTGACGGCCCGCGGGTCGGCGAACCGGATGCCGGGGTCCTTCGCCCTGCCCGTGCGGTACGTGAGGTCCAGCGGTTCGGCCGGGGAGGAGTCCAGCCGTCCGATGCCCGGCATGACGTCGACGGCCGCGCGGCTCGTCGAGCCGATGGACGCCTCGGCGTGCCACTTCATCCCCTCGGGCAGCGGGACCTCACGGGAGGCGCCGTCCGCGCCGATGGACCGTACGGCGCCGATGGTCAGCCGCTCGCGCGAGTCGGTGACGTCCAGCAGCTCCTGGTCGATGTCGATCGCGGTGAGCGCCAGCGGGCCGGCCGGCTTCCCCTCGGGGGCGCCCGCCGCTCCGGCGATGTCCACGCTGTAGGTGTGCGGGCGACCGCCGGGCCGGAGCTGTCCCGCCGACAGCTGGTACGGCACGCCGTAGCGGTCCTCCAGCGTCAGTCGCAGGCCCGGGGCCAGGTCGTCGCCGACGCCTTGGCTTGTCGAGCGGAACGTCGCGTCGAGGGCGAGCCGGGCGGTGTCCCCGGGCAGCAGCAGTCCGTCGCGCGCGGCGGGTCGCTGTCCCTGCCGCTGCCCCTGCCCCTGCCCAGGCCCCTGTCCCGGCTTCTGCCCCGACTCGCGCAGGGCGCCGATCACGCGGTCCGGGTCCTCGCCGCCGGCCAGGTCGTCGCGCAGCCGCAGCCCCTCGGCGGCGAGCGCGGTGTCCAGGGCGAGGACGGTCGCGGAGCGCCCGTCGGACAACTCCAGGCCGGTCCGGGTGGCGGGCGCCGCCGAGCGCACGCCCGGCATCCCGTCGTACACCCCGCCCTGGCCCAACTGCGCGGTGCGGCTGCCCAGTACGCGTACCGGCGCACCCGCCCGGAAGTCCGCCTGGTCGTCCTGCGAACGGTCCCAGGTCGCCCCCTGGCCGATCGCCAGCATGCCCATCGCCACGGCCAGCACGAGCAGCAGCACCGGGCCCGCGCCGCGCGTCGGGCGGCGGCTGAGCTGCCAGCCCGCCAGCGCGACGGACAGGCCCCTGCCCCGGGCGGCGCGGCGCTCGGCGAGGCGGGCGACGGGCGGCAGCAGCCGCAGGGTGAGCAGTGTGCCGGCCAGCAGGGCCAGCGCGGGGGCCGCGACCAGCAGCGGATCGATGCCCAGCTCGCCCTCGCGGTCGCCGCCGAGGGCGCCGCTGCCGGAGGTCTGCCGGTCGAGCTGCCAGTACGCGACACCGGCGATCACCAGGAGAGCGAGGTCCGCGCCGGCCCGCAGCGGGCCGGGCAGCGCGCGGGCCCGGCCGCGTTCCCCGGCGCCCGCGCCCAGCGCCGGAGCCACCACGGCCGCGGCGCAGCCGACCGCCACCGCGGCGCCGGCCAGCCAGACCTGCCCGGTCAGGGCGGTGTCCAGGCGCAGCCCGATCCGGGACAGCGACCCCTGGCCCGCGATCAGCCGGGTCAGCGGCCCCGCGAGCAGCGGCGCGCACAGCCCGGCGGGCACGGCCAGCAGCACGGCCTCGACGGCGGCGAGCACGGTGATACGCCGCCGGGAGCCGCCGCGCGCCCGCAACAGGGCGGTCTCGCCGGTCCGTTCGGCGCTGAGCAGGCGGGCGACGAGCAGGAGCGCGCAACCGGCGAGCAGCACCAGCTGGAGCGAGACGATCAGCAGCGTCGAACGCGAGACCAGGAGCGAACGCTCCGACCGGTCGAGCACCTCGGGCAGCGCGGTGCGGACGGAGACCTTGCCCTTGAGCGGCTCCCGCGCGTCGAGGTGCGCCAGGCTGCCCTTCGCGGCCTCGCGCAGCGGCCCGATCCGGTCGGTGGTGACGGTACGGAAGTCGGCGGTCGCCAGCCAGCCGACGTGGCCCGCGCCGACCCGGTCCGAACCCAGGAGCGCGGGGTCGGCGAGCAGCGGACCGTACGTCGTGAAGGCGAGCTTGCTGACGCCCCGGCCACCCTGCTCGTCCAGCTGCCAGTACGGATCGGTCCGGTCGACGGGCCGGTAGAGACCGGTGACACGGACCTGGAGGGCCGGACCGCCGAGCCGGTCGGTGAGCGAGAACACCTTCCCGCTCCTCCCGCCCTTCCGGTCCTTCTCGGCCGGCCGCGCCTTCAGCTCCTCGGCGACCGCTTCGGGCAGCGCCACGTCGTGGACGGGGCCCGGCTGCTTCCGGGGCCAGGCGCCCGCCGTCAGCCGTATCCGCGAGCGGTCGAGCGAGGCGAGGTGCGTGAGGTCGGGGTCGTCCTCGGTCGCGCCGGACGACTGGAGAGCGGGGGGCAGGGCGTACGGTCCGGAGCGGGCGAGCCTGCGCAGCTTCACCGGCAACCCGTCGAACGCCTCGCGCGCCCCGGCCAGCGCGGCCTCGTCCGCCGCCCCGCCCGCCGCCGCGGTCGGTCCGGTCAGCGATTCGGCCTTGATCAGCAGCGCCGCCGACGCGGCGTTCCTGACCCGCAGGGAGTGGCGGAGCCCGGCGTCACCGATGGAGGCGGAGAAGGCGGCGAGGGTCGCGAGCACGGCCGTGGTCAGGAGGACGGAGAGCAGCGCGGCGGCGAGCAGCAGCCGATGCGCGCGCACGCGCAGAAATACGAACCCCGCCACCCGTTCCCCCCGAAACCTGAACCGGACCCGGACCCGCGCTCGGACCCGCCGCGCCGGGGTGCCTCGCGCCCCCTCGGCCTGTGGGGATGCTGTCAGAGTCGGATGGCGGGGGAAACCGCTTGCACGGTGGACTTGACACGATCGTGACCGGATTCCGGGCGCCGGTCACCGCAATGTGCGGGTCAGCCGGGGGTGTTCAGCATCGAGGCGGCGGCGTACGTCAGGTAGTTCCACAGCTGTCGCTCGTGCTCCTCGGACAGCCCCAGCTCGTCGACGGCCGCCCGCATGTGCGTGAGCCAGGCGTCGTGCGCGGCCTTGTCGACGGTGAACGGCGCGTGCCGCATCCGCAGGCGCGGGTGGCCGCGCTCGTCGCTGTACGTGCGGGGTCCGCCCCAGTACTGCATCAGGAAGAGCGCGAGCCGCTCCTCGGCGGGGCCCAGGTCCTCCTCCGGGTACATCGGCTTCAGCAGGGGATCTTCCGCGACCCCCTGGTAGAAGCGGTGGACCAGGCGCCGGAAAGTCTCCTCGCCGCCGACCTGTTCGTAAAAAGTCTGCTCCTGAAGCGTGCCGCGCGGAATCTCGTTCACCCGTCCATCGTCTCAGACCGGGCGGCCGAGGTCTCTGGGCCTAGGACCACCGCCCGCCCGGGGCTCCGGCGCCCGGATTTCCGGGCCCCCGGCCCCTCGCCTCCCGGAGCACGCCGCGCGACAGTGGGCGTATGGGCGCAGACGCGGATGCGTACGCCGGGGCCCGCGCGGCACTGGTGCGGAAGATGACGGCGGCCGGGGCCCTGGACGACCCGGCCTGGCACGCGGCCTTCGCCGGGGTCCCGCGCCACCTCTTCGTGCCGTACTACTTCGCGGGCGGGGCGGCGGGCTACCGGCGGCTGTGGGGCGAGGACCCCGATCCGGCACGGCGGGCGCGCTGGCTCGACGGCGTCTACGAGGACGCCCCGCTGGCCACCCGCATACGCGACGGCGAGCTGATCTCCTCCAGCAGCCAGCCGTCGCTGATGGCGGGGATGCTGGAGGAGCTGGAGGTACGGGACGGGGACGCCGTACTGGAGATCGGCACGGGCACCGGCTACAACGCGGCCCTGCTCGCACACCGCCTCGGCGACGACCTGGTGACCACGGTCGACCTCGACCCGGAGATCACGGAGTCGGCGCGCAGGCACCTGGACGCGGCCGGGTACCACCCGGCGGTGATCACCGGCGACGGGGCGCGCGGCTGCCCCGCCCGGGCTCCCTTCGACCGGATCATCGCGACCTGCGCCCTGCCGTCCGTACCGCACACCTGGCTCGCCCAGTGCCGGCCCGGGGCGCGGATCCTGGCGCCGCTGGCCACCGGTCTGATCGCGCTGGACGTACGGGACGCCTCGCACGCGGAGGGACGCTTCCTGCACACCCCCGCGTACTTCGTCCCGCTGCGCGGCGGCCCGGCGGGGCCCTCGCCCCGGAACCTGGGGGGCCTGCCGCGCCGGGCACTGGAGAACGAGTTGTTCCGGTTCCTGCTCGCCCTCACCGCGGGCAGCCTGGACCCGCACGACGCGCTCACGCTGTGGCACCGCGAGAAGCGGCCCCGGCGCGAGCGCTTCGGCGTCACGGTCACCGAGAACGGTGAGTGGGCGTGGCTGGACGATCCGCAGGGGCCGTACGCGTGGCCGCTGGCCGCGGCCGGAGCCTGACCGGGGCCCGCCGGGGCCTGTCCCGGGCCCCGGCCCGAGCCGCTCAGTCCCGGCGGACCGTGATCGTCGTCCAGGCGCCCACGTGGACGCGGTCGCCGTCCTGGAGCGGGACCGGAACGTAGGGCTGGATCGGCTCCTCGGCGCCGTTCACCGTGGTGCCGTTGGTCGAGTTCTGGTCGACCACGGCCCAGGAGCCGTCGGGCTGCTGGACCAGGACCGCGTGCTGGTGCGACACACCCGGGTCCTCCGGCGGTACGGACAGATCGATGTCCGGGGCCTCGCCCGTGCTGTGGCGGCGGCGGCCGATGGTGATCTGGTTGCCGGTGAGCGGGCGGTGCTGCTCGGGCGAGTACGCCGGCAGGCTGAGGCCCGCCGCGTCGGGGCCGCTGCGCTGCATCATCGCCATGAAGTACTCGCGGTCGGGCCCCACGGTCGCCGTCCAGCCGGCGGAAGCGGGCGCCTGGTACTGCCGCTGGGGCGGTTGCTGCTGCGGCGGCTGCTGGGACTGCTGTTGGGGTGCCTGCTGCTGGTTCTGCTGGTTCTGCTGTTGCGGCTGTGACGGCGGGGGCAGCGTCCAGTCGTCGTCACCGTCGTTGTCCCGCCGCGGGGGCGCCGGCGGCGGCTGCTGGAACGGTGGGGGCGGCGGTGGACCCGGCTGCTGCTGGAAGGGATCCTGCGACTGGAAAGGGGCCTGCTGCGGGAAGGGGTGCGGCGGGGCCTGGCGGCCGGACTGCTCGGGTGCCAGCGGCTCGGCCGGCCGGTTCATCTGCGACGGCCGTGAGCTCTGGTACTCGTACGGATCCGGGGCCTGCGGAGGCCGCTGCGCCTGCGCCTGGAACCCGGGCGGCAGATTGAGGCCGGAGCGCGGACCGGGACCACCGGGACCCCGGCCGGGAGGAGGACCGGAGTTCTGCGGGGCGACCGGGGTGTACGAGGTCGCCGTGTTCGTCAGGTAGTTCCAGCGGCACTCCTCGCAGAACGGGGCCATGGCCTCGCGCGGGGTGCGGCACTGCGGGCAGATCTCCGCCTGGGCGGTGGCGTCCGGACCCGGCGGCGGGAAGCCGTATCCCGAGCCGGGCCCTGCGGGGCCGGGACCAGGACCAGGACCTGCGGGGCCGGGACCGGGGCCCTGCGGGTATCCGTAACCGGGAGCGGGCGGCGGGGGAGGCGGCGGCGCGGCGCCGGCCATGCGGTGGCCGCAGACCTCGCACCAGTCGTCGGAACCCGACTGGTGTCCGTTCGGGCAGGTCGGCATGTCGGCGCTTCCCCCTCTCTCGTCCGGCCCGAAGGCCGTAAATCATCACTTCACGTAGGAACTTGGTTACTTCTTGACACGAACTGTCTTGGTCGAGCGCGTTTCGAGGGTCATCTCGTCCGCCTCTGCGACCTTCGCCTTGAGTCGCACAGTACCCGTCGCCGCGTCGACGACGTCCACCACCTTCGAAAGCAGTTTCGCGGTGTCCGCGTTGCCCGAAGCGGCGGCCAGTTGCACCGCGCGGCCGAGTTTCGCGGTCGCCCCGTCGAGGTTGCCCGACTTGCGGTCATCCAGCCCCTGCTGGATGACCTGTGCCAGTTCGGCCTGCCCCGTGTAGTGCGCCACCTGCGGATTCATGGAGGTGGACGCCACCATGTCGTCCGTCCACACCGCCCGTACGAGCCCCTGGGAGAGCCTCTGCGCCGGACCGCCCGACGGGTCGGGGAGGACGAGGGAGACGCGGGCCGCCAGCATTTCCTGGCCGATGCCGGCCTCCGGCACCTGTACGCACACGTGGTAGTCGCGGGACTCGTCGCCCCAGGAGCCCGTCGGGTAGTCCCCGGTGCGCGGGCCCGCCTCGGTGCGCCGCCCGGTCAGGTCCTCGACGGCCGGCGCCACCTGCTTGACGAACTTGATCTCCGTACCGACGGGCGTCCACAACCGCAGCGCCACGTCCGCGACCGCCTTGCCCATCGCGTTCTCCATCATCCGTGCGAAGTCCGCCGCCAGGCCGCTGGGGTCGGCGACGATGTCGGCCGTGCCGAGCAGCGCCGAGGCGATGCCGGCGACCTCCTTGACCTCCCAGTCCGTACCGACGCCGCGCGCGTCGCAGGTGAAGCGGCCCGCGCAGGATTCGAGCGCGGCCTGGAGGTCCTTGGGGGACTGGTGCTCGTTGCGTCCGTCGGTCAGCAGGATGCCGTGCCTGATGGGGACTTCGGCCGTGCCGAGCAGCCGGTCGGCCAGTCGCAGCCAGGTGCCGATCGCCGTGCCGCCGCCGGTGCTCAGCCCGTACAGGGCCTCCTTGGCCTGGGCCCTGGTCAGCCGGCTCGCGGTCGCGAGGCGGCCGTTGCCCGGGTAGACCTCCTTGGCGAGGTGCGTACCGCCGACCAGCGCGAAGGCGACGCCGTCGCGCAGGGTGTCGACGGCGGCTGCCGTGGCCTCGCGCGCGTTGCGCATCTTGGCCGGCGGGTACTCCATCGAGCCCGAACAGTCGACCATGATCACGACGGCGGCGCTCGGCCCCTGCCCCGGTATGCGCGCGGGTGGGGCGCCGGCCCCCGCCAGGAGCGCGCCGCCGCTCGTGCCGCCCCCGGTGGACGTCACGGTGACGATGGCGTTGACCTCGCGGCCGCCCTCCGGCAGGTACGCGTTCTGGTACACGTCGACGGAGAACTGGGGCACGTGCGACTTGGAGAAGTTGGCCATGGTCAATCGGCTCCTCGGGACTCGACTCCACGCAACAGGCGGTGGAGGCGGTGCAGGCGTGGGAAGGAAGAGTGACGTGCGGCGGTCTGAATACAGGGGCCGTGCCGTGCCGTGCGGGGCCTTACGCCGTGCCGTAGGCCGATCCTGCCCCCTGCTCCGGCGCGGCGAACGGCAGCACGGCCACTGTTACGTTGTCGTGGCCCCCGCCGTCGAGCGCGTGCCCCACCAGCACCTGGGCGCAGTGCAGCGGCCGGGTGGCGGCATCGGCCGGTGCGGCCCGGGCCATCTCCTGCGCCGCCTCCGCGTAGTTCCACAGGCCGTCGGTGCACACCACCACCACACCCGGCCGGTCCGGCTTGAACGACGCGGTGTGCGGCTCCAGTTCGTACGCGTCGGCGCCGAGCCAGCCCGTGATGGCGTGGGCGCGCTCGTCGGCGTACGCCTCCGCCTCGTTCATCAGGCCCGCGGCCACCATCTGGGCCGCCCACGAGTCGTCCTCGGTGAGCCGGGCGGGCGGCGCGGTGCGGTCGTCGGGCACCCAGTAGACGCGGCTGTCGCCGACCCAGCCGACGACGAGCAGACCGTTCGCCACGATCGCGCCGACCAGGGTGCAGGCGGGCGCGTTCGTATGACGGCCCGCGTCGTGCTCCGCGGAGTGGGCGGAGTCGCCGGCCAGGGAGTTGACCGACTCGGCCGCCGCCACGATCGCCTCGTGCATGGCCTGCTGCGGGTGCGTGCCGCGCGGCAGCGACTCCAGGAGGGTCTCGTTGGCGGCGCTCGCGGCGGCCGCCGACGCCTCGTCGGGGCGGGTCGCCGAGGACACGCCGTCGCAGACGATCGCGACGACGGCGGGCGAACCGTCGGGCAGGGCCGCCGACGAGACCGCGAACGCGTCCTCGTTGCGGTGGTGGCGCAGCCCGCGGTCGCTGACCGCGGCGACCGCGTCCAGCTCCTGCTCCAGGTGGTCGCGTTCGCGCGGCTGTGCGTGGCCGCAGTTCTCGCAGTAGCCGTCCGCGTCGATCCGGCCGGCGCGGCAGGCGACGCACACCTTGGCGGGCGGGCCGGCCGGGGGTGCGGGCGCGGGCCCGGCGGAGCGGGGGTCGGCGGACTGCGGTGGTGCCAGTGGTGGTGCGGGTGCGGCCGGCGGTGCCGGGGCGGGGGCCGCGAGCGTGAAGTCGTCGCTCCCCGGTGCCGCGCGGAGCGGGTCGTCGTGCCGTACGCCGGCCGGGGGCAGGTCCGCGCCCGGCTCCGTACGGTCCGCCGCGGTGCGGCCCTGCGGCTCCGTGGGCCCCTGTGGCCCGTGCGGCCCCTGCGGCAGGGCCGACAGGTCGTACCCGCACGCCCCGCAGTACAAGTCGCCGGGTTCCAGCGGCTCGTGGCAGCCGGGACAGGTCGGCTCAGCAGGCAGCTGGCGCATCTGCGACATCTTTCACACCCAGGTCCGGGGGCGGAAACGGTTGGCCCGTTCCACCAGGTCGATCCTTTCCTCACCGCGCTGGGCGAGCCGGGCAAGTACCCGGTACGAGCGTTCCAGGCCGAAGCGCAGGCCGCGCTCGTCCAGTTCACTGCCGAGCAGCGCGGTCCGCGCGGGGCCGGCCCCGCGCCCACCGGAGAGTACCCAGTCCAGGGCGGTGCCCAGCACCTCGGTGGAGAGCTGCTCCCGGCGTACGGCGTCGAGCCCGAAGTCCCGGAGGGCCTCCACCTGGGCGGCGGCCGCCGTCAGGTCGTCGATCAGCGGGTCCTGCGCGGCGCGCCGGCGAAGGCGCGCCCGTACGGCCGCCACGCGCGCCGCCGTGTAGTGGATCGACGCCTCGGGCACGGACTCCAGCGTGTGTACGGCGCCGGGCCGGTCGCCCGCCGCGAGCTGGACCCGGGCGAGGCCGAAAGCGGCGCTCACGTACCCCGGGTCGGTCACCCAGACGAGACGGTAGTACTCGGCGGCGTTGTCCAGCTGGCCGAGGACCTCGGCGCAGACGGCGAGGGCGAGCTTCGGCGCGGCCTCGCCGGGGAACGCGTCGTAGACGGCGTCGAAGGACAGCGCGGCGTTCTCGTCGTCCCCCGAGACGAGGGAGGCGATGCCCCGGTACCAGACGACCCGCCAGTCGTCCGGGTGCCGCAGCTCCAGGGCGTGCAGCACCTCGGCGGCGGTGTCCTGTTCGTCCGTCTCCAGCCGGGCGCGCAGCTCGCGCAGCCGGAGCTCGACGGAGTCGCCCGGTGCGGACCGGAGCGCGGTGATGAGCTCCGCGGGCGCGGAGGCGAGCAGGCCGGCGAGGAACCCGGCGTTGGGGTCGTCCGGGTCGACGCGCGGCACGGGCAGCGCGAGCGCGGCGGCCGCCGTTCCCAGGGGTGCGAGGTACGGCGACAGCGCCGGTACGCCGCCGGGCCCGGCTCCGGGGGCGGCCCCCGGCGGCGCCACGGCTCCCGGGACGGTCACGGGCGCCGGCACGCCGCCCTGGGTGGCGGCGTACGCCACTCCGGCACCGGCACCGGGCCCGCCGCCCCGCGTGCCCGCCGCCGCGCGGCGTGCCCACCGGCCCGCCGGGGCGGTCCGGCCGCCCAGCCGCGACGCGTCGCCCGTCAGCTCCGCGAACAACTGCGTGTCCGTCACCCGCAGTTCCGGCCCGAACAGGGTGGAGAGCGCGGGGCGCGGACGGCCCGTCTGGAGGGCCACCACCTCCCGCAGCACGCCCGTCAGCTGCTCCGCCATCTCCGTCGCCGACGCGAACCGCCGCGCCGGGTCCGGGTCGGTCGCCCGGACCAGCAGCCGGTAGAAGGACTCGTACCGCCGGAAGACCTCGATGTGGTCGGGGTCGGGCAGGCTGTCCACGAAGACGTTCGTGTAGCCCTGGAAGTCGAAGGTCAGCACCGCCAGCGTGCGCGCCACCGTGTAGAGGTCGGACGCGACCGAGGGGCCCACCTCCGCGACCTCGGGCGCCTGGTACCCCACCGTGCCGTAGATCGCGCTCTCGTCGTCGTCCATCCTGCGGACCGCGCCCATGTCGATGAGCTTCAGCTGGTCCTGCTGCTGGATGGCGTTGTCGACCTTGAAGTCGCAGTACAGCAGGGCGCGGTTGTGCAGGTGGCCCAGCGCCTCCAGCGCCTCGATGCCGTACGCGCACGCCTGCTCGACCGGCAGCGGGTCGCGGTGGCCCGTCGCGCCGCGCCGCTCGTTGGCGATCTCCTTGAGGGACTTTCCGCCGACGTACTCCATGACGATGTAACCGTCCATGGAGCCGGTGCGCTGGTCGAGGTGTTCGACGAAGTTGTAGATGCGGACGATGTTGGAGTGCTCGATCTCGGCGAGGAAGCGCCGTTCCGAGATCGCCGCCGCCATCGCGTCCTGGTCGCCGGTGTCGAGCAGGCCCTTGAGCACGACCCACCGGTCCGAGACCGCGCGGTCGACCGCGAGGTAGACCCAGCCGAGACCGCCGTGCGCCAGGCAGCCCATGACCTCGTACTGGCCGTGCACGATGTCGCCCACGCCCAGCTTGGGCACGAAGGAGTACGGGTGCCCGCACTTGGTGCAGAACCCCTCGGTGCGTCCGGGCCGCTCCCCGCGCGAACGCCCCACCGGGGCACCGCAGTCGGAGCGCGAGCAGAACCGTCTGCGCTCCGGGACCTCCGGGTGCTCCATCACCGCGGACCGCGGATCGGGGCGCGGCACCCCCGGTACGGAGACCAGGCCCGCGCCCAGCCGGTTGCGCCCGGACGAGCCCGACGGCGTACCGGAACTGCGGGCCGAGACCGACCGGGCCGACCGGGACGCGGCGGTGCCCGGCAGGGAGCGGGAGAGGCGGCCGGAGACCGAGCGGCGCGAGGTGGAGGACCGCGACGAGCCGGAGGAGGAGCGGGCCGAGGGCCGGGAGCCGCTCCGGGCGGAGGCGCTGCCGCGCCCGCCGGCCGCGATGCCGGTCGGCGGCGACGACAGCAGGCCGGACGGCGGGACGACCGGTGCGAGCCCGCACGTGTCGCAGTAGACCTCGCCGCCGCCCATGTCCTCGTACGACCCCGGGCATCCGGGGCGCTGACACTCGCTCATGGTGTTCTCCCCCGGTGATCCCTGTGGTCCGTGCGGTCCGTGGGACCGGACTGCCGCGGTACCAGCAGCTCCGCCGCCGCCTGCTGGTACCGCAGCACCGCCTGCTCGGCGACGCGCAGATCGCACGGCGCGCTCCACAGCATCCGGCGGGCCGCGTCGTACCGCTCGATCAGCAGCGGGTCCTCCGCCATGCCGTGCCGGGCGACCTTCGCCCTGTACGCGTCGAGCCGGCCGCGCAGCTCCGCGCGGACCGCCAGCGGCGCGGTGACCGCGGTCAACGACTCGCGCGCCCGCAGCAGTTCGTCCTCGGCCTCGCGCTCCAGGGACTCCAGGAGCGGCGACAGCCGGTGCCACTGGGCGTGCCTGCGGTAGTCGGCCGCCAGCGCCAGCCGCTCCTGGAGCGCGCTGGGCGGGCCGCCGACCGCGGGCACCTCGGAGGCGGCGATCTTCGCCAGCACCTCGCCGCGCGCCGACCTGGCCTCCGTGAGCGTGCGGTCCGCGCGCGAGAGCACGTCGCGCAGCCGCACCAGCCGCTGCTCGGCGTCCTGCCGTACGGTCAGCACCGCCTCGATCTCGCGCCGGACGTCCTCCAGCGCGCGGGCGGCCCGGTCGTAGCGCCCGGTGTCGGGCCGGCCGCCGCCCGGCGCCGAACTGCCCAGTCCCGGGCGCCAGAAGGCGAGCGGGTCGGTCACCACCTGGGCGCGCAGCACCGCCAGCTCGTGGGTGATCGACTCCAGGTCGTCGCCCGAGGGGTGCTCGCCCGGCCGTACGCCGACGGAGTGGGCCAGCGAACGGGTGCGCTGGAGCTCCGCCGCCAGGAGGTCGATCCGGGCGGGCAGCGCGGACCACACGGCGTCCGCGGTGACGACCATGTCGAGCGAGTGGGCGTACAGGTCGTTCATCCGGGACACCAGCGCCGCCAGCGTGAACCGCTCGGAGAGCTTCGCGGGGCCCGTGATCGGCGGTGCGGACGACGGATCCGGCGACAGGGCGGCCGCCACCGCCGCGCCGCCCGCGACGGTCACGCTCTCGCCGCGCAGTACGCCGGTCAGCTCGGCCAGGTCCTCGCGGCTGGGCCAGCGCCGCCTCGCCCGCAGCTCACGGGCGCCGCGCAGGGCGGCGGTGTACGCGTCGAAGTACGACCACAGCAGCGCTATGGCCTGCTCGGCGGCGACCCAGCGGTCCTTCGTGACGCCCGTCAGCTCGGCGCCTTCGAGCAGCCGGCGGCCCGCGTGGTCCTGCAGCGCGAGCAGCGAGCTCTCGATCGCCTCGTACTCCGCGCCGAGCCGCGCCAGCGCACGGTCCACCTCGTCCCGGTCCATCACCGGCCCGGTGGCACCCGCCACGCCCATCGCCCACCTCTCCGCTCTTCCGCTGCCCCGTGTGGTCGTGCCAGGAGTCACTGCCCAGGAATCGACCGGGTCAATTGTCCCGGTACTTCGGCTCCGGCGGTTTCCTGATGCCGGGCAGGTCGTCCTTCAGCCATTTGCCGTACGCCCGCATCCACGGCCCGTCGGCGCCGCCCCTGCGGTAGTCGTCGAGCACCCGGTTGATCCGGCGCACCAGGTCGTCGTTGCCGAGCTTCGTCGCCACGCCGTAGAACTCCCGGGTGAACGGCTCGCCCTTCAGTTCGACCGCCGGGTCCTGGGCGGCCTGCCCTGCCGCCAGGGCGTTGTCCGTCACCACCGCGTCCACCTCGCCGAGCTGGAGCCGCACCAGGCAGTCGAGCTGGCTGGAGACGGTGAGGTCCTCGAACCGGGCGCCGAACGACTTCGCGGCCAGCGCGTCGTACGCCGTGGAGCCCTTCGCCGTGCAGACCTTCTTGCCGGCGAGCGACTCGTCATAGCCCTCGACCGTCGACTTCCTGGGGGCCAGCACCTGCTGCCCCGCCTGGAAGTAGGCGGTGGAGAAGGCGACGTCCTTGATCCGGACGCAGTTGATCGTCATCGTCCTGACGACGACGTCGACCTTGTCCTGCTGGAGGGCGAGGACGCGCTGGCTGGTCGGTATCGCGCGGTAGGTGACCTTGTCCGGGTCGCCGAGGATGTCCTCGGCCACGGCGCGCACGAGGTCGATGTCGAAGCCTTCGAGGTCACCGGTGACACCGGCGGCCGGATCGCGGTAACCCCAGCGGAAGCTGTTCTGGTCGACGCCCGCGATCAGCCTGCCGCGCGCCTTGATCTTCTCGATCGCCGGGCCGTCCGCGTCCGAGGGCCGCAGACTGCGCTCCGGCTCCTCGCAGGTGTCCGCCCGCGCGGCGCCGGCCCGCGCCGCACTCTGCCCCGTCGCCTCCGCCCCGCCGTCCCCGGCGCCGTGGGAGAGCGGCAGCAGCGTCACCGCGGCCGTCAGCGCGCAGGCCGCGGCCATCCCGGCCACCCCGCCCCAGCCGTGCAGTCCGCTGCCCCCGGGGCCGGCCGTGCCCTCGGGACCGGTCCTGCTGCCCGCCTCGGCCACCGCGCCTCCTCCCGCCCCTGTCACCTGTACTCCGAAAGCCTGCGCCCGATGCCGAGCACCGCACCCGTCGCGCCGAGCACCGCCAGGGCCGCGGCGCCCAGCGGCAGTCCGGTGAGCGCGCCGCGCCCGCTCTCGGCGGCCCGGGTGAACTCCGCCTGCTCGTGGGCGAGCGCCTTCTCCAGCGACGCGTCGACCGCGTTGAAGGAGGCGCCCGTGGAGCCCTTGTCCCCGATGACCTTCTCCAGGGCGCCTTCGTAGTCGCCGCCGTCGTCGGTCGCGCGCGCGGCCGCGTGCCGCTCGCGCCACTCCTCGGCCTTCGTGGTGGCCCGCGCCACCGGACCCTTGCCCTCGGGGTCGTCGGCGAGCCCGCGCGCCTGTCCGAGGCGCTGCCCGAGGACCTTCATGCCGTTCGCGTACTGCGATTCGTACAGGTCGCGCTTGCCGTCCTCGGCCAGTACGGCGCCGCGCGCGACCAGGGTCAGATTCTCGTTGGCGCGGGCGTTCAGCGAGTGGATGCGCGCGTCGTTGAGCACTTCGAGCGACTCCTGGCCGTGCGCCATGGCGTCCTCCAGCCCGGCCCGTGCCACGGTGTGCCCGGCGCCGAGCCACAGCAGGACGACGGCGGAGGCGACACTCGCGGTCAGCAGCCCGTGGTTGAACACCCGGTTCGTACGCCGGTAGGTGCGCCGCTGGGCCCAGAACAGGCCGCCCAGCGCCAGGATCCCGAGCCCGAGTGCGGCGAACGGCCATGCCCGGGCGTCGTCGTAGTCGTCCCCGAGCCGGCCGGTCTCCGCCGTGTAGAGCCGCTCGGCGGCGGGCAGCAGCTCGGTGGTCATCCGCTCGTTCGCGTACCGCAGATAGGCGCCGCCCAGGGGCAGGCCGAGGCGGTTGTTGGCGCGGGCACGCTCCACCAGGCCGGTGTACTGCGGGAGTTGCTCGTTGAGCGCGGCGATCTCGCGTCCGGAGGCGCCGGCACCGTCCGTGCCGGCCGCCGCTTTCACGAGCAGCGCCGAGGCGGTCGAGATGTCCTTCTCGTACCGCTCGCGCACGTCCTGCGGCTCCTGCGCCCCCGCCAGGAAGCCGCTCGCCGCGGCGGAGTCGGCGTCCGCCAGCGAGCGGTAGATGCTCGCGGCGTCCGCGCTCAGAGGCTGGCTGCGGTTCACCACGTCGTCGGCGGCCGCCGCGCGGTCCGAGATCTCCCAGGCCGTCGCCGCTCCGAACGCCACGACGAGTACGGCCACGAAGGCGCCGATGACGCGCAGCCGGCCGGGTTCGGTCGTCGCCCCGGCGCGCAACCGGGCCACGCCCTCCGACCACGCGGTGCTCCGCGCGGGCGGCTGCGCCCCGTGCCCGTTCGACGGGTGTGCCACGTGACCTCCCCCTCGGTCATGGACGGCCTGTCGTCTCCCGGTGCGCCGGGGGGACGGTGCCCGGCAAGCAGTATGGCCGCAGGCACCGGTATCCACACCAGGATTGACTGGATCTTGTACCGATCAAGGTCTCGCGCGCTGGTCCCCCCGCCCTGTACACGCGGCGGAGGCGGGTCCGGTTCCCGGGGCCGGCCCGGGGGAGGGGCGGGCAGGGGGCGCCGCGCCACACCCGCCCCCTCCACTCACGCGTAATGCGCCCGCAAGCGTTCGTGCGCCTCTGCCGGGGCCGACGTGCGGTCCAGGCCCAGCAGCGCCGCGCCCAGCACCGGCGGTGCCGTCACCACGCGCAGGACCGCCTTCGGGGCCCGTTCGGACATGAGGGCCGCGATGCGGTCGTCCAGTTCCGGGTGGCGCGCCGCCAGCACACTGCCGCCCAGCAGCACCGGCGTCTCCTCGGCGAGCAGCCCCAGGCGCCCGAGCGCCACCGTCGCCATCGCGACGACCTCCTCGGCCTGGCGGTGCACGATCGACCGGGCGACACGGTCCCCCTCCGCGCTGACGGCGAAGAGCACGGGCGTCAGTTCGTGCCGGCGGGCGGGCGCGATGCGCCCCAGGTGCAGCGCCTCGATCAGCGCGTACATCGACTCCAGGCCGAAGTGCGCCGGAAGGGCGTGCGCCAGCTCCGTGCGTTCGCCCCGGCCGTCCTCCGCCCGCGCCGCGCACCACAGGGCCTCCTCCGCCAGGCCCCCGCCGCCGCCCCAGTCGCCGGAGAGCCGGCCGATCGCGGGGAAGCGGGCGGTGCGGCCGTCGGGAAGCATGCCGACGCAGTTGATGCCCGCGCCGCAGACCACCGCGACGCCGCGCGGCTCGTCGGCCCCCGCCCGGAGCACGGCGAAGGTGTCGTTGCGGACGTCCGACGTACGGCCCCATCCCCGTGCGTGGACGGCGGCCCCCAACTCCTCCTCCTCCACCGGGAGGTCGACGTTGGCGAGGCAGGCGCAGACGTGCTCGGCGCCCGCCGCGCCCGCCTCCTCCAGTGCCCGGGCCACCGTCTCCGCCAGCGCGTCGACCGCCGGTCCGACCCCGGTCACCGGCGGCCGGAAGCCACCGCCGCGCGCGGCCGACAGGACCGAGCCGTCCGGACCGACCACCGCCACGTCCGTCTTGCTGTTGCCCGCGTCGATGGCGATCACGGCTGCGGTCACGCCCACGCCAGGTGCTCCCGGTTATGTGCGATCAGGCGGTCGGTGAGCCCCTCGGCGTACTCGAACTGGCCGATCAGGGGGTGGGCGAGCAGCGCCCTGAAGACGCGCTCGCGGCCGCCGTGCAGCGCCGCTTCCAGGGCCAGGTCCTCGTACGCCGTCACGTTCGCGACGAGCCCCGCGTACAGCGGGTCCAGCTCCGCTACGGCCAGCGGCGTGGCGCCCGACCTGCCGACCCGCGCCTGGACCTCGATGACCGCGTCGTCCGCGAGGAAGGGCAGCGTGCCGTTGTTGTACGTGTTGACGACCTGCACGGGGCTGCCGCCGTCGCCCAGCAGCGCGGCCGCCAGGTCCACCGCCGCCTCCGAGTAGAAGGCGCCGCCGCGCCGGGCGAGCAGCGCCGGCTTCTCGTCGAGCGCCGGATCGCCGTACAGGGCCAGGAGTTCCCTCTCCATCACCGCCACCTCCGCCGCCCGTGACGGCTTGGTGCCCAGCTCCCGGACGACCTCGTCGTGCGCGTAGAAGTAGCGCAGGTAGTAGGAGGGGACGACACCGAGGCGGTCGAGGACCGCGCGCGGCAGACGCAGGTCCCCGGCGATCGCGTCGCCGTGCTCGGCGAGCAGCCGCGGCAGCACGTCCTCGCCCCCGGGGCCGCCGAGGCGTACGCCCGTCTCCCAGGTGAGGTGGTTGAGGCCGACGTGGTCCAGGTGCACGTCGGCGGGCGCCACCTCCAGCAGCTTCGCGAACTTCCGCTGGAAGCCGATCGCGACGTTGCACAGGCCGACGGCCCGGTGGCCGGCCCGCAGCAGCGCCCGCGTGACGATGCCGACCGGGTTGGTGAAGTCGATGATCCAGGCGTCCGGGTTCGCCCGGCGCACCCGCTCGGCGATGTCCAGGACGACCGGGACCGTACGCAGCGCCTTCGCGAGACCGCCCGCGCCCGTCGTCTCCTGCCCGACGCAGCCGCACTCCAGCGGCCACGTCTCGTCCTGGTTGCGGGCGGCCTGCCCGCCGACGCGCAGCTGGAGCAGCACCGCGTCGGCGTCCGCCACGCCCGCCTCGACGTCGGAGGTGGTCGTGATGCGCCCCGGGTGGCCCTGCTTGGCGAAGATGCGGCGGGCGAGCCCGCCCACCAGGTCGAGGCGGTCGGCGGCCGGGTCGACGAGGACGAGCTCCCCGATCGGCAGGGTGTCGTGCAGACGGGCGAAGCCGTCGACCAATTCGGGGGTGTAGGTGGAACCGCCACCCACTACTGCCAGTTTCATGCCGGTCGTCGTCATCAGCCCTGTCAGCCCTTCACTCCGGTCGGTGTGACGCCTTCGGCGAACGCCTTCCGGGCGAAGACGACGATCACAGGGGCCATGACCAGTACGGTCGCGGCGACGGCCGAGGTGGTCGGAGGCCGGTTACTGCTGTTCTCGCGCATGGCGGGGCTCCAGGGGCCGGGGCAGGGACGGGGTGGGTGGGACGGCAGGAGGGAAGCAGGGGAGAAGGGATCAGCGGGAGGTGGTGTCGAAGACCTCGTCGCGCGTGGTGGCGAGGGCGCTCTCCAGAGCGCCGCGCAGTACGGGCCGTTCCTGTACGGAACCGATGACGAGCCGGGGCCGCGGCGCGGCCAGCTCCGCCAGTTCCGCCTGGACCAGCGCGCGCAGCGGTTCGCCGCCGGCGACGAGGACCCCGCCGGACAGCACGATCAGCTCGGGGTCGAGGATCGCGACCATGGAGGCGAGGCCGGTCGCGATCCCGGTCGCGAAGGACCGCAGGAGCTCCCCGTACGGTCCGCCGGCCGCCCGGGACGCCTCACCGACCAGCGCGATCGCCTCATCGGTGTACGTCGCCCCGGCCGGCACCGCGATGCCGAGCTCCCGGGCCAGCCGGGTCACGGCCCGCCCGCCCGCCAGCTCCTGGAAGCCGCCGGCGTTCGCCCTGGTCACCCGGCGCACGAGCGGGGTGCCCGGCACCGGCATGAACCCGACCTCGCCGGCGCCGCCGGTCCAGCCGCGGTGCAGCTGCCCGCCGATCACCAGCGCCGCGCCGAGACCGCCGTGGTTCCACAGCAGTACGAAGTCCTGATGGCCCCGGGCCGCGCCCAGGCGCTGCTCGGCGACGGCGGCCAGGTTCACGTCGTTCTCGTACTCGACGGGCAGGGGCAGCGCGGCCGCCAGGTCGTCGAGGAGGGTGGGGGAGTGCCAGCCGGGGAGGTGGGAGGCGTACCGCAGCCGTCCGGTGCCGGGGTCGAAGGCGCCCGGAGTGCCGATGACGACGCGGTGCACGTCGGACCGCACGAGCCCGGCGGCCCGCACCGCGCCGTCGAGCGCCTCGGTCACCCGGCGTACGACGGACTCGGCGCGGCTCTGCGGGGCCGGCAGTTCGAACGCGCCGACGGACCGGCCGGTGATGTCCGCCACGGCGGCGCGGATGCGCCGGGGCGTCACGTCGAGGCCGGCGACGTGTGCGGCCCGCGCGTTGACCGCGTACAGCTGCGCGTTCGGTCCCGGGCGTCCCTCGGTCGTACCGGTGGCGACCACGAGGCCGGCGGTCTCCAGGCGGACGAGCAGCTGGGACGCGGTGGGCTTGGAGAGACCGGTGAGCTTGCCGAGCCTCGTGCGGGAAAGGGGCCCGTGCTCCAGGAGCAGGTCGAGTGCGGCGCGGTCGTTCATCGCCCGCAGAACGCGCGGCGTCCCCGGTGGTCCGGTCACGGCACAGCACCCGCCCTTCGGTCGCCCGCTCTCCCCACACCACTGTCAGGAAAGTTTCCTGTTCGACGGGGTGAAGGTAGGGCGCGGGCGAGCCGGGCGTCAAGGGCCGTCCATGCACGGCGCCCCCGCGGCGACCGGAGCGTCACCTGCGGGGGCGCCGGACGGGCGTACGGGACTACTTGCTGAGGTTCGCGGACGGCGGGATCGGGGACGCGGCGAGGGACTGCGGGGACGTAGGGCTGGCCAGCGCGGACGGCGCCGACACGCCCGCCGTCGGGTCGGCCGGTGCGTCCTCCTGGCCGAGCGGCACCGGGCCGCCGACGATCCGTATCCCCGCCCGGTCGAAGGCCTGCTTGATGCGCCAGCGCAGTTCCCGCTCCACCGCGAGCGCCTTGCCCGGCATCGTCTTCGCGGAGAGCCGCACCACCATCGAGTCGAGCAGCACCGAGTCCAGGCCCAGCACCTCGACCGGGCCCCACAGCAGCTCGTTCCACGGCTCGGCCTTGGCGAACTCCTCGGAGGTCTCGACGATGACCGCGCGCACCCGGTCCAGGTCCTCGGAGGGGCGCACCTGCACGTCGACCCCGGCCGTGGCCCAGCCCTGGCTGAGGTTGCCGATCCGCTTGATCTCGCCGTTGCGGACGTACCAGATCTCGCCGTTCTCGCCGCGCAGCTTCGTCACGCGCAGGCCGACCTCGATCACCTCGCCCGAGGCGACACCCGCGTCGATGCTGTCCCCGACGCCGTACTGGTCCTCCAGGATCATGAAGACGCCGGAGAGGAAGTCGGTGACGAGGTTGCGCGCACCGAAACCGAGCGCCACACCGGCCACACCCGCCGAGGCGAGCAGCGGCGCCAGGTTGATGTTGAGTGCGCCGAGCACCATCAGGGCGGCCGTACCGAGGATCAGGAACGACGCGACGGACCGCAGGACGGACCCGATCGCCTCCGAGCGCTGGCGGCGCCGCTCGGCGTTCACCAGGAGGCCGCCGAGCGCGGTGCCCTCGACCGCCTGGGCGCTGCGGTTCATCCGGGCTATCAGCCTGGTGAGCGAGCGGCGGATGACCGTGCGCAGCACGGCGGCGATCACCACGATCAGCAGGATGCGCAGGCCCACGCTCAGCCAGGTGGACCAGTTCTGCTCGACCCAGCTCGCGGCGTCGGTCGCCTGCTGCGCCGCCTCGTCGAGGGTGACCGGTTCGGACGTCGGATCGGCGGCCGGCACAACGGACCACAGCACGGCGGGGACCTCCAGGCGGAAGACGGGGGGACCAACCACACTAACGGGGCATCCCGCGTAGTCCGGTGCGATGTTCGAGGGAGAGACAAGGCTCACCAGGGCATGAAGGTCATGAAGGCCGTGTGGTCGAAAACACTCCGAGCCCGTTACCCGGACGTGGTGGCGCTTCGACCAGGCATGAGGGGAGACTGAGAGCAGATCGTCCCGGCGCGAGCCACGCGCCGCCGGCGTTATAGGAGGCATCCGTGCCGCATGTCCTGGTCCTCAACGCGTCGTACGAGCCGCTCGGCGTCGTACCGCTCCGCCGCGCGCTCGTCCTCGTCCTGGAGAACAAGGCTGTCTGCCTCGAGGAATCCGGCGCCTTCATGCACAGCGCGACCCGCGCCGTCCCGGCCCCCAGCGTCGTCCGGCTGAAACGGTTCGTGCGGGTTCCCTACCGGGGTCCCGTCCCCCTCACCCGCCGTGCGCTCTTCGCCAGGGACGGCGGGCGCTGCATGTACTGCGGTGGCGTCGCAACCAGCGTCGACCACGTCGTTCCGCGCAGTCGCGGGGGGCAGCACGCCTGGGAGAACGTCGTGGCGGCCTGCCGCCGCTGCAACCACGTCAAGGCGGACCGGCACCTCATGGAGCTCGGCTGGCGCCTGCGCCACCAGCCCGCCCCGCCGACCGGGCTGGCCTGGCGGATCATCGGGACCGGGCACCGGGATCCACGGTGGCTGCCGTACTTGCAGCCGTTCGGCGCGGACGACGCGCTGGCCCGGATCGACGGCGTCTCCGCCTGAGGGCCCGGGCCGCCGCCCCGGGCCGCGTCGATCATGCGCCGGGCACGGTGGGCGCCGGCACCGGTCGTGCGGCGCACCCCGGTGACCACCCCTCACCACCGTGCGAGCGACCCCGTCGTGCCGAGGTGCCCGTACGCCGAGGTGCCCGTACCCCCGGAGCGGAATACGGGCACCCGTGGCCGGTACCGGGGACTGCTTACTGCACGTCTACGGAGTCACCGGAGGAGTTGCCGGCGCCCGACGTGGTGTTGCCGCTGTAGCGCCAGCGCCACGTGCCGTCCTGGGAGGCGGTCACCGTGGTCTTCAGGTAACCGGTACTGCTCGCGGTGACCTCCTTGACCGTGGTGTACGTGCTGGACCCCGCGGGCTTGAACTGCAGCTTCACCAGTCGGCCGCCGTAGTTGTCGTAGCGGTGCGTGCTCCAGTTGGCGCGCTGCACGGTGCCGGTGACGGTGATCGGCTTCCCCTTGGCGACGGGCTCCGGGGAGGCGTTCATGTTCACGATGCGCGAGGCGCGCTGGAGGCGGACCGTCGCGGAGAGTGGGTCGTGGTCGAAACCGCCGCCCGGCTTGATGGCCGTGCCGTGGGTCTTCCAGGCGGTGGCATCGCTGTTGACGAGCTTGTTGCCGTTTCCGCCCGGCATGCTGTCGGGGTCCACGGTGATGGTCTCGTTGCAGTCGCGGAACGTGTAGCCGCCCGCGGAGGACTGGCGGCAGCCCCACCGGGTCGTGATGCCCGAGAGCGTGTACTCGTTGGTCCCGTAGGTGCCCCGGTACGCGTCGACCCACCAGCTGTCCAGCGCCACGTTGCTCTTCACCGTGTACGTCAACGGGGCCTCGACCTCGGCGCTGATGCCGACGACGATGGGCTTGCCGTTGTTGAACACGACGTTCGAGAACGTGATGTCACTGTCGGCCGCGTGCGCGGCCGGCGCCGTGAGCCCCACGCCCGCGAGCGCCATCCCCCCGGCCACCGCGACGGCGGCCGCGCGCCGCAGAGCCGACGGCCCGTGCCGCTCCGAAGACACGGCAGATACCGAAGTGTTCAATCCCCACCCCTGAAGTTGTGAATGTGCTGTGCGACGGGCCCATGCCCGCCGCACGCACTTTAGATCATCGGGCGCACTGGTTTTCGGGCGGCGGCCGTAACAGCGGTACACCTCCGCCCGCCCCGTCCCCCTGCGGCCGGCGCCGCGTGCTGCTCCGGGCGGCCGAGCGGGCCCGCACTACGGGCCGTGCCGGCCGGAGGCCCCGACAGCCCGGCCGCTACCCCGCGGGGGCCTCGTCCGCCGCGTCCGCCTTCGCGGGGACCTCGTCCACCGCGTACGCCTCCACCGCGAACAGCGAGTAGCCGTACGGCAGCGCCCGCTCGTCGCCCTGCACCCGCACGAACCGGGCGCCCTTCGCGTCCATCCGCACCGCCTCGCGCCCGCCGCGTCCGTCCCTGACGGTCGCCGCCGTGCGCCAGGTGCGGCCGTCCTCGGACACCTGGACGCGGTACCTCTTCGCGTACGCCTCCTGCCAGTGCAGTACGACCTGGCCCAGCCGCACCGGCCGGGCCAGGTCGGCCTGCCACCACGCGGAGGGGCCTATCGGCGACGTCCAGCGCGTGGCCGGGTCGCCGTCGGCCGCGTTCGGCGCGAGGAAGTCGGCGGTCTCGTCGCCGGACGACGACACCTCGACGCCCTCACCGCGCACCAGATCGGGCCCGGCCGTGCGCGGGAAGGCGCGCACGGTCAGGACGCTGTCCTGGCCGTCGAAGGCGACCGGGATCCGGTACTCGCCCGAGGGCACGGCCTTGTCGACCGTGATGTCCAGGGGAACGGCGGTGGAGGTGCCGCGCGGCACCGTCGTCTCCCGCGGGGCCTTCACCTCGATGCCCCTGGGCGGCTCGGCCGTCAGCCGGCCGCGCACCGCCTCGGGGCGCTGCCCGGTCAGCCGTACCGTGACGCGCCGCGGCACCCCGCCGATCTCCGCGTCCGTCTCGCTGCGCTCCAGGCGCAGCCCGGCGCGCGGCTCGTCCGCGAACCACGGCACCACGCGGTGCACCACGGGCGCGCCGCCGCCGCTGTCGCTGTCGCCGTCCGCGTTCCAGGACAGGCGTACGGCGTCCACGCGCGCGCCCTTGGTGTCCGTCTGCGTCCAGCCGCTGCCGGAGAGGGTGCCGACGCGCCGCCAGCCCTGGCCCGGGACCCGGGCCTCGACGGCCGCGCCCTCGCCCGTACCCGGCTCGGTCATGGCGGTCAGCGCCTCGACGGGACGCGGCCTGCCGAGGGTCACGGTGTACGAACCGGCGCTCTCGGAGACGCGGCCCGCCTCACGGTCCGCGCCGGTCCAGGCGTCCGCCGCCCTGGCGGCCTTCGCCACGAAGGAGTCGAGCACGCCCTTGCCGACGGTGACCCGGCTCGCCCCGAGGGAGCCGCGCAGCGCGTCCAGGTCGAGCGAGGCGCGCCACGCGGCCGGGCCGTCGCCGCGCGCCTGCGCCTGGAGCAGGTCGACGGACACCTCGCCCGCCTCGCCGTACCGCGCCAGCTGCTCGGTCCACGGCCGCACTTCGTCGTCGAAGGCGCCGCCCGCCGGGCCCCGGAGCCGCTGGGGGACCTCGCGCATCGCGGTGAAGGCGGCGCGCAGCCGCTTCGCCGCCGCGTCCCGTACGCCCGGGTCGGTGGACGTGCGCGACCGCCAGAAGCCGTCGACGAGCGGACGCAGGTACGCCGACTCCTCGCCGCCCAGGACGGAGGAGGCGTCGTTCCCGGCCAGCGCCCGCAGCGCCTCGCGGGCCGGGTCGTCGTCGCCCGCCAGGTCGTCGATCGCCGCCTTCCAGGACTCCTGCGGCTGGTAACCGCGCGGGTTCCAGGCGTAGTCGGCGGCCGTGAACAGCGGGATGCGGGAGGCGGAGGGCTGCTCCATGGCGTTGGCGAGGAGGGCGGCGGAGCCGGTCGCGACGGCGGGCTCCCGGCCCGTGTAGGGGCCGAGGAAGATGCGGTCCTGCGCGTAGTCGTTGACCGGGTAGTTGTCCATGGTGACCAGCGGATGCCGGAACGCGGCCCGCGCCCCCGCCAGTTCGCGCCCGGTGATCGTCCTCGGTACGACGCCGACGCCCGTCCACGCGACCTGCACCCCGCCGTCCAGCCGGTCGGCGAGCGCCTGCCGGTAGTCGGTGTCGCCCTCCTGGTAGAACTCCGTCGGCATCACGGACAGCGGAGCGGCCCCCGGGTGCCGCTCCGCCAGATGCCCCGCCACCGCGTTGGCCACCCGCGCGTGCGCCTTCGCCGCCGCCTCGGGACCCGAGCCGAAGGCGTGCGCGTCCGCGTCGCAGTGCCACTCGCTGTAGCTGACGTCCTGGAACTGGAGCTGGAAGGAGCGCACCCCGAGCGCCCACATCGCGTCGAACTTGCGGTTCAGCGCCCTGATGTCGTCGTCGGACGACATGCACATCGCCTGCCCGGGGGCCACGGCCCAGCCGAGCGTCACATGGCCGGCGCGGGCCCGTTCGGCGAGCGCGCGGAAGTCGGCGCGCCGGTCCGCCGGGTACGGTTCGCGCCAGCGGGCCTGGCGGTACGGGTCGTCGCCGGGCGCGTAGAGGTACCGGTTCTGCTTGGTACGGGCCATGAAGTCGACCTGGGCCAGGCGCTGTCCGCGCGTCCACGGCTGCCCGTAGAAGCCCTCGGTCATGCCGCGCACGGCCGTCCCCGGCCAGTCGCGGACCATGGCCCCGGCTATCCGCTTCCCGTCCTTCCCGTCCGTCACCAGCTGACGCAGCGTCTGGGCGGCGTGGAAGAGGCCGTCGTCGCCGACGCCGTCGAGCGCGACCGTCTCGCGTCCCCCGACGCGACCGACGGCGAGCCGGTATCCCCCGGACGGCAGATCCGCGCGTCGGGGCGCGCGCAGAGCGCGCAGCGCGTCCTGCGCGCCGGTGCCGCCCGCCCGTACCACCAGGCCGCGCGCGGGCAGCGGCTCACCGGGCCCGACGCTGTACAGCGTCTGCACACCCGCGCCGCGCAGCAGCTCCCCGACGGCCTGCACGGCGTACGGATCGGCTCCCGGCTCCGTGACGAGCACCGCTTCCCGGCCCACCCGCACCGGCTGCCCGGCCGCCCGTATCGACTGCGGCCGCGGCCACACGGCGGGCAGGGCGGCGTCGCCCTCGCGGTCCTGCGTCGTGGCCGCGGGCGTGGCGGGCGCTGCGGGACCGGGGGCGGAAGGGGCGGCGAACGCGCCGTGCGCGCCACCCAACAGCCCCCCGATGACGGCGACCGCGACGGCGGTCGCGCCTCTCCTGCGCCCGAACTGCACGGCCGTCTCCTCAGTCGCGTCAGCCTTCTCCTGTGGGCCCAGAGCCCACCACCCGTCCGCCCGGGTGTCAATTTTCATACAGGGAAGCGAGTGTGACGCGGGACACGTTGAGGAAACGTATGGGTCTGCGGCCCTGCTCATTGGGTAAGGCTGCTGTGTCCGTACAGTCCACCGTAGGGAGGCCCCTGTGGCCGCCGCACAGCTTCTCCTCTCCGCCCTGTCCAAACCGGTGCCGTCCCCCCGTGCCGGCCTCGGCGCCGGATACCCGCTCGACGCCGGATTCGCCGAGCCGCTGCTCACCACCGAGCCGCCCCTGACCAGCGAACCCCCGATGGCCGACGCCGCGCCGCTCACCAGCGAGCCCCCGATGGCCGACGCCGCCCCCCTGACCAGCGAACCGACAGCCCACGGCACGGCATCGGGCACGGAGCCCATGGGGGTCTAGATGGGCCTGGCCCGGCTCGCGGCCCTGCACGGCGTCGCCATGTCCTACCAGCCATCGGCGCACCGCACGCTCCAGGTCCCCGACGACACGGTGGTCGCCGTGCTGGCGGCCCTGGGCGTCGACGCCCGTACGCCCGAGGCGGTGCGCACGGCCCTCGAAGCACACGAGGCCGCCGCCGCCCGCCGTCTGCTGCCCCCCACGGTGGTGTCCTGGGCGGGCGAGGACGGCCCGCAGCCGCCGCCCGCCCTCGCCGGCCTGCCCGCGGGCACCGTGCTGCGCATCGAGACGGAACAGGGCCCGGCGGTGGAGTGGGAGTCCCCGCCCCCGGACCCGTCCCGGACGCTCCCGTCCCCGGACCCGCAGAGCTTCCGGGGCCCGCGGAGTCCGTCCCAGGCCCCGCCGCACGAGGAGGCGCCCGGCTCCGTCCCCGGTCCCGGAGCCGCCGTGCCGCCGCCCGTCGCGGGCGAGGGGTGGGGGCAGCTGCCTCTGGGAGTGCACCGGCTGTCGGTGCGTACGCCGGACGGGACCGGGGACGCCGCCACGCTCGTCGTCGCGCCCGGCCGGGTCCCGCAGCAGCCCGGCCGCACCTACGGGCTCCTCGTCCAGCTCTACTCCCTCCTGTCCCGGCGCTCCTGGGGCATGGGCGACCTCGGTGACCTCGCCGAGCTCGCCGCCTGGTCCGGACGCTCCCTCGGCGTCGGATTCGTACAGATCAACCCGCTGCACGCGGCCGTCCCCGGTGCGCCCACCGACCCGTCGCCGTACCGCCCCTCCTCGCGCCGCTTCCCCGACCCCGTGCACCTGAGGGTCGAGGACGTTCCCGAGTACGCACATGTCCCGGCGGCGGACCGGGCGCGCGTCGACGGCCTGCTGGAGCGGGCCGCGGCCCTGCGCGACGGCGTCCTGAACAAGGGCGAGCTGATCGACCGCGACGCGGTGTGGGGGCTCAAGAAGGAAGCCCTGGAGCTGGTGCGGCGCGTCCCGCTCGGCCCCGGCCGCCGCGCCGCCTACTGCGACTTCCTGGCCGGACAGGGCACGGCCCTGGAGGACCACGCCACCTGGTGCGCGCTCGCCGAGGCGCACGGCTCCGACTGGCACGCCTGGCCGGCCGAACTGCGCGACGACCCGCGCTCCGCCGCCGTCGGGCGCGCCCGGGACGAGCTGTACGACCGCGTCGACCTGCACTGCTGGCTGGCCTGGCTCACCGACTCCCAGCTGGCGGCGGCCCAGCTCGCCGCCCGCGGGGCGGGCATGCCCGTCGGCATCGTCCACGACCTGGCCGTCGGCGTGCACCCCGGCGGCGCCGACGCCTGGGCGCAGCAGGACGCCTACGCGCGCGGCATGTCGGTCGGCGCCCCGCCGGACGCCTTCAACGCGCTCGGCCAGGACTGGGGGCTGCCCCCGTGGCGCCCCGACGCCCTGGCCGCCACCGCGTACGCCCCCTTCCGCGACCTGCTGCGCGGGCTCCTGCGCAACGCGGGCGCCCTGCGCATCGACCACGTCATGGGGCTGTTCCGGCTCTGGTGGGTCCCGGAGGGCCGCCCGCCGACGGACGGGACGTACGTCAGGTACGACGCGGACGCGATGCTCGCCGTACTCGCCCTGGAGGCCCACCTGGCGGGCGCGAGCGTCATAGGGGAGGACCTGGGCACGGTCGAGCCTGGTGTGCGGGACGCGCTCGCCGAGCGCGGCGTGTCCGGCACGTCGGTGCTGTGGTTCGAGCGCGACTGGGCCGGTACGGGCGAACCGCTGCCCCCCGGGGCCTGGCGCGAGCACTGCCTGGCCACCGCCACCACCCACGACCTGCCGTCCACCGCCGCCCGCCTGACGGGGGAGCACGTCGCGCTGCGCCACCGGCTCGGCCTGCTCACCCGGCCCCTGGCGGACGAGCGGGCCGAGGCGTCCGTCGAGGTCGCCGACTGGCTGTCGTGCCTGGCCAGGCTCGGTCTGCTGCCGGAGGGCGCGGGCGACGAGGAGGGCGGCATCCGCGCCGTGTACCGCTTCCTGCTGCGCACCCCGGCCCGGATGGTCGGCATCTGGCTGCCGGACGCGGTGGGCGACCGGCGGCCGCAGAACCTGCCCGGCACCTGGGACCAGTACCCCAACTGGCGCCTGCCGGTCGCCGACGCCGAGGGGCGCCCCGTCACCCTGGAGGAACTCGCCGCGTCCCCCCGCCTGCACGAGCTGATCGACGTCTTCCGGACCGGGGCGGCACCCCCGGCACCTCCTGCGGGACCTCCTGTGGCACCCCCTACGGCACCCCCGGACGCGCGGCCCGCTTAGGCGTTCGCTACGTTTGCACCGTGGACAAGAAGAACGCCCTGCGCGCCGGTGCCGTCGCGGCCGGTACGACGCTGATGATGCTGCTCATGTCGTCCCCCGCGCTCGCGCTCACCCGCGACGACGGCGACGACCCGGGTCCCGGCCTGAGCGTGGCCGAGACGCTCGGCCTGTATGTCGTGGCTCCGATCGTGCTGTTCGCGGTGATCACGGGTCTCGTCATGGTGCTGGACAAGTCCAAGAAGCAGACCTGACGGCGCACCTGGCCGCAGACCTGACGGCAGACCCGCCGGCAGTGGTTCTGCCGGCGGGCACGGCTTCCTGATTTCTGTTTCCTGAGTCTCACCGAGGGCGTCCTCGCCCGTACCGCGACCGCGTACGGACGAGGACGCCCTCGACGTGTTCGCGTACGGCGCTTCTCCGTGGGCCGCGTGTCCGTACGGCGGGTCTGCGCCCGGGCCGGTCCGGCGAGCAGCTGCCGCGGCAGCTCCCGGAGCTGCTCGACCTGCTCCTCGCCGAACCCTTCGAGCGCCTCGTGCTGGATCCCCGGACCGGCCGCCACCGCCTCGTCGACGATCGCGAGGCCCGCTCGCGCCGCTGCGGGTGGCCGGGCTCGCGGTGCTGCTGCTCGGCGGGAAGCCGACCGTGCGCACCCCGCTGACCGGGACGGCCGAGGCGCTCGGCGTGAGCCCGGTGGTGCTGCGCGCCACCGCCGCGCTGGACACGGCCGGCGTGGTGGCGGCGCTGGACGGGCGGGCCGTCACCGGTTGCCTCTGCCCGGCGCCGGTCAGCGCGGCGGTCGCTTACCGGCTGTGGTTCCGCGGCACCGGCCGGCCCATCGCGACCTGCGTGACCTTCCCCGGCCCGCTGTCGCCGCCGACCGCGGCGGTCATCGGCTGGGCGGCGCCGGGGGAGTCGCTGACGCCGGTGCGGCTGCTGGGGATGGCGATCGCGTTCGGGGCGACGCTGTCGGGCCGGATGAGGACGGCGAAGCCCAAAACGTTCAGCTCGGCTGAATGGAACGATCGAAAACATTCGATGGACCTGACGGGTGGAGCGCTGCGAGGGTAGCTCCCGAACGCAACCGAGGCTCCCGGCAGGGGAGCGGAACGAGGGGATACCTGTGGCAGTCCAGGACCGGGTCCGTACCAGCGGCAAGCCGAAGGCCGGGACGGCGGAGAGGGCCTCGGCCGTCGGCCTCGTTCTCGCCGCCGTCGCGACGGTGGTCTGGTCCGGCAGCTTCGTCACCTCCCGCGCCCTCCACGACTCCGTCCCGCCGGTGCAGGCCGCCTTCTGGCGCTGGATCGTGGCGATCGTCGCCGTGGCCCCCTTCGCGGCCCGCGAGGCGTGGCGCCAGCGAGAACTGCTCCGCCGCCACCTGGGGTTCGTCACCCTCGCCTCGCTCCTCGGTGTCACCGTCTACAACACCCTCGTCAACCAGGCCGGGCTCTCCACCTCCGCGGGCAACATGGGCATGATCATGGCCGCCTCGCCGGTCCTGATGGCCGTCTGCGAACGCCTGGGCGGCGCCCGCCTCGGCGCCCGCCGCACCACCGGGATGCTGATCGCCTGCGCCGGAGTGCTGCTCCTGGTCAGCAAGGGCTCGCTCACCCCGGACTTCGCCGCCGGCGACCTGTGGATGCTCGCGGCGGCGGTCTGCTTCGGCTCGTACAGCGCGCTGCTGCGCCGCAAGCCGGCCGGGATCGGCGGACTCGCCTTCCTGTTCAGTACGTTCGTGCTCGGCGCGCTGATGCTGTCGCCGGCGTACGCCGTCAGCCTGGCCCTCCAGGGCGGCTTCGAGCCGACGGCGGGAACGGCCGGGCCGCTGGTCTACGTCGGTGTCTTCTCGTCCGCCGTCGCCTTCTTCGCCTGGAACAAGGCGATCGCGCTGATCGGCGCGGCGCGGGCGGGCGTCGTCTACTACCTCCAGCCGGTGTGCGTGGCCGTGCTCTCCTTCGCCCTGCTGGGCGAGGCGACGGGACCGGCGCAGCTCCTGTGCATGGCGCTGATCCTGGGCGGAGTGATGCTGGGGGCGGGAAGGGGCCGGTGACCGGCCGGGCTCCGGTGACGGGCCGGGCTCCGGTGACGGGCCGGTTTCCGGAGACGGGCCGGGCCCCGCTGGCGGACCGGGCCCCGCTGGCGGACCGGGCCCCGCTGGCGGACCGGGCCCCGCTGGCGGACCGGGATAGATTCCGTCCCATGATCGAGTGGGACATCAAGAAACTGCGGATCCTGCGGACCCTGCGCGACCGGGGGACCGTGACCGCGACGGCCGAGGCGTTGCTGATGACGCCGTCGGCCGTTTCGCAGCAGCTGTCCAACCTCGGCAGGCAGCTCGGCGTACCGCTGCTGGAGGCGCACGGGCGGCGGGTGCGCCTCACCGACGCGGCCCATCTGGTCCTGCGGCACGCGGAGGCGGTCTTCGCCCAACTGGAGCAGGCGGACGCCGAGTTGACGGGGTACGTGCGCGGGGAGGCGGGGGAGGTGCGGATCGGGGCGTTCTCGACGGCCGTGCCGGCGCTGGTCGTGCCGGCGGTGCAGCGGCTCCGTACGACACATCCCGCGCTGGAGGTACGGGTCAGGGAGGCCGAGGCCGCCGAGGCGTACGAGCTCCTGGCGGGCGGGGCGGTCGACCTGGCGCTGTCGCTGGCGGCGCACGCCCCGACCGCCCGCGACCCCCAGCTCGCCCGCGTCCCGCTGCTGGCCGACCCGCTGGACGTGGCGCTTCCGGCCGGGCATCCGCTGGCGGCGGCCCCGGGCCTGCGGCTGGCGGACCTGTCGGGCGAGCCGTGGATCTTCGGTGGGAGCGGGCCGTGGTCGGAGATCACCCGCCACGCGTGCGAGGCGGCGGGCTTCGTGCCGGAGCAGGCGCACAGCGCCGCCGGCTGGACGGCGATCCTGGCCATGGTCGAGGCGGGGATGGGGGTGGCCCTGGTCCCGCGGATGGCGTCGGCGGAGCGGCGTACGGGGGTGGTCATGCGGGTCCTGAGCGCGGACCAGCCCCAGCGCCACGTGGTGGCGGCGGTACGCCGCGGAGCGGAGGCGGGCCCGGCGGTGGCCCGCGTGCTGTCGGCCCTGCGCGAGGTGGCGGCGGCGCGTACGCCGTGACCCGGGCGGGATCGTTCACTTCTGCTTCAAAGCCTGTCCAGAAACTTTCGATGGACCTGACCGGTTGTGGGCTGTGACAGTCGGACCATGACGACGACCGACGCGCACCTCGAAGACCCGCACGCCAACGACGCCGCCCCCTACGGCGGAGGTGACCCGTACACCGACTACCGGGGCGGGGACTTCCCCTTCACCGAACTGGTCGACCTGGCCGACCGGCGCCTGGGAGCCGGTGTCGTCGCCGCCAACGACGAGTTCTTCGCCGAGCGCGAGAACCTCCTCATCCGTGAGCGCGCCGTCTTCGACCCCGAGCACTTCGGCCACAAGGGCAAGATCATGGACGGCTGGGAGACCCGGCGCCGGCGCGGCACCGACGGGTCGCACCCCTTCCCGGCGCCCGAGGACCACGACTGGGCCATCGTCCGCCTCGGCGCCCCCGGCGTCATCCGCGGCATCGTCGTCGACACCGCACACTTCCGCGGCAACTACCCGCAGCGCGTGAGCGTCCAGGCCGCCGCGGTCGAGGGCTCGCCCGGCCCCGAGCAGCTCCTCGACTCCGAGGTGAAGTGGGAAGAGATCGTGGCCCCCACGCCCGTGCGCGGACACGCGGCCAACGGGTTCGAGATCACGAGCGAGCGGCGCTTCACCCACATCCGCCTGTGCCAGCACCCCGACGGCGGCGTCGCCCGCCTGCGCGTGCACGGCGAAGTCGTGCCCGACCCGCAGTGGCTGGACCTCCTCGGGACCGTCGACCTCGTCTCCGTACTCAACGGCGGTGTGTACGAGGACGCTTCCGACAAGTTCTACTCCTCGCCGACGCAGATCATCCTGCCGGGCACCTCCCGCAAGATGGACGACGGCTGGGAGAACCGCCGTCGCCGCGTCCGCGACACCAACGACTGGGTGCGCTTCCGTCTCGTCGCGCAGGGCGCCATCCGCGCCGTCGAGATCGACACCGCGTACCTCAAGGGCAACTCGGCCGGCTGGATCGCCCTGAGCGGGCGCAACGGCGAGAGCGGCGAGTGGTTCGAGATCATCCCGCGGACCAGGCTCCAGCCCGACACCCTGCACCGCTTCAAGCTCCCGGCGCAGGCCGTCGCCACCCACGTACGCCTCGACGCCTTCCCCGACGGCGGCGTCGCCCGGATGCGGCTGCACGGGGCGCTCACCGAGCAGGGCGCGGCCGAGCTGCGCGCCCGTTACGAGGACGTGGCCGGCCGGTAGCCGGCCCCGCCCCACCAGACCCCCGCCCGGCGGACGGCAGCGGTACAGCGCCCGGCCGTCGGGCGGTTTCCACGTCCCAGGACGGAGAGGGCCGTCCCCGCGCGTCGCGGGGGCGGCCCTCTCGTGTCACCGGCCGCCGTACGGGCCGGGCCGTACGGGCCGGAGGAGCGTCGCCTAGCCCGCCGCGGCGTCCGCCGCCTGCGCCTTCAGCGCCCGCTCGACGCCCGCGCGGGACTCCAGGACCAGACGGCGCAGGGCCGCGCTCGGGTCCGCCGACGCCAGCCACGCGTCCGTCGCGTCCAGCGTCTCCCGGGAGACCTGCACCGCCGGGTACAGGCCGACCGCGATCTGCTGCGCCATCTCGTAGCTGCGCGAGTCCCAGATGCCCTTGACCGCCGCGAAGTACTTCTCCGCGTACGGCGCGAGCAGTTCACGCTGGCCGGTCTGGACGAAGCCGCCGATCACGGCCTCCTGCGTGGAGTTCGGGAGCTTGTCGGACTCGACCACCGAGGCCCACGCCTCCGCCTTCGCCTCGGCCGTCGGCCGCGCCGCCCGCGCCGACGCGGCGTGCAGCTCGCCCGCCGACGTCCTGTCGCGCTCCAGCTCCGCCGTGATCGCCTTCTCGTCCGCACGGCCCGTGGCCGCCAGCCGTCCGACGAACACCCAGCGCATCTCGGTGTCGACGGCCAGGCCCTCCAGCGTCTCCGTGCCGTCCAGCAGGCCCTGGAGCAGGTCCAGCTGCGCGTCCGTACGGGCGGTCGCGGCGAACGCCCGCGCCCACGCCACCTGGTGGTCGCTGCCCGGCTCCGCCGCGCGCAGGTGCTCCAGCGTCGCCGCCGTCCACCGCGCCAGCCCGTTCTCGCGCCAGTCCGGCGCCGCGTACAGCTCCAGCGCCAGCTTCGCCTGACGGTGCAGGGACTGGACGACGCCGATGTCCGACTCCTTGCCGATGCCCGACAGGACCAGCGCCAGGTAGTCGCGGGTGGCGAGCTCGCCGTCGCGGGTCATGTCCCACGCCGCCGACCAGCACAGCGCACGCGGCAGCGACTCGGCGAAGTCGCCGATGTGCGCCGTGACCATGGCCAACGAGTCGGGGTCCAGACGCACCTTCGCGTACGACAGGTCGTCGTCGTTGAGGAGGATCACCGCGGGGCGGGGCGTGCCCGCGGGGAGGGGGACCTCGGTCAGCTCGGCCGCGTCGACGTCCATCTCGATCCGGTTCGTGCGGACCAGCCGGCCCGCGCCGTCCAGGTCGTAGCAGCCGACCGCGATGCGGTGCGGGCGGAGGGTGGAGGCGCCCTTCGCGCCCGCCGGGAGCGCCGGGGCCTCCTGCCGGACGGCGAAGGACGTGATGGTGCCGTCCGCGGCCGTCTCGATCTCCGGGCGCAGGACGTTGATGCCGGCCGTCTCCAGCCACGCCTTCGACCAGGTCCTCAGATCGCGGCCGGACGTCTTCTCCAGCGCGCCGAGCAGGTCGGGCAGGCGCGTGTTCCCGAACGCGTGCGCCTTGAAGTACGCCTGCACGCCCCGGAAGAACTCGTCCTGGCCGACGTACGCCACGAGCTGTTTGAGCACGGACGCGCCCTTGGCGTACGTGATGCCGTCGAAGTTGACCAGGACGTCGTCCAGGTCACGGATCTCGGCCATGATCGGGTGCGTGGAGGGGAGCTGGTCCTGACGGTAGGCCCAGGTCTTCTCCGAGTTCGCGAACGTCGTCCACGCGTGCGGCCACTTGGAGCCCGCCGCGTGCGCCTGGCAGGCGACCGAGGTGTACGTGGCGAACGACTCGTTCAGCCACAGGTCGTTCCACCACTCCATGGTGACCAGGTCGCCGAACCACATGTGCGCCAGCTCGTGCAGGATGGTCTCGGCGCGCCGCTCGTACGCCGCGTCCGTCGTCCGCGAGCGGAAGATGTACTGGTCGCGGATGGTCACCGCGCCCGCGTTCTCCATCGCGCCCGCGTTGAACTCCGGCACGAAGAGCTGGTCGTACTTCGCGAAGGGGTACGCGTAGTCGAACTTCTCCTGGAACCAGTCGAATCCCTGCCGCGTGACGTCGAAGATCTCGTCCGCGTCGAGGAACTCGGCGAGCGAGGGACGGCAGTAGATGCCCAGCGGGACGCTCTGGCCGTTCGCGTTCTCGTACGAGCTGTGGACGGAGTGGTACGGGCCGGCGATCAGCGCGGTGATGTACGTCGAGATGCGCGGGGTCGGCTCGAAGACCCATACGTCGGACCCGGGGCCCTCGGGCGCCGCGGGCGTCGGGGAGTTCGAGACGACCGTCCACCCGGGCGGGGCCTTCACGGTGAACTGGAAGGTCGCCTTCAGGTCCGGCTGCTCGAACGACGCGAAGACGCGCCGCGCGTCCGGCACCTCGAACTGGGTGTAGAGGTACACCTGCTGGTCCACCGGGTCGACGAAGCGGTGCAGCCCCTCACCGGTGTTGGTGTACGCGCAGTCGGCGACGACCTTCAGCTCGTTCGGGCCGGCCTCGAGGTGCTTGAGGGTGATGCGGGAGTCCCGGAAGACGGCGGCGACGTCGAGCGACTTCCCGTTCAGCACGACCTGGTGCACGGCGGGCGCCACCAGGTCGATGAACGTCTGCGCGCCGGCCTCGGCGAACTCGAAACGCACGGTGGTCACGGAACGGTAGACGCCTCCCTCCTGCGCGCCACTCAGATCGAGCTCGATCTCGTACGCGTCGACAGTGAGCAGGCTCGCCCGCCGCTGGGCCTCTTCGCGGGTCAGATTCGTGCCAGGCACCCGGTCATCTCCTCGGTATGTGTCGTTTTCCGCCATCCTTCCACGCCGCTCCTGTAATGACTGCTGAGTCAGCTCGCAGCTGACAGAGCGCGATGTCCGAAGACCGCCGGTGCGCCGCCGGGGCGGTGCGGAAGCCGGCCGTACGACGATGACGACGTACACCGCGCGCCCCGTCGGGCCCACCGCGCTCAAGCAGCTGCGGGACACCGACGACGCCGACCGCGCCTGCGCCCCGTACACCGACGAGGAGGGCGGCGCCCCGCTGCGCTGCTGCCTGCGGCTCAGCGAGGCCGGCGAACACATCGCGCTCGTCTCGTACACGCCGCTGCGCCGCTGGGCGGCCGAGACGTGGGCCAGGCCCGGGGCGTACGACGAACAGGGCCCCGTGTTCATCCACGCGCAGGGGTGCGAGGGCCCGGCCGGGGCGGTCGACGGCTACCCCTTCGCCCGCCCCGGCGCCCTGCGCACCGTGCGCCGCTACAACGCCGAGGGCAAGATCACCGGCGGCCGGCTCCTGGAGATCCCGGACGGCACGACGGCGGGCTTCGACGCCGCGTTCGCCGAGGCCCTCGCCGACCCGGAGGTGGTGCTCGTGCACGTCAGGGCCGTCGAGTACGGCTGCTTCCACTTCGAGGTGCGCCGAGCGTGACCTGTCCTCGCCCGGCTGTGTGCGACAGCAGCCGCAGTGGGGTAGCAAGCGTGGTCATACCTCGGTAGCATGAGTGGTATGAAGATCAGTGTGAGCCTGCCGCAGGAGGACGTGACCTTCGTCGACGCGTACGCGGCCAAGACGGAGGCGGAGTCCCGCTCCGCCGTGATCCACGCCGCGATCGAGCTGCTGCGCACCTCCCAGCTGGAGTCGGACTACGCGGCCGCGTTCGAGGAGTGGGACGCGGGCGGGGACGCGGCGTTCTGGGACCGGACCGCCGGAGACGGGCTGACCGATGCGCAGAGGTGAGATCTACCTGATCGACTACGAGCCGGTGCGCGGCAGCGAGGTGAACAAGGCCCGCCCCTCGGTGGTCGTGTCGAACGACGCGGCCAACCAGACCGCCCAGCGCATGGGCAAAGGTGTGATCACCGTCGTTCCGATGACGTCGAACACGTCGCGGGTCTTCCCGTTCCAAGTCCTTCTGCCGGCCGGGGAATGCCATCTCGCGACGGATTCCAAGGCCCAGTGCGAGCAAGTCCGGGCGGTCGCGGTGGAGCGGGTGCTGCGCCGCATCGGTCGCGTGCCCGCGCAGCGCATGGCCGAGCTCGACGTCGCACTGCGCAGGCACTTGGCGCTCTGACCGGCAGCCTCTCGGTCGTGCACACGGTGGCGGGGCGGGGCTCCTCGGAGCCCCGCCCCGCCGGGCGTACCGGAAGTACGGAAGAGGTCAGGCCTTGAGCTCGGCCGCGACCAGCTCCGCGATCTGCACGGCGTTGAGCGCCGCGCCCTTGCGGAGGTTGTCGCCGGAGAGGAACAGCGCCAGGCCGTTCTCGGCGGTCTCGTCGCGGCGGATGCGGCCGACGTACGAGACGTCCTGGCCGGCGGCCTGGAGCGGGGTCGGGATCTCGGACAGCGCGACGCCCGGGGCCCCGGCGAGCAGCTCGGTCGCGCGCTCGACGCTCAGCGGGCGCTCGAAGCGGACGTTGACCTGGAGCGAGTGGCCGGAGAAGACCGGGACGCGCACGCAGGTGCCGGAGACCTTCAGTCCGGGGATCTCCAGGATCTTGCGCGACTCGTTGCGGAGCTTCTGCTCCTCGTCGGTCTCGAAGGAGCCGTCGTCGACGATCGAACCGGCCAGCGGCAGCACGTTGTAGGCGATGGGGCGCTTGTAGACGCCGGGCTCGGGGAAGTCCACGGCGTCGCCGCCGTGGGTCAGCTCGGCGGCGTGGTCCACGACCTTCTTGATCTGGCCGTCGAGCTCGGCGACACCGGCCAGGCCGGAGCCGGACACGGCCTGGTAGGTGGTGGCGACCATCGCGGTCAGACCGGCCTCGGCGTGCAGCGGCTTGAGGACGGGCATCGCGGCCATGGTGGTGCAGTTCGGGTTCGCGATGATGCCCTTGGGACGGTTGGCCACCGCGTGCGGGTTGACCTCGGAGACCACCAGCGGCACCTCGGGGTCGCGGCGCCAGGCGGAGGAGTTGTCGATCACGACGGCGCCCTGCGAGGCGACCTTCTCGGCCAGCGCCCTGGAGGTCGCGCCACCGGCGGAGAAGAGGACGATGTCCAGGCCGGAGTAGTCGGCCGTCGACGCGTCCTCGACGGTGATGTCCTTGCCCTGCCACTCGATCGTGGAGCCCGCGGAACGGGCGGAGGCGAAGAGGCGCAGCTCGTCGGCCGGGAATGCGCGCTCGGCCAGAATCCTGCGCATGACTGTGCCGACCTGACCGGTGGCTCCGACGATTCCGACCCTCACGGGGACTCCTTCGTACGTACGAACGTGGTGCGAACGTGGCGCTGGGTGCTTGACCTGGTGCTGTCCATAATGCGTCTGTCCTGGGCGGCCTTGTCCAATCCATTGTCCGGCCCCTGGACCGGGTGACCGTTGTCACGGCCGTCGCACACCCGTCACCGGCTCTCCAGGCTCCACGCGCCACCGGTCCTGATCTGCAGGAATCCGCCCGGGAGCGGGTGCAGCCCGGGGCGGTGGCGATCCGCCGTACCGGCTCCAGACGCTCGTCGAGCGCCCATACGACGGGCAGGTCCAGGGCGCCCCTGGACTCGTGTGCGAGCATCGTCCCGGTTTCGGGACCTGTGTGGCGTACGACGGCGTATCCCTGCCCGGAGAGATGGCGTTGCCGTGGCCCCGGCGCACGAAGGAGGGAAACCGGGGGCCGAAGGAGTGGGGGACGCGGTCCTGTACGGGCGCGGCGGGGGTGTGCGAGAGGGGGGTGTGCGGGGCGGGCGCGGCGGTCGGTATGGGCGCGGGCGCTGTCCCGGGCGCCGGTACCGCGGCCTGGGGTGCCGCACGGCCCCCTCGACCGCGATGCCGAAGTCCGTCGCGAGCCCGGCCGGCCCGGACGCGTACCCCTGCCCGACCGCGCGGAACTTCCAGCCGCCGCCGTGCCGGTGGAACTCACCGAGGACGAAGGCGGTCCCGGTCGCCACCGGGGGGATCACCGGGCAGATCACCGGGGAACGCGGAGGGGCGGGCGCCCGCGCGGGCGCCCGCCCCTCCTCCGTGACCCGCCCTCGGGCGAACGGTGCCGACGGTGTTACGGAGTGACCTTCTCGATCTGGGCGCTGCCGGAGCCCGCGACCGTGCCGCGCGCGTTCACCAGCTGCACCTCACCGAAGAAGCGCCGGCCCTCGGGGGCCTCGCCGGCCACCACGACCTGGGCCTTCACCTGCGCCGAAGCGCCGTTGGCCAGCTTCACGGTCTGCGCGTCGTCGACCTCGACCCGGCCGAGCGACGGCGCGAAGTACACGTCGCGGTAGTCGTACGCGGTACCGGCGGCGCCGACCGCGTAACCGTCCACCTCGATGGTGTAAGTACCGGCCGCGGGCTTGACGAGGCTGACCGCCTCCTCCGAGTCGCCGTCCGCGGCCTGGCCGACCTGGACGCCGTCCCTCTTGACCGTGAGGTCGAGGTCGGCGGTGGCGTCGGAGACCCCGCCGATGGCGACGTCGAAGCGCTCGACGCCCGCACCGACGGTGACCGTGGTGGTCTGCTTCTCGCCCTTCTTGATGCTCGGGCGCGCGTCCTTCGAGGAGCCGAGCGGGCCGCCCTTCAGCTTGCCGTCCAGCGTGGCGAAGCCGTTGGTGACCTTCCACTCCACCGGGGCGGGCGTGCCCACCTCGGCCTCGGGGATGGTCTGCACGGCCGGGTCGAAGGCGGCGCCGAGCACCGAGACGTCCAGCGTGTACGGGTTGTCGAGCAGCGGCGACGTACGGCGCGACTCGACCTCGACCTCCCACACACCGGCCTGCGGGTCCGCGTACGAACGCAGGTCAGGGCGGCAGGTGTTGGCCGGGTTCGTGTAGTTCGGGTAGCAGACGATCGACGACGTGGAGTCGACCGGGACACCGTACGGGTGGATCGCGATGAACCGGGTCTGGCTGCCCTTCGCGAGACCGCCGAGCGCGACCTCCAGGGACTTCGCGCCCTCGGGGACGTTGATGAAGTACGACGTGGAGCTGTTGCGCTGCACCGAACCGGAGCCGGAGAACGCGTAGGCGGGCTTCACCAGGTCCTCGGCCACGACCACGGTCGCGAGGATCTGCTTGTCGACGCCCCCGGTGCGCTCGTCGTCCGCCTCCAGGACGGCGCTGTGCACACCGGCGGAGCCGGGCCGGGCCTGCACCTTGACGGTGACCGGCCGGTTCAGCGGCAGGTCGATCTCGTCGTCGCCCAGCAGGCGGAACGTGCCGTCGTTGTACTTCCAGTCCAGCTCGTGCTCGATCGCGCGGTCCGGGCCGCTGGTACGCGTGATGGTCACGTCGTACGTCTTCTTCTGCCCGGCCTTCAGGCCGCCCTCGCGGTCGTAGAGACCGGTGCCGAAGCCCGGCGTTCTGAGCGCGTGGTCGATCGCGGTGTCCACCGGGGCCTTGACCGCGTAGTCGTGCGCGGTCGCGCCGTCCTCGATCGCCTCCCAGGCGTCCACGACGTCGATCAGGCCGGAGCCCTGCTCGTGCGCCTGCGTGCCCTTGATCCGGTCGGCGGTGCTGGTCAGCGCGGTGCGCAGCTCCACCGGGGTCAGGTCGATCTTCTTCTGCTTCGCGGCCGAGAGCAGCAGCGCGCTCGCGCCCGCCGCCTGCGGCGAGGCCATCGAGGTGCCCTGGAGCATCGAGTAGCCGGCCGGGAGCTTGTAGCCGGCCTCGGCGACCGGGCCGCCGGGCGACCAGGTCTGGGTGGTGTTGATGGACGCGCCGGGCGCGGAGATGGTCGGCGTGAAGCCGCCGTCCTCGCGCGGACCGCGCGAGGAGAACGGCATCATGGCGTACTTCTTCTCCACGACCGAGCCGTAGTTGGCGGCCCAGGTCTCCTTGGAGATGGACGCGCCGACCGAGACGACCTTGTCGGCCAGCGACGGGTCGCCGATGGTGTTGGTGCCGGGGCCGCTGTTGCCGGCCGAGACGACCAGCTGCACGCCGTACGTGTCGATGAGGCGCGTGTAGAGCTGGGCACGCGCGTTGTTGCCGTCGTTCAGCGCGGGCAGGCCGCCGATCGACATGTTGACGATGTCGACACCACGCTGGGTGACGAGGTCGATCATGCCCTCGGTGAGCGCGACGTTGGTGCAGCCGCCGCTCCAGGTGCAGGCGCGCGAGGAGACCAGCTTGGCGCCGGGGGCGGCGCCGTTCATCCGGCCGCCGAAGAGGCTGTTGGCGGCGGTGATGCCGGCGACGTGCGTGCCGTGCGAGCCCTCGATGATGCCGAGGTTGACGTAGTCGGACTTCGCGCCCGCCGCGTTGACGACGACGTCCTTGCGGATCTCGGCGACGAACGGGATCTGCTCGACGACCTCGGTCGCCGGATCGTCCTTGCCGAAGTACCGGATCTGGTGCTTGTCCTTGTACGGCTTCATCGCCTCTTCGTCGCCGAAGTCGGCGTCGTCGTCGAGGTCGACGCGGACCGTGCCGGCGGCGGCGTCGTACAGCACGCCCCACACGTCGGTGGTGTCACCGTCGCGGTTCAGGTCGCCCGCCATGTCGCCGCCCTTGGTGGCGGCCTCGGCGAAGGTGCGGAACATGTACGAGCCGGCCGGGGCCGAGTACGTGCGGCTGCCGGCGGTGAACACCGGGCCGGTCACGGCGCCGTTCATCCGCAGCCAGGTTCCGTCGCCGTCCGCGACCGGGTCGGTGGCCGTCACCCAGTCGACGATCTTGCGCTCGCCGGTGGTGGTCTTCTGGAGCGCCGGGTGGCCGAGGTCGACGCCGGAGTCGAGGATGCCGATGGTGATCCCGCGGCCGTCGGCCTTCGGGTGCTCCTCCACGAACTCCACGGCGCCCGTCTCGAAGGACGGGTTGTACGGGTTCTTCGCGGGCGTCCGCTTCCCGGGGCCGGAGTACGTGCCCTCGGCGGCGGCGTCCGCGCCCTTGCCGCGGTCACCGGCCGGCGTCGGGTCGTCCAGCAGGATCTCCTGCTTGAGGTCGATGCCGTGGACGGAGGAGAGCTTGGCGGCGGCCGTGATGGCCGCGTCCGCCCTGCCGGTGGGCAGGGTGGCCCGTACGTAACCGAGCTTGTCGTCCGTACGGCCGACCACGCCGCCCTCCACGGCGTCGAGCTGGCGCGCGACCTGCTCGGTGGAGCCGGGCGCGGTGGCGATCATCAGCGTGACGCTCTTCGTACCGTCGGCCTCCGCCTCCGCGAGCAGCTGGGCGTCGGCGGAACCGAGCTTCGCGGCGGCGGACTTGGGCGCGGACGCCGTGGCCTTGGGGTCGTCGGAACCGGCCGCCAGGGCGGGTACCGACGCGGCCGCACACAGCGCCGCGACCAGGCCCGCGGCGAGCGCTGTGCGGGCCGCGGATCTGGCCCCGGGTATGGAGCCGGATGATTCGAGGGTCATGGGCTTCCCTGTATGTGAAAGAAGGAGTCCGGAATACGGTGCCGGATGACCGCTCAGCCTTGCCTAAGAGGTGGTCGTTTGGGGAGAGTTGTCAGGGGTGGAGTTCCGTCGTGGCACACATCCGCCACGACGCGGTATGCGCCACCGGGGTTGAACCATGAGATATCGGGCGCCCCGTTCCACGCCGGATAACAACCCCGTAACCTCGGCCAATGAACCGAGAGCTCAGGGTGGCGGCCTACGCCGTGTGTGTACGGGACGGACAGGTGCTCCTCGCCCGCTGGGTGGCGCCCGACGGCGCGAAGCGGTGGACGCTGCCCGGCGGCGGCATGGACCACGGCGAAGACCCGTACGACACGGTGATCCGCGAGGTGGAGGAGGAGACCGGCTACGCGTGCGATCCGGTCCGGCTGCTCGGCGTGGACTCCGTCACCCGCCGCTATCCGCGCAGACTCGGCACGTTCGCGGACTTCCAGGGTCTGCGGATCGTGTACGAGGGCCGGATCACCGGCGGTGAACTCCGCCACGAGACGACCGGATCCACCGACCTCGCGGCCTGGCACCCGCTGGACGAGGTGGCCCGCCTCGACCACGTCGAACTCGTCGACACCGGCATGGAGCTGTGGCGTACGAAACCGGCCGTGGGACGCGCCGCCTTCCCCGGCAGATGAACGGGGAGTGAGCACGGCCGATCCGTCCGGGGAGGACGTGATGGCGTTTTGCGGTGATCCGTGGGGGCAGTGATCCCTGACCGGTGATCGGCGCCGACCGTTGCGGGGCCGTTAACGCGCAGGTCATTCCGGATGCCAACGATCCAGTGGGGCAAGGGGGTTGCACCCCGGGCCCGGCCGATGCGATCGCACCCCGGGGAGACCGCGCCATGTCACGCCTACGCTCCGCAGCCGAAGCCGCCCTCGACCGCCGCCGGTTCCTCGCCGTGACCGGAGCGGCCGGTGCCGGCGCGGGCCTCGGCCTCGCGCTCCGCCCGGAGGACGGGGTCCGGGCCGCGGCCGCCGGTACTCCGGGCCCGGCCGCCGCCCCTGCCGCTCCCGACCCGCCCGCGGCGTCGCCGAGCGCGGCCCCCGCCGCCGCCCCGGCCTGGGCCGGCACCACGCTGGGTACGGTCGCCACACCGCGCGGCCCCGCCCCCGGCTCCGGCTACCGGCGGCTCGGCGCGGGTCCCGGCTGGAAGCGCGTCGTGCGGACCCCGCTCGCCGCCGCCCGCCCGGGGCGCGAGGACCGGCGCACCGCCCTCGCCTCCTTCGTCCAGCTCACCGACCTCCACCTCACCGACGTACAGCACCCGGTCCGCACCGAGTACCTGCGCGTCCGGACGGCCGGCGCCTGGCGTCCGCAGGAGGCCCTCACCGTGCACGGCGCGATCGCGCTCGTGGAGCGGGTCAACGCCCTGCGCGGCGGGCCTGTGACCGGGGCGGACCTCGGCTTCGTGATGACGACCGGCGACAACACCGACAACAACAACAAGGCCGAACTCGACTGGTTCCTGCGCACCATGAGCGGCGGCCGCATCACCCCCGACACCGGCGAACCGGGCCGCTACGAAGGCGTCCAGGACTCCGGCCTGCCCCTCTACTGGCACCCGGACACCGCCCTGCGCGACGCCGACAAGCAGCGCGGCTTCCCGCGCGTCGAGGGCTACCTCGCCGCCGCGCTGCGCCCCGTCAACAGCCCGGGTCTGCGCGTCCCCTGGTACTCCACCGTCGGCAACCACGACGACCTGCCCAGCGGCTGCTTCGCCCACGGCGACGCCTCCGGGTTCCTCGCCGACTTCGCCGTCGGCGACCGCAAGCTGCTCTCCCTCCCGGCGTCCGACGCGGGCGCGCTCGAAGCCGTACTGAAGAAGGGCGACGACCCGCGCGGCCGTCACTTCACCGGCCTCCTGCGCCGCGAGACCCGGCGGATGCGCCGCATCACCCCCGACCCGGCCCGCGCCCCCTTCACGCCCCGCGAGTACGTCGAGGCGCACCTCGACCCGGCGTACGCGGGCGCGGGGCCGGCCGGGCACGGCTACACCCGCGAGAACGCCGACACCGGGAACCTGTACTACTCCTTCCGCGTCTCCGACCGCGTCCTCGGCATCAGCCTCGACACGACCGACCGGGGCGGCCACTTCGCCGGCTCGATCGGCGCGGCCCAGCTGGGCTGGCTGAAGCGGACGCTCGCCGCCCACCAGGACGACCACGTCATCGTCTTTAGCCACCACAACAGCTGGACGTTCGACGACGGCGGCGGCGACAGGCTCCTCGCGCTCCTCGGGCGCAGCCGCAACGTCGTCGCCTGGATCAACGGGCACAGCCACCGCAACGCGATCCTCGCGCACGACACGTTCTGGGAGATCTCCACCGCCTCGCACGTCGAGTTCCCCCAGCTCGCCCGGATCGTCGAACTGACCGACAACCACGACGGCACGCTCTCCCTCTTCACCACGCTGATCGAGTCCGCCGCCCCGCACCGCACGGACTACACCGACCTCTCCCAGACGGGCCTGGCGGCCCTCTACCGGGAACTCTCCCTCAACGCGCCGGGCGCCCGGCAGAACCTCGCGGGTCCTGCGGACGCCCGGAACACGGAACTGCTGCTGAAGAAGGGCTGACACGACCCGAAGAGGCGCCGGCACGCTCCGGAGAAGCACCGCCGCCGCTCAGCGCGGCAGCGCGACGACATAAGCGGCCGGATCCCGCTCGGCCGACGCCATCAGGGCCGTCCGCACCACGGTCGCCTGCTGTTCCGGCGACTCCCGCAGCTTCTTCGGCGTGAGGTGGACGACGGTGATGCCGAGCCGCTCCAGGTGCTCGCGCTTGCGGGCGTACTCCGACCATTCCCCGAGCTCCCGGCCCCCTTCGAACAGGGGGGACCCCGCCGTGCCCCCGCCCTGCCGGGGCGCCCGGGTGTCCAGCTCCACGGCCACCGCCTGGTCGGGCCAGTAGATGTCGACGCCGCCGAGGTGGGGGCCGCCGGGCAGCCGCAGGTCGACGTTCCAGAGCGGGTCCGGCAGCCCGTGGTCGCGGACCATCGCGTACAGCCGGTCCTCGGCGACGGCCCGCCCCTCGGCGAGCAGCGCGTCGACGGCGTCGACGACGTACGGCCGGGACAGCAGTCGCGCGAGCGTCAGTTCCCTGACCACCGCCGAGGGTTCGCAGTGGAATCCGCGCACGGCCTCGGTGAGCAGCTGCCGTACGGCATCGGCGTCACGGAGATGCGCGACGGTGTCCGCGAGGGCGCGGGCGACGGGAGCGACGGGCACGCCGTCGATCTGCCGGGCCTGGGGCATCGTGTGGACCCGGACCAGGCGCGCGCACCCGGTGGACCGCAGCCGCCTCGTGCGCGGCACGAGTACGTCGACCCGGTCGAGGGAGAGCAGCGGGAGAGCGCCGCGGAAGCGGTGCAGGGCGAGCGCGGCCGGCCCGGTGACCATGACGTCGCCGTACGAGCCCGCCCCGCCCGCCGCCGCGTTCTCCGCCCTGGCCTGCGCCGGCACCACCGGGTTCGCGGGCGGCCGGCCCGCGTACAGCAGCGCGGCGTGCAGCCGCTCCTCGCCGGAGGGCGGGCCGGGGTGCAGGACGAAGACGTCGGGCAGGATCTGCTGCCAGGGCCCGCCGGGGCGGCACTGCCCGGCGGCCTTGGCGGCGGACACGCCGCGCGTACGCAGCTGCGCGGCGGACAGCACGCGCTGCCGGGCGCCGGCGAGGTGGGCGAGGGGTCGGGGGGAGACCGGGGTGTTGTGGTTCATGTCCCGGGGTTTCCCGCCCGCACCCCACCCGCTAACCGCTGTTACACACCCGTCGACAATCCGGGACAACTCCGCACTAAAGTACGGCCGTTCGATGGCCGAAACCCTAGCCGCCGCCCGGGGCGCGGACCTTGGCCCGCACCCCGTCCGTCCGGCGGCCGGGTCCTCACACCGCGGCGGCCCGGTCGCACACCTGCCCCCGCAGCGCCCGCGCCAGGTCGTCCCGGGCCTCCAGCACCAGCCGCCGCAGCGCCGGCGCCGCGCCCGCGTGAGCGGCCAGCCACGCGTCCGCCGCGTCCAGCGTGCGCCGGTCGCCCTGGAGTGCCGGGAACAGCCCCGACACCACGTCCATCCCGATCTGGATCGACCGCTCGGCCCACACCCGCTCGATCGCGGCGAAGTACTTCTCGGCGTACGGGGCGGTCAGCTCCCGCTGCCCGGGCTGCATGAAGCCGTCGATCGTGGCCACGACCAGCGCGTTCGACAACGCGTCGGACTCCACCAGCGCCGCCCACGCCTGCGCCTTGACCGCGGCCGAGGGGCGCGACGCGAGGCACCGCACCTGGTGGCGCTTGCCCGACGCCGTGTCGTCCCGCGCCAGTTCCGCGTCGACCGCCTTCTCGTCCGCCACGCCGTGCGAGGCGAGCGGTCCGAGGAACACCCAGCGCAGCTCCTGGTCCACCTCCAGGCCGTCGATCCTGGCCGTGCCCTCCAGCAGCCCCCGGAGCAGCTGGAAGTCCGCCTCCCGGCAGGCCGTCGCCGCGAAGAACCGCGCCCACGTCAGCTGGTGCTCACTGCCCGGCTCCGCGATCCGCAGTTCCCGCAGTGCGCCCTCCGCGAGGAGCCGGCCGCCCTCCTCCCGCCACTCGGGCGCGGCGTAGTGCGTCAGTGCGGACCGCGTCCACGTGTGCAGCATCTGGAGCACCCCGATGTCGCTCTCGCGCCCCGCGAACCTCAGCACCAGGTCCACGAAGTCCCGCGCCGGGAGCAGCGCGTCCCGCGTCAGGTTCCACAGCGCGGACCAGCACAGCGCCCGTGCCAGCGGGTCGCTCACGTCGTCGAGGTGCGCGCGCAGCGTGGCGAGCGACTCCGGGTCGAAGCGGATCTTGCAGTACGTCAGGTCGTCGTCGTTGACGAGCACCAGGTCCGGCTTCTCGCTGCCGAGGAGCTCCGCCACGACCGTGCGCGGGCCGGCGACGTCCACCTCGGCGCGGGCGTACCGCACGAGCGCCCCGTCGGCCTCCTCGCGCCGGTACAGGCCCACGGCCACCCGGTGCGGACGCAGCTCCGCATGGGGCTCGGCCGCCTCCTGGACCACCGCCAGCTCGGTGATCCGCCCGGACGAGCCGTACGTGATCTGCGGGGTGAGCGAGTTGACTCCGGCGGTCTGGAGCCACGCCCGCGACCAGCCCGCGAGGTCCCGCCCGGACGTCTCCTCCAGTACCGCCAGCAGGTCCTCCAACCGGGTGTTCCCGTACGCGTGGCGCTTGAAGTACCGCCGGGCGCCCTCCATGAAGGCGTCCTTGCCGACGTAGGCGACGAGCTGCTTCAGGACGGAGGCGCCCTTGGCGTACGTGATCCCGTCGAAGTTGAGCTTCGCGTCCTCCAGGTCACGGATGTCGGCCGTGACCGGGTGCGTCGAGGGCAGCTGGTCGGCCCGGTACGCCCACGACTTGCGGTTGTTGGCGAAGGTGATCCACCCGTTGGTGAAGCGCGTCGCCTCGACCATCGAGTACGTCCCCATGAAGTCGGCGAAGGACTCCTTCAGCCACAGGTCGTCCCACCACCGCATGGTGACGAGGTCGCCGAACCACATGTGCGCCATCTCGTGCAGGATGACGTTGGCCCGCCGCTCGTACGACGCCCGGGTGACCTTGCCGCGGAAGACGTACTCCTCGCGGAAGGTCACGCAGCCCGGGTTCTCCATGGCGCCGATGTTGTACTCGGGCACGAAGGCCTGGTCGTACTTCCCGAAGGGGTACGGGTAGTCGAAGTGGTCGTGGAAGAAGTCGAGCCCCTGCTTGGTGACCGTGAAGACGTCGTCCGCGTCGAAGTGCCGGGCGAGCCCCTTGCGGCACAGGGCGCCGAGCGGGATCTCGATCTCCGTGCCGTCGGCGAGCGTGCGCCGGTACAGGTCGCTCTCGTAGTGGTACGGACCGGCGACGAAGGCGGTGATGTACGTCGAGATCGGCTCGGTGCCGGCGAACCGCCACACCCCGTCGTCCGTCACCTCGCCCACGCCGTTGCTCCACACGGTCCATCCGTCGGGAGCGGTCACCTCGAACCGGAAGGGCGCCTTCAGGTCCGGTTGTTCGAAGTTGGCGAAGACGCGCCGCGCGTCGGCCGGCTCGTACTGCGTGTAGAGGTAGACCTCGCCGTCCTCCGGGTCGACGAAGCGGTGCATGCCCTCGCCCGTGCGGCTGTACGCGCACTGGGCGTCCACGACCAGGACGTTCTCCTCCCGCAGCCCCGCCAGCGCGACCCGCGTCCCGTCGAAGACGGCCGCCGGGTCCAGCGCCTCGCCGTTCAGCGTGACCGCCGTCACCGACGGCGCGAGCAGGTCGGCGAAGGTGTCCGCGCCGGGGCGCGCGCACCGGAAGCGGAGGGTGGTCACCGAGCGGAACGTACGCGTTCGCTCCCCGTCGCCCTCCCCGACCGCGGAGCGCAGGTCGAGGGCCACTTCGTACCCGTCGACGGACAGCAGTTCGGCCCGCTCGCGGGCCTCGTCGCGGGACAGATTCTCACCGGGCACGGGCACTCCTTCGTGTCTCGTTCGAACATGCCGATACTCCCACGCGGCACGGACGCCGCACGCGCGGGAATGCCTCCGCCGACCAGCGGTGTTGCCCCCGTCGAGGTGTGACCGCCCCATCCATGAGGAGAGACATGTCCGAGAACGGCAGGACCGCCGCCGACTTCTGGTTCGACCCGCTGTGCCCCTGGGCCTGGATGACGTCCCGTTGGATGCTGGAGGTGCAGAAAGTCCGTGATGTCGAGGTCCGCTGGCACGTCATGAGCCTGGCCGTGCTGAACGAGGACAAGATCGACCAGCTGCCCGAGCAGTACCGCGAGCTGCTCGGCCCCAAGGGCTGGCGTCCGGTACGGGTGGTGACGGCGGCCCGGCAGCTGCACGGCGACAAGGTGGTCGGCGACCTGTACACCGCGCTCGGCACCCGCTTCCACACCAAGGGCGAGGGCCCGACCCTGGAGGCGATAGCGGGCGCGCTGGCCGACGCGGACCTCCCGGCGGACCTGATCGAGTACGCCGACAAGGACACGTACGACGCCGAGGTGCGCGCCTCCCACGCGGTGGGCATCGACAAGGTCGGCCAGGAGGTCGGCACCCCGGTCATCTCGGTCCCCGGACCGGACGGCGGGGAGATCGCCTTCTTCGGCCCGGTGGTCACTCCGGCGCCGAAGGGCGAAGAGGCGGCGCGCCTGTGGGACGGCACGCTGATGGTGGCCTCGATCCCCGGCTTCTACGAGATCAAGCGCACGCGCACGCAGGGCCCGGTCTTCGACTGACGGGGGCTGCTCCCGGGTGGGGTGGCCACGGTGTTGAACGTGTTCAATAATGGGGGCGGGCCGGCGGATCCGCAGGCCCGCCCCCGACACGGCCACCGCGGAAAGACAGGTTCCGGACATGGACCGCACCCGCCCCGCCACGGCGGCCCGGGCCCCGGCCCTCCTGTACGTCGGCCTGGTGGCGGCCGCCGGGCCGGCCCACGGCATCGCCGGCGCCCCGCGGGACCACCTCGCCGAGCTGTACTTCGCGGCCTTCCCGGGGTCGGTGCCGGTGACCGCCTTCGTCCTGCTCCCGCTCGGAGCGCTCTTCGGGGCGGGGGACCCGGCGGCCGGGGGCGCCGCGAACCCGTTCGGCCCGATGGTCCACCTCGCCGGCGGCGCGCTCGTGAACGTCCTGCTGGTCTGCGCCGTCGTGACGGTGGTCCGCAAGGCGGTCTCCGCCCGCCGCGCCGGCTGACCGGCGGCCCTTTCCGTACCGGTGCGCGCGCAGCCGGCCCCCGCGAGTCACGTCCTCGCGGGGGCCGGCCGTTTCATCCGCCTGCAGGTGAAGGTTGAGAAGACGATCACGAGCAGGACGCCATGGCGCGCCTACGGCGCGAGCAGCAGGTTGAACGCGCGCTCCTTGGCGGCGGCGTAACGCTTCGCCACGTCCTGCCAGTTGACGACCTTCCACATCGCCTCGATGAAGTCCACCTTCTGGTTCTTGTACTGGAGGTAGAAGGCGTGCTCCCAGGCGTCGAAGACCAGGATCGGGACCGATCCCTGCCCCACGTTGCCCTGGTGGTCGTAGATCTGCTCGACGATCAGGCGCCCGCTGACCGGCTCGTAGGCGAGGACGCCCCAGCCCGAACCCTGGGTCGTCGCGGAGGCCTTGGTCAGCTGGGCCTTGAACTTCTCGAAGGAGCCGAAGGACTCGGCGATCGCGTCCGCGAGCTCGCCGACACCGTCCTTCTCCAGCGGCTCGCCGCCGCCGTCACCGGTCATGTTGTGCCAGTAGATGGAGTGCAGGATGTGGCCGGAGAGGTGGAACGCGAGGTTCTTCTCCAGGCCGTTGATCGCTCCCCACGACTCCTTGTCGCGCGCCTCTTCGAGCTGTTCGAGCGTGTCGTTCGCGCCCTTCACGTAGGCCGCGTGGTGCTTGTCGTGGTGCAGCTCGATGATCTGCGGGTTGATGACAGGTTCGAGCGCCGCGTAGTCGTACGGAAGTTCAGGAAGTGTGTAAGTGGCCATGTCCGAGCCCTCCGACTGCTTATTGCGACCAATATGCAAGTGCAGATTAGCAGCAGGAGTGCTCGGAGACGATCAGCCCCCGGTCGTCCGTCGGTCCTGGGACCCGGCGGCCTCCCTCGCCCGGACCGCCAGGTCCGGGAAGTCGGTCACGACCGCGTCGACGCCGAGCCCGTAGTGCAGCGCGTACTCCGCGAAGGCGTCCCCGAAGTCCTCGGGCGCGGTGCCGCGGCGGAATCCGGCGGGCAGGAACTCCACGCGGTGGCCGTGCGGGGTTCACCCGGTGGTCCAGCCATGCCAGGACCGGCCCCGGGCACCCGGGGAACATCGCGCTGCCCGTGCGCCGGTAGACGGCGGTGAAGACGCCCGACGCCATCCACTCGTCGAGGAGCGCGTGCGCCCGGCCGTCCATCCAGGAGATCGCCGGACGCACCGGCTGGCCCCGCGCGTCGACCAGCCACACCCCGTCGCCCTGCCCCGTGAGCCCGGCCAGTTCCACCGCGGCGGACCCGTCCGGCCCCGGCACCGACGCGGTCAGCGTCGCCAGTACGTCCACGACCGCCGCGTACACCTCGTCCATGTCCTGCTCGACGCGCCCCTCGCGGACGTCGAGCGCGACCGGGCGGGACTCGACCGCGACCTCCCGCCCGGACGCGTCGAAGGCCGCCGCCTTCACCAGGGACGTGCCCACGTCGACACCGACGTACAACGTCCCCGGTACCTCCGGAACCTCCGGCATCCCGACGGCCTCCTCAGGTCAGACAGTGCGCGAGCGGTGCCCCCGCGGCGTACCTGGCCACCTCGGCCGCCGCGGTCCGCGCCGCCTTCTCGGCCACCTGGCGGCTCGCCCCGCCCAGACGCGGCGTCATCACGACCCCGGGCACGCCCCGCAGCCGCGCACCGGCAGGCAGCGGCTCCTGCTCGTACGTGTCGAGGGCGGCCGCCGCCAGCCGCCCGCTCTCCAGCGCGTCGCACAGCGCCCCCGTGTCGACGAGCGGACCCCGCGCCACATTGACCAGCACGGAGGAGTCCGGCAGCAGGCCCAGTTCACGGGCGCCGATCAGGCCGCGCGTCTCGTCGGTCAGGCGCGCGTGCAGGGTGACGACGCGCGAACGGGACAGCAGCGTGTCGAGCGAGGCGACCCGCACGCCGTGCACGTCACCGCGCACGTACGGGTCGTACACCTCCACCTCCGCACCGAACGCGCTCAGCACCCGCGCGACCCGGCTGCCGACCGCGCCGTAGCCGACCAGCCCGACCCGCGTGTCCTCCAGCTCGAAGCCGCACCCCTCGTACGTGGAGTACGAGCCGCCCCAGACCCCGCGCCGCGCCAGCGAGTCGTGCGCCTCCGGTATCCGGCGCATCGCGGCCAGCATCATCGCGACCGTGAACTCGGCGGCGGCGGCCGCGTCGCGGTCCGGTGCGAAGCACACCCGCACCCCGCGCGCCCGCGCCGCCTCCACGTCGACGTTGTCCGGGCCGCCGCCGCGGCAGACGACGACCAGCCGCAGGGCGGGGGAGGCATCCAGCACCCGCTCCGTGAACGGCGCCATCCGGGTCACGCACACCTCGACGTCCCGCAACGCCTCGATCAGCGCGTCCTCGCAGTCACCGGCCTCGTCGGCCTCGGCCACCCCGCCGAAGGGTCCGAGCGGCCAGGGGAGGGTGAGTCCGGTCAGCTCGAAGGGGGATGCGGTGACGGCGGCCTCCAGGGCGTCACCGATCAGCGTGTCGAGGACGAAGTGGTCACCGGCTGCCAGGATCCTCATCGCAGGCCTCTCCCGTCTCGGCGTCGAAAACATGGGTGGGCCGCGGGTCCGCGCTCACCCGTACGGTCTCGTCCCGGTCGAGGCGCACCCCGGGACCGGTCTGTACGACGAGGGGCCCGGCCACCCCGTCGAGCGCGAGCGTGGCGATGCCCGCCTCCAGGAGCGGCTCACGGGCGCCGGCCCTCGCCCGTACGGCCTCCGCCGCGCCCTCGCCCGCCAGCCGCAGGTCCTCCGGCCGGACGCCCGGCACCACTTCCCGGCCCGCCGCCAGACGTACGGGAACGGCCGGCCGCACCCCCTCCGGGAGGCGCACGCGCCCGTCGGCCCCGGCCGCCCCCGGCAGCAGGTTGATCGCGGGCTCCCCGACGAAGCCGGCCACGAAGAGGTTCGCCGGGCTGTCGTGGGTCTCGTACGAGGATGTCCCGCCGGTCACCGCCTCCAGGCCCGCGATCATCCGCAGCGTGGTGGACTTGCCGCAGCCGGAGGGCCCGAGCAGGCCCAGCAGTTCGCCGGAGCGCTGTTCCAGGTCGATGCGACCGTCCTGCCCTTCGCCTTCCTCCGGTCGAAGGAGCCGGTGACGTCGTCGGCCGCCGACCCGCCGCCCTTGTGCTCCTCGTCGCCGCCGAAGCCCGCTCCGCAGGCGCTCGGCAGGGGGGTGGCGGACGCGGCCGCCGTGAGGGTGAGGAACCGCCGTCGGTCAGGTACGCGCATGTCCGTCACGACCTCCGCCCACACGTGCAGTCGGTTGGTTAACAGAGCTTGGAACAGCGGTAGTCGGGCGTCAATCCCTCGTGCAACGGAAAAACACGGTGTGCGGTGCGGACTTCACCGGCGGTGGCGATGACGCGGGAGGACCGTGTGCGGTCCGGCAACGGCACGGCACGGCTGAACATCGTCCTCGGGCGCGGCCCCGCCCACCGACGCGTACGGCCGCCCGCTCGCCCCCGGCCCGTCTGCGGTGCGGACGCGAAGGACCCCCCGGCCGTGGCGGCCGGGGGGTCCGGTGCGCCGGGGCGCACAGACGTACGTATCGCTCCGTTCAGTCTTCCTTGCCCGTGGCGACTCCCGCGTCCGCACCGGCCGCCGACGCGCGGACCCGCTGGAGCGCGTAACCGACGACGGCGAGGAAGAGCGTCAGGCCGCCGCTCCAGTACAGCTGGAGCCGGGTGTCCTCCTCACGCGCCATGAGCACGAAGACGGCGGCCATGCCCGCGAGCGCGACCCAGGTCAGCGCCGGGTAGAGCCACATCTTCACGACCAGCTTCTCCGGCGCCTCGCGCTCCGTCCTGCGGCGCAGCAGCAGCTGCGAGACGGCGATGAAGATCCAGACGACCAGGATCAGCGCGCCGATCATGTTGAGCAGCCACTGGAAGATGTCGTTGGGACGCCAGTAGCTGAGCAGCACGCACACGAAGCCGAACACGGAGGACACCAGAACGGCGATGCGCGGCACACCGCCGAAGACCGCGCCGAGGAGCTTCGGGCCCTGGCGGCGGGAGACCAGCGAGCAGGCCATGCGGGAGGCGCCGTAGATGTTGGCGTTCATCGCCGAGAGCAGGGCGATCAGCACGACGACGTTCATGATCTGACCGGCGGCGGGGATGCCCAGGTGGTCCAGGGTCGCGACGTACGGACCCTTCGCCACCACCGTCTCGTCGTTCCACGGCACCAGCGTGACGATGACCGCCATCGAGCCGATGTAGAAGACCGCGATGCGCCACATCGCCGTGCGCACGGCCTTCGCGACGCCCTGGACGGGGTGCTCGGACTCGGCCGCGGCGATGGTGACCGTCTCCAGGCCGCCGTACGCGAACACCGAGGCCAGCAGACCGACGATCAGGCCCTCGGAGCCGTTCGGCATGAACCCGCCGATGCCCGTGAGGTTTCCGGCGCCGGGGGAGGAGGTGTCGGAGCCCGGCAGGAGGCCGAGGATCGCGAGGACGCCGATGCCCAGGAACACGACGATCGCGCCGACCTTGAGCGCGGCGAACCAGAACTCGAACTCGCCGAAGTTCTTCACGGCCGCCAGGTTCGTGCAGCAGAACACCAGCATGAAGAGGGCGACCCAGGCCCACTCGGGTGTGTCCGGGAACCAGCCCACCATGATCTTCGCGGCGCCGATGCCTTCGAGGCCGACGGCCACGCAGAGCAGGAACCAGAAGGCCCAGCCGGCCGTGAAGCCGGCCCACGGACCGATCGCCCGCTCCGCGTGCACGGAGAAGGAGCCCGAGGCCGGGTTGGCGGCCGACATCTCGCCGAGCATGCGCATCACGAGCATCACCAGCAGCCCGGATATCGCGTACGCGACGATGATCGAGGGACCGGCGGCCGCGATGCCCGCGCCCGACCCGACGAAGAGCCCCGCGCCGATGACGCCGCCGAGGGCGATCATCGACAGATGGCGTTGCTTGAGTCCGTGCGTGAGCGGCGAGTCGACCTTGTTGTCGACGGCGCCGACATCCTCGACGGGCGTCGGCGCGGGAGTCCGGGACATGGGCGGGCCCTGTTCAGTAGCTGATACGGGGAAACAGACGCCACAGTCTGAGTACGCGCACCGCTCACAGGGAACACTTGACCGCTATACGGACACGACGCTCACACAAAGTGAACAGTCACGTACGTTTCGCGCGCAATTCCCTCACCACTGCCACCAGCAGCACCGCACCGGCCGCGCCGGCCGACCACAGCAGCTGCGGCCGCGCCGCGTCGTCGGTGAGCATCAGCACCAGTACGCCGCCGAGCCCGGCCAGCGTGACCCAGGTGAGCCAGGGAAAGCCCCACATCCTCAGCGTCAGCAGCTCGGGGGCCTCCCGCTCGATGCGGCGGCGCAGGCGCAGCTGCGAGGCGGCGACGAGCCCCCACACGAACAACAGCACCGCGCCGACGGCGTTCAGCATGTACAGGAAGACCGTTTCGGGCCACAGCAGATTGAGGAGTACGGAGACGAACCCGAAGGCGACCGAGGCCAGCACGGCCCGGCGCGGCACCCCACCGCCCCCGCCTCCCGACACCTTGAGCAGCCCCTTGGGCGCCTCACCGCGCTCCGCGAGCGAGAACACCATCCGCGAGGACCCGTACAGATTGGCGTTGAGCGCGGACAGCAGCGCCACGAACACCACGACGTTCATCACCTGCCCGGCGGCCGGAACGCCGATCGCGTCGAGCACGGTGACGTACGGGCTGAGCCCGGCCCGCTGCGCGCTCCAGGGCAGCACGGTCACGATGACCAGCATCGACCCCACGTAGAAGAAGAGAATCCGCCACACCGCGGCACGCACCGCACGGGCGACATTGCGGGCCGGGTCCTCGGTCTCGGCGGCGGCGATCGTCACGACCTCGAGCCCTCCGAAGGCGAAGACGACCGTCAGCACACCCGACACGACGCCCTCCCACCCGTTCGGCAGGAAGCCGCCCTGCCCCGTGAGATTGCCGAACCCCACAGGCCGGGTCTCCGGCAGCACCCCGAAGACGGCCAGCACCCCGAGCCCGAGGAACAGGACGATCGCGCCGACCTTGAGCGCGGCGAACCAGAACTCGAACTCCCCGAAGTTCTTCACGGCGGCGAGGTTGGCGCAGGTGAACACCACCATGAAGATCAGCACCCACGCCCACTGCGCGATGCCCGGCACCCAGCCGTTCGCGATCTGCGCCGCGGCCGTCGCCTCCACCGCCAACACCACGACCAGCAGGAACCAGTACAGCCACCCCACGCTGAACCCGGCCCAGCGCCCCAGCGCCCGCTCCGCGTGCACCGAGAACGACCCGGACGCGGGCATCGCGGCGGACATCTCGCCGAGCATCCGCATCACCAGCATCGCGAGCGCGCCCGCGATCAGATACGAGACGACGATGCCGGGGCCGGCGACCGCGATCCCGGCGCCCGAGCCCACGAACAGTCCGGCGCCGATCACCCCGCCGAGGCCGAGCATGGTCAGGTGGCGCTGCTTGAGCCCGTGGGCGAGGGGCTCGGCCTGGTCGTCGTGCATGGTGCTCGCAGCTCTGGGAACGTCCGGCGGACCGTTCGACGGTCCGTTTGGCAAGAACCCACAGTCTCCCCGAGCCCGCCCCTTCTCCGCAAAAGCGCCCCCGCCCCCCGGACCTCAGTGACGAGCGTCACGCCCCCACGGCGCCCCCGCCCGGCCTTTGTCCGAACCCCACCAAGCGATCAACCCCCGCTTTGTCGGCCACTGATGGTGATCGCCCGTTGACCCCTGGGCTACGGTCGCGGTGTCCTTTCCTGCCCGCCCCCTCTCTCACCTGCGGAGTCCCGATGAGCACTGCTGCCGCCCCCGCCCGTCCCGGAGCGGTCCTCGCCGACCTGCTCCCGTCCGCCACCACCGCCGGCCGGGCCCTCGCCCGCGACGCGGCCCTGGTGCTCGGCGGCGCCGCGCTCACCGGCATCGCGGCCCAGATCGCCGTCCCGGTCCCCGGCTCCCCGGTCCCCGTCACCGGCCAGACCTTCGCGGCGCTGCTCGTCGGCACCGCCGTCGGCGCCCGCCGCGGCTTCCTCTCCCTCGCGCTGTACGCCCTGGTCGGCATGGCCGGGATGCCGTGGTTCGCGGGCGGCACCTCGGGCGCGGGCGGCGCGTCCTTCGGCTACGTACTCGGCATGCTGCTGGCCGCCACCGTGGTCGGCGCGCTGGCCCGCCGGGGCGGCGACCGCTCCGTGCTGCGCACCGCGGGCACGATGGTGCTGGGCTCGGCGGTCATCTACGCCGTGGGCGTCCCCTACCTCGCCTTCTCGGCCGGCATGTCGCTGAGCGCGGCCGTAGCGGCGGGCCTGGTCCCCTTCCTCCTCGGCGACGCGCTGAAGGCGGCGCTGGCGATGGGCGCCCTGCCGACGGCGTGGAAGCTGATGGGCGACCGCGGCTGAGTCCGTCCCGTACGCACGACGAAGGGCCCGCACCTCCCAGGAGGCGCGGGCCCTTCCGTCACTGCGCCTGCACCTTCCGCCCGCGCTTCACCTTCTCGCGGGCGAACGCGATGCCGACGACGACGACCGCCACCAGCAGGGACAGCAGCACCTGCTCGCGCGCCGCGTCGTCGAACGCCATGTAGACGATCACGAACATGATCATCGCGGCGGTCGCCCACGTCAGGTACGGGAAGAGCCACATCTTCACGATCAGCTTCTCCGGCGCCTCGCGCAGGATGATGCCGCGCATCCGCAACTGCGTGAAGCAGATGACCAGCCACACGAACAGCGCCACCGCGCCCGAGGAGTTCAGCAGGAACGCGAACACCGTGTCGGGCCACTTGTAGTTGAAGAAGACCGCGACGAAACCGAAAGCGACCGACGACAGGATCGCGGCCCGCGGCACGCCCTTCCCGCTCGTACGGGCGAAGGACTTCGGCGCGTCACCGCGCTGGCCGAGCGAGAACGCCATGCGCGAGGCGGTGTAGAGCCCGGAGTTCAGGCACGACAGTACGGCCGTCAGCACGATGACGTTCATGATCTGACCCGCGTGCGGAATCCCGATCGAGTTGAGGGCGGCGACGTACGACCCGTCCTCCAGGATCGACTTGTCGTTCCACGGCAGCAGCGTGAGCACCACGAAGATGGAGCCGAGGTAGAAGACGCCGATGCGCCAGATCACGCTGTTCGTGGCCTTGGTGACGGCCCGCTGCGGGTCCGACGACTCACCGGCCGCCAGCGTGACGATCTCGCTGCCCATGAACGAGAAGACGACCATCAGCACACCGGTCAGGATCGCGCCGGGCCCGTGCGGGAAGAACCCGCCACTGTCGGTCAGATGCGCGAATCCGGTGCCCGGGTTGTCGGACCCCGGCAGCACACCGAACACGGCCAGCAGACCGATCACCACGAAGCCGCCGATCGCGACGACCTTGATCCCGGCGAACCAGAACTCGAACTCGCCGTACGACGAAACCGACACCAGGTTCGTGGCGGTCAGCACGACCATCACGATCAGCGCCCAGCCCCACTGCGGTACGGCCGGTATCCACCCTTCGAGGATCTTCGCGCCCGCGGTCGCCTCGACCGCCAGCACCACGACCCAGAAGAACCAGTACAGCCACCCGATGGAGAAGCCCGCCCAGCGCCCGAGCGCGCGGTCCGCGTACGCGGAGAACGAACCGGACGTCGGGTTGGCGGCGGCCATCTCGCCGAGCATCCGCATGACGAAGACGACCATCGCGCCGACGAGCGTGTACGACAGCAGGATCGCCGGACCGGCGGCGGCGATGCCGCCGCTCGACCCCACGAAGAGGCCGGCGCCGATGACACCGCCGATGGCGATCATGGACAAATGGCGGTTTTTGAGACCGGCCTGGAGACCGTCGGAGACCTGCGGATTCCCTGGTTCTTCAGGGTTTCCGCCTGTCTTCGCAAGGGTCGGCTGCGCGCTCATGCACAATCCTTAGCTTCTCGGGTTACGAGCCCCCGCATTCAAACCGGAAGTCGCGCGGGACGGAAGACCCGATTCCGGATCGTTGTACGAAATCCGAAGCACCGTTCCCTCCCGCACCCCGGCGACAGCTACCCGCCGGCTCCCGTGCCACACTCGTCCCATGCGCGTGTACCTCGGTTCCGACCATGCCGGATACGAACTCAAGAACCATCTCGTCGAGTGGCTGAAGGCCCACGGGCACGAGCCCGTGGACTGCGGCCCCCACATCTACGACGCCCTGGACGACTACCCGCCGTTCTGCCTGCGTGCAGCGGAGAGGACCGCCGCGGACCCGGAGAGCCTGGGCATCGTGATCGGTGGCTCCGGCAACGGCGAGCAGATCGCCGCGAACAAGGTCAAGGGCGTACGGGCCGCGCTGGCCTGGAGCGAGCAGACGGCGGCGCTCGGCCGTGAGCACAACGACGCCAACGTGATCTCGATCGGCGGCCGCATGCACACGCAGGCGGAGGCCACGAAGTTCGTGGAGATCTTCCTCTCGACCCCCTACTCGGGCGAAGAGCGCCACCAGCGCCGCATCGACATGCTGGCGGCGTACGAGCAGACCGGCGACCTCCCCCCGGTCCCGCCCCACCACCCGCAGCAGCCGTAACCCCCGCCGCGGAGCCCACGGCGCCGGGAGGGACCGCACCGACGGCTCCTCCCGCGCCGCCGCCCGGCAGGCCGCGGTGGCGGAAGGGGGCGCGCCGGCGCGGCACCGACCCCGAAGCCCCCGCGCCGCACCGCCCCGAAGCAGCGACACCGGTACGCGGAACGCACCCGCAGGAGGCGTAGACCCATGCCCGAGGGGCACACCATCCACCGCCTCGCGGACGACCACCGCGCCCGCTTCGTGGGCGGCCCGGTCCGCGTCACCAGCCCCCAGGGCAAGTTCGCGGACAGCGCGGCGCTCCTCGACGGCGCCCGCCTCGACGCGGTGGACGCGCACGGCAAGCACCTCTTCCTCGGCTTCGAGGACACCGGCTGGATCCACATCCACCTCGGCCTCTTCGGCAAGCTCGGCTTCGGCGCGGCGCCCGCCCCGCCCCCCACCGACACGGTCCGCCTGCGGCTGGTCAACGCCGGCCACTACGCCGACCTGCGCGGCCCCACCACCTGCGCCCTGATCACCGACGGCGAGAAGCGGGCGATACACGACCGCCTGGGCCCCGACCCCCTCCGCGACGACGCCGCTCCCGACCAGGCATGGCAGCGCGTCTCCCGCAGCCGCACCACCATCGCGGCGCTCCTCATGGACCAGAAGGTCGTCGCCGGCGTGGGCAACGTCTACCGCGCCGAAGTCCTCTTCCGGCACGGCATCGACCCGTACCGCGCGGGCAAGGACCTGACCCGCCCCGCATGGGACGCGATCTGGGCGGACCTGGTCGCGCTCATGCGCGAGGGCGTACGCAACAACCGCATCGACACCGTCCGCCCCGAGCACATGCCCGAAGCGATGGGCCGCCCGCCCCGCGTCGACGACCACGGCGGCGAGGTCTACGTCTACCGCCGGGCGAACCTGCCCTGTCACATCTGCGGCGGCGAGATCCGCACCGCCGGCCTGGCCGCCCGCAACCTCTTCTGGTGCCCGGCCTGCCAAGGCTGAGCGCACGCGCACCGGAGCGGCTCCTGCGGCTGCGTTCCGGCGTTGCTTCCGGACGGTGCGGCGCGGGGGCGTCGGGGCCGGTGCCACGCCGGGGCGTCTCCTCGGGCGTCGAACATCCGGGCACGGCGTGCGCTTCGGGGTGGTCGCGTCCGACGCCCTGCGGGGAGCGCCCCGGCGCGTCCCCTCCGGCCACCGTGTCCCGCTGGGCGGCGCCGGTCGCGTCCCGGCCCCGCGGTGGTCAGAACCCGTGCGGAAGCCAGGGCGCGACCCCCGCCCCGAACGCCACCGACGCCTCCGCCGGCGCCCCCGGCCGCAGCTCCCGCGCCCGCCCCGCCGCCGCCGGCGCGGCCAGGCCGACACCATCGAGGTACGCCTCGCCCAACTCCCGTACGGACAGTGCCAGATCCGCCGCCTCGTCCGTCCGTTCGCACGACGCACCCCCCTTGGCATCGCCGGCCAGCCGCCAACGCCCCTCGTTCCAGGGGCAGAAAGCGGGCGGGTTCGGTCACCGCCCGGTCGAGTTCCCGGGCCTCCGCGCTCTGCGCCACACCCCCGAAGGCGAGTGCGAAGGCCGCGAACCAGTCGTCCCACTCGGATGCCTGCACCGCGCGTAATTCGGTGGTCATATGCCATCGCTACCAGACCCCTGGCACAAGAGCGACCCGATTTCGAACACAATGTCGCAGGGGTCCCCCTGCGGAGCACCGCCCGGGGTGGATAGGGTCCAGCGCAATGGCAGGTGGAGTGGGAACCGAATCGTTCTCGGCCCGGACGCGCAAGTCTGCGCACCGGGCCCGTATCGCGCTGCGCAAATCCGGCGTCGACTACTTCCGGGGCGACGGCTCGGACTGGATCGCCCTGGCCGGTCTCCTCCTGACGGTCCCGGCGATCGCCGCCGGCACGATCGCGTCGCCGGTCTGGTGCGCACCGTCCCTCCTGGTGCTCCCGATCGTGGCCGGCGGCCTCCTGCTGCGCCCGGCCAGCCTGCTCGGTCTGTACGCCGCCGCCGCCGGCGCGCTGATCGTCGAGTCGATCGTCCTGGGCCCCTACACACAAGGCGCGGCCCGCGTCACCCCCGGCACCGTCCTCACCGTCGCGGCCTGCGGCTTCTTCGGCCTGATCATCGCCCAGTTCAGGGCCAGGGTCGGCGTTCCCTGGCGGCGCGGCGGCACGATGCTCTTCGACCTCCGCGAACGCATCCGCGTCCAGAGCGCGCTGCCGCGGCTGCCGAAGAACTGGCACAGCGAGATGGCGCTGCGCCCCGCCGGCGGGCAGTCCTTCTCGGGCGACTTCGTGGTCGCGGCCCGCACGAACGGCGGCCGCACCCTGGAAGTCGTCCTCACCGACGTGTCCGGCAAGGGCATGGACGCGGCCTCGCGCGCCCTGCTCCTGTCCGGTGCCTTCGGCGGCCTCCTCGGTTCGCTCCCGCCGCACGGCTTCCTCCCCGCCGCCAACGGCTACCTCCTGCGCCAGGACTGGGACGAGGGCTTCGCGACCTCCATCCACCTGGTCCTGGACCTGGACTCCGGCGACTACGAACTCCTGTCGGCGGGCCACCTCCCCGCACTCCAGCTCCACGCGGGCAGCGGCCGCTGGGAGGAGAAGTCCGGCGAGGGCCCGCTGCTCGGCGTGTACGACGGGGCCCGGTTCGACGCGTGCAAGGGTTCACTGGCACCCGGCGACGTACTGATGCTGTTCACGGACGGCCTGGTGGAAGCGTCCGGCCGGGACATCGCCGAAGGCATCGACTGCCTGACCGGCGAGGCCGACCGCTACGTGGCGCCGGGCTTCCAGGGCGCTGCGTGGCACCTGATCGAAGCGGTGGCCAAGGACGTCAACGACGACCGCGCCCTCCTCCTGATCTGCCACGGCACGTAACCAGCGTCACCGCGAACCGCGATCGGTGCCTGCCGGTGGTCGAGGAACGGTCAAGGCTGCGCCAGTGGTCGGTTTCGCGAGCAGATGACGCCGCGATCCCGGAGGTGGGGTTTCCTCACCCCCCTTCCACGTGCGGCCGCCATGGGACCGCGCGGGAACAAGAGCGCCGACAGCGCCGGGACCGGCAAGGGCGGTCCGGCCGCGGCACCTTCGCCGGGCGCGTCCTGCGCACCGTCGACCCCGCCCTCCCGCGCGTCAGCTTCACCGCCGTCATGGGCCCTTCCGGCTCCGGCAAGTCCGCCTTCCTCCGGTGCGCCGCGGGCCTCGGCCGCCCGACCGCCGGATCGGTACGCCTCGGCGCCGCCGAGGTCAGCGGCCGAAGTCCTCGCACTTCTGCGCGGCGCGGCGGACGGCCCCGGTCGCCCCGGCCTTCGCCGAAACCGCCGCCTGCCCCGGAAGGACCGGAGCCCGGCCGAGGAGGCGGACCCCGTACACAGAGCGGACCCCGGTCCTCCCGTCGCATGCCACGGGAGGACCGGGGTCCGTTTCACGCCCGCACAGGGGAAAGCACGCCGCCCCCTGGAACCGGGCCCCGCACCGGGGGCCCGCCCAGAAGTCCTTCTAGGAGACCTTGCCCGCGGGGCGGCGCTCCCGCTGCCGGGCCTCCTCGGCCGGGTCGCGGCGGAAAGCCCAGTTCATCTCGGGCTCCATGGCCCAGCGGAACAGCCGCCGCACGGGCGGAGTGCACATCAGGGTGACCGCGACGGCGATCGCGACGGTCAGGAAGACCTCGCCGAGCGGGCTGGAGAGCCAGGGGTACGAGTCGAACAGCCCCGCGTAGTCGGCGCCCTTCACCAGGAAGCCGTGCAGCAGGTAGCCGCCCAGGGTGCCGGCGCCCAGCACGGTGAACCACATCGTGCGGCCCGGGACCCAGGACAGGAAGCAGGCCGTCATCAGCAGCGAGCACCCGAAGAGCGCGAAGGTCATGACGACCCCGGTCCACCACGGAGCACCCCTGTCCTGAGCGGCGCTGCTGTGGTAGAACCACCCGAGTTCGAGGCGGGGGGCGGCCCAGTACGCGAAGGCCAGGACGGACAGGACGACGGGAACGGCCAGCAGCCTGACCTCGCGGCGCCGCACCGTCGTGAAGTGCTCGGGCTTCAGCAGCAGACCGAGCACGAAGAACGGCAGGAACTGGAGGACGCGCTGGAGGTTGAGGTCGTCTCCGATGCCGGGGGTCACGGAGGCGAGGACGGCGATGGCGAGCGCGACCGGCAGGGGGTGGCGGAGCGAGCGCCAGACCGGGGTGGTCAGCCGCCAGACGAACAGCGCGACCAGGAACCAGGTCAGGTACCAGGGGTCGAGCAGGCTGATGGGGTGGCCGGGGTCGTCGTCGGCCCACTGCTTGAAGAGGCTGTAAAGGGTCTCGAAGATCAGGTACGGCACGGCGACACCGGTGATAAGGCGCTGGACCTTCCTGGGTCTCAGGTCGAAGCCGCGCGAGAAGTAGCCGGAGATGACGATGAAGGCCGGCATGTGGAAGCTGTAGACGACCATGTAGAGGGCGCGGGTGGCGCGGCTGCCGTCCATCACCGGCTCCCACATGTGCGCCACCGCCACGAGCACGATCGCCAGGTACTTGGCGTTGTCGAAGAACGCGTCGCGCTGCTTCGGGGCGGGGGCGCGGGCGGGGACGGGAACAGGGGCGGATGCGGCGCTGGGGACCGGGACGGGGGCGGCGGGCGCGAGGGTCCGTGCGTGTGGTGTTTCGGGCTCCTGCTCCCGGGCCGGGGGGAGCGGGGCCCTCTGATATCCGTGAGGAGCGTGAAACATCTGAGGCACCCTAGCGTCGCCGGAAGGATTCCGTAAAACCTCGTTCCCGGGCCCCTGTTATTCATGTGAGCGGCCTGTGAGCAGAGAAGTCGACATGGCGATGAGCCCTTATGGCACGGCTCACATGTCCGCCCCCGTATGGGGTAACTCATCCCGACTAAAGGGTGCATACCGCCAGTGGGTGACTCTGGTGATATGTCCCTTTGGTTGCTCCTTTGCCGACCGGCGCCGTGTGTTCTTCCGCGCCATCCGAATTTCCGGCGAACGTGATGTGTGGATAGTGAAATGATCAGGGTTGTCAACTCCGGGACGGGGCATCAGAATGAGCGGCGCGCATATGCGGCGCCCGCGCCCCGGCGTGTACGCAGGACCTCCTCGCGGCGCCGTCCGGCCACCGACGTTCCGTCACCCGGCAGCCACCACTGGTGAGTTGGTGGCACGATGGTCTCTGCGGGAGTGCGCCGGGCCGTGCGCTCCCGGGCCGGCAAGGCGGACCGACCGAGGGTGTGATCAGTTGTGGCCATTTCACTGTCTGTGGTGCTTCTGTTGGCGATCGTCCTGGTGGTGTTGATCCGCGGGGGCTCGATCAAGGCGGGACCGGCGGTGGTGGCCGTCCTCTTCGGCTTCTTCCTCGCGTCCACCGGCATGGCGCCGTCGATCAACCGCTTCATGAACTCGATAGCGGAGACCATCAACCAGATCAGCTTCTGAGCGGCGCGGGCAGCCGGCGTCGTCGGACGGCCCGGCCGGACGGCGGGGCTCTGGTGCGCAGAGGCTCCGGAAACGACTCCGGCCCGGCTCGGTGAGGTCGTCTGACGTCATCACCGAGCCGGGCCGGAGTCCGTGGAGCGGGCGACGGGAATCGAACCCGCGTAGCTAGTTTGGAAGATTGCGTACGCGAACCACCGCTGACCTGCCAAGGCGCTGACCTGCACGTTATGGCGGGGAGCCCCGCCAGTCCCCGTCACGCCCCGTTGGTCTCCGCTGCTGCGGGCACGCCTGGGGCACGCGCAAGCAGTTGCCTACAGCTTCGACAGGAGTAGCGCTGCCACTCCTGTGAGAGCCGCGATCAAGCTCGCCACGGCCGTGATCATTTCAGGGATTCGCCGTCGACTTGAGTTGTAACCCCTGGGTGCTGTACTGTCCGGGGCGTTGTCTAAGTTATTGCGTACGTAGTAACTTACGTAGCAATCCTGCTCATCCTTCGGTTGCACGAAGGTTCCTCCTTGGAGGGTTGGGCATGCAAGAGCCGTGACGTGTCTCCCCGCAGAGGCCACACGTCAGGGCCGCTTTGCATGCGCTGATAAGGGTGCGCGCGAAGACTAGCAGACCGCGCGATGCCCAACTCGGCCGCCACCTAGACCTGTTAGGTCGGTGGAGCGGCTTTGGGCTGGAGCTGCTTTGGGGCGAGTGATCATGGCCCCTTACGCTGGCCGCGATTCGGGCAGTCACTGGACCTGCCCGCAATAGCCCGAATCGGGGCCATGATCTTAGAGGCTCGCCCCAAAGTGGCTGCCTAAAGCCGTGGAGCCGACCGCCCCAGCCACAGCGGGTTTCCTCCCCATCCCCGAGCACGCAGCGCGCCGCCGGGCGCGGCCAGCCGGGGCGGAGACAGGAGGCAGGCCGCGCCGCAGAGGCGGCGCGCGCCCGCGCTGTGCGCGGGGGCCTTGATGAGGTAGAGAAACCTGTAACAGTCCCCTGGGTCTTACGCGCTGGGAGCGGCGAAGCAGATGGCTTCGATCTGTTGGTCCTCGCCGTACGAGTGCGAAGCTTCGCCGATCTTGAACCAGCCCAGGCGCTCGTACAAGCGGATGGCGGCAGTGTCCTTGGTCATGACATCGAGGACAAGGCGGATGCCTCGGTCCTGCGCGTATTCCATCGCGGCCCGCATGAGCTTCTCGCCAACGGCGTGCTTCCGAGCCTCCTGGAGCACGAAGAGCCGGGCCAGCACTGCGACGTGGTCCTCGTCGTCTCCGCTCTGCTCGATCCAGAGGGATGCCGCGTCCTCACCCTGCGGCCGCATGATCGATACATGTCCGACGATCTTTCCGCCCATGTCGGCAACCCACGAAGCCAGTACGTTCGTCGATCGCACCCAGCCCTCTGGGTCGGCCACACCTTCGACGGGGTATCCGTCCGTGGCGTGCACTTCGACCAGTGCTGATGCGGCGCCAGAAAGGTCGGCTTCTTCGAACGGGCGGATGACTGCGCTTCCCATCTGTGGCTCCTCGATTACTCGACAGGCAGTTCGTACAGCAATCCGGTCTGGTCTCCTCGGTGCACGTACCGGGACACCTCGAACGGCACACCGTCTTGATCCAGGCTGGTGTGAAGAACCTCAAGCACCGGTACCCCAGAGAGAAGGCCGAGAACGGCCGCCTCCTCTGGCGTCGGCATCCGGGTGCTGATCTCGTCTCGGACGCGGGTCATCACGTGCCCCAGCTCTTCGAGTCGGCCGTAGATCCCGTGCTTACCGGTCTTCGGCTGCATGAGGAGCGTCCCCTGCGCCTCGTCCCAGCGCAGGAACGTCGACACGATCTGAACCGGCTCGTCGTCGGCGAAGTAGTGGTTCTCCCGGTGCACCACGCTCGCCTCATCCGCCGGCACCTTGAGCCGCTCGGCAACATCCCGCGGCGGGGTCTCTCGCTCGATGCTCACGACCTCGATGCGCGCTTCCTTGCCCTGCCGCTTCGCTTCGAGCCGGAATGGCGTGAGTCCCGTCTCGCGGTTCTTGAGCGAGTAGCGGTCACTGCCGAACCGGAAGAGCCGCTGAGGCTCGCGAACGAAGACTCCCCGGCCTTGCTGGGCGGTCACCAGTCCCTGCTCCGCGAGGATCCGAATCGCCTCGCGGGCGGTGTTCCGCGCTGCGCCGTACTGCTCAGCTAGGGCGCGTTCGGAGGGGAGCTTGTCTCCGGGGGAGAGCTGACCGCTCTCGATGTCCGTGCGTAGGTCCTCCGCGATGCGCCTGCTCGCTGGCTGCTGCGATGAGGCTCCGGGCGTCGTCATGGAACGAGCATAACAACTGGCTTAAGCCAGCACCTTGACGCGGGCAGCCGCCTATGTTCAACTGGCTTAAGCCAGTGACTGGCTCAAGCCAGTTAGCCGCGCCGGGGCGGCGCCCTACCGCCAAGCAAGTCACCGCCCCGGCTCCCCTGAAGGGAGCTTCCATCATGCCCGCAACGCTCACGGTCGTGGAGTCCGCGCCGGTCCCGGTCCGGGACCTGTCGAACATGGAACGCGCCGTCGCGCTCTACGCCTCGGACATGCCGACCTCGTACCGGTACCGCAGGACGGATGACCAGAAGCTGTGTGACTGGATCGTCCAGGGAGCCGCCCGGCTGGGGCTGGGGGAGCTGTACTGGTCGGCCGCATGCGCCAGCGGGTACATGCGGCTCTGGGTGGACGACGAGGCCGAGCCGGGTCACACCGCCGCTCACGTCGCCCGCTTCCCCGTGGAGAAGCGGTTCCACCTGGCAATGCGCATGGCGACCTTGGTCACGCTCGGCCCTGTGCCGGGCGTCAATGCCGCCGCGATGGAGCGCTCTGAGCAGCCGATCTTCGAGACCGCCCAGCCGATGGCGGTGGCCGCGTGACCCGACTCCCCGTTGCCCCGGCCGTCGTCGCTCCCCTGGCGGCGACTGTGGGCACCGACCCATTGACCCTCGCCGACCTCCTGCGGGTCGCCTCCACCCCGGGCTTCGACCGCTGGCAGGAACAGATCCGGCGGACGGGCGGCTGCTCAGACCCGATCCACCTGACCGGGACCACCGTCACCCGCGACCGCCACACCGGGGATGTCCTCTACTCGTACTCGACCGTTGATGAGCCTGGTGGACGATTACGGGTCGCTTGCGGCAACCGGCGGGCCTCCCGTTGCCCCTCGTGTGCCTGGACCTACGCGGGGGACGTCTACCACCTGATGCGCGCGGGGATCTCGGGGGACAGTCGCATGGGCATCCCCGGTGAGATCCGTCAGCATCCCGGCGTGTTCGCGACGCTGACCGCTCCGTCCTTCGGACCGGTCCACAACCGTCCCGCCTCGGGCCACTGCCGCTGCGGTGCCTCGCACCCGGACGACGATCCCGCACTCGGAACAGCCCTCGACCCGGCCCGGTACGACTACGCGGGCGCGGTGCTGTGGAACAACCACGCTGGTCAGCTGTGGCAGCGGTTCACGATCTACCTTCGCCGGGAGATCGCCGCTCGTGCCGGACTCTCCCAACGGGCCCTGGGCGAGGTCTGCCGGGTCTCCTTCGGGAAGGTCGCCGAGTTCCAGAAGCGTGGAGCTATCCACTTCCACGCCGTGGTCCGCCTCGATGGCCCCGACGGCCCCGATACGACTCCGCCGTCCTGGGCATCGGTCGCCCTTCTTGACGACGCCATCAAGGCGGCTGCCGCCCGGGTCGCGGTGACCGTGCCGTCCGCCGACGGCCACCCGGCCCGCACGCTGACGTGGGGCAAGCAGGTCGACGTCCAGGGCATCGGGAGCCTTCAGGGTGTGGAGCTGACCGACTCGGCCGTCGCTTCTTACGTCGCCAAGTACGCCACCAAGGCAGCCGAGAGTACCGGCACCGTAGACCGCCGGATCGGCGAGCTGAACGAACTCGACAAGCTGCCCCACCTGCCCGCCCATACCCGGCGCCTGATCGAAGCCTGCTGGGACCTGGATGCCGACTACCCGGACCGGATGCTTGCCCGCTGGTCGCACATGCTCGGCTTCCGGGGCCACTTCATGACCAAGTCCCGCGCCTACTCCTCGACACTGTCCGCCCGGCGACAGGTCCGCGCCGACTACCGCGCCGCCCAGGAGCGCCGCGAACGTGGCCTGCCCGACCCCGACGACTCGGAGGGCTCCACACTCGTGATCGCCCACTGGAGCTACGCCGGACACGGTCACACCCCGGGTGAATCCTGGCTTGCCCAGTCCATCGCCCGCGACATCAAGACCAACCGCGACACCGCACGCGAAGCACTCGCAGAACTCGAAGCCGACGACACCAACGGGGAGTGGTGACCATGGACCGACTGTTAAGCGTTGACCAAGTCGCCGAACTTCTCGGCACCACCGCCCGGTTCCCCCGGCGGCTCATCGAGGAACGACGGATCACCTTCGTGAAGGTCGGTCGACATGTCCGCATCCCCGAAAGCGCGGTCTCGAACTTCGTTGTTGCCAACACCGTCGAGCCGATCGCACGGCGCTTCAGGAGCGTGGTCTGATGGCGGGCAAGAAGCGGTCTTTCGGTCGTGTGCGCAAGCTGCCCTCAGGGCGCTACCAGGCTCGCTATCAGGCGCCTGACGGCATCGACCGCCCGGCGCCCCACACCTTCCGTACGAAGCGGGAGGCTGACGACTGGTTGGCTGAGCGCCAAGCCGAGCTGCGCGCGGGGGACTGGACCGACCCGGATGCCGCCAACGTCCCCTTCGGCTCCTATGCCTCCACATGGATCAAGGAGCGGGGCATCAGTGCCTCGACCGCCGACCTGTACCAGTCGCTCCTCAGGAACCACCTTGAACCAACCTTCGGCACCATCGCCCTGGCCGACATCAGTTCGGCCAGGGTCCGGGCCTGGCGGGTGGCTCGCCTGGACGCGGGCGCCGGCGCTTCCTCGGTGGCCAAGTCGTACGCGCTTCTGCGGGCTGTGCTCATGACTGCCGTGGAAGACCGGCTGATCCGGCGTAACCCCTGCCGGGTCAAGGGGGCGAGCACAGCCGCCACCCCTGAGCGGCCCACCGCGACCATCCAGGAGGTATACGCGCTCGCGGGCGCCATCCAGCCCCGGTACCGGGTTCTCGTCCTCCTGGCGGCCTTCACGGGTCTCCGCTGGGGTGAACTGATCGGACTTACGCGCCGAGACATCGATCTCGATGCAGGCACCCTGCGCGTCCGGCGGAACGTGGCCGAACTCCACAGCGGGCGGCGACTGGTCAAGGAGCCGAAGAGCGCGGCCGGTAAGCGCACTGTGGCCGTCCCGGCTGTGATCCACACCGATTTGGCCAACCACCTTGCCGTGTACGCCGAACAGGGTGCCGACGGCCGGGTCTTCGTCGGGGCCAAGAAGGCGACCCCCCGCCGGAACCACTTCGGCAAGCTCTGGCGTAAGGCGTGTGAGGAAGTCGGCATCAAGGGCCTGCACTTCCATGATCTTCGCCATACCGGCAACACCCTCGCTGCTGCGACCGGCGCGAGCACACGAGAGTTGATGACGAGAATGGGCCACAGCACCGCCCGCGCCGCGCTGATCTATCAGCACGCCACGGCTGAGCGAGAGCGGCTGATCGGCCAGGCCGTGAGTGCCGTCGTAGAGCAGGCCAGGAAGCAAGATCCTAAGCCGAACGGGCACGCGGCGGGCACGCAGGGCTGAAAGAAGATCCGGAACGCATCAGGGCCAGGCTGGAGGATGATCCTCTGACCTGGCCCTGAGCCATGTGGAGCGGGCGACGGGAATCGAACCCGCGTAGCTAGTTTGGAAGACTAGGGCTCTACCATTGAGCTACGCCCGCACAGTGCGCACCGCAGGTCATGCGACCGCGGCACGAAGAGCATCGTAGCGGGTTCCGGGCCCGCGGTGCACACCCGGTGGGCACCGCCGCAAAGCGGGGGCCGCACTGCCTGTGGGCATGTACCCTACGTGTCGCACCGACGGGGTGTGGCGCAGCTTGGTAGCGCGTCCGCTTTGGGAGCGGAAGGTCGTCGGTTCGAATCCGGCCACCCCGACCATCACCAGGCATGATCCCGCGCGATCCCGATCAAGATCGCGTTGTGGGAGTCTTCCTGCTTGCCGTTACTATGCAGAGTGCGGGTCCGTGTGTCTGATGTACCGGACCCGATCGGCGAAGCCGCCTCCCGCGCGGCCCAGCAGAACCTCAGAAGTCAGCCCCCAAGGAGACCGAACCGTGAAGAGCGCCGTGGAGACCCTGAACCCGACCCGGGTTCGGCTCAGCATCGAGGTGCCCTTCGAGGAGCTCAAGGACAGCCTCGACGCGGCGTACAAGAAGATCAACCAGCAGGTCACGGTGAAGGGCTTCCGCAAGGGCAAGATCCCGAACCGAGTCATCGACCAGCGGTTCGGCCGTGGTGCTGTGCTGGAGGAGGCCGTCAACGACGCCCTTCCGAAGTTCTACACCGAGGCTGTCAACGAGGGTGAGCTGAACGTTCTCGGCCAGCCCGACGTCGACATCACCGAGCTGAAGGACGGCGAGCTGCTGTCCTTCACCGCCGAGGTCGACATCCGCCCGACGATCGAGATCCCGGACTACTCCGGCATCGAGGTCGAGGTCGACGCGGTCGAGGTCGAGGACGAGGACGTCGACAAGGCCGTGGAGGAGCTGCGCGGCCGCTTCGCCTCCACCAACCCGGTCGAGCGCCCCGCCGCCGACGGCGACGTCGTGACGATCGACCTGGAGGCCAAGGTCGACGGCGAGGTCCTCGAGGACGGCGTCGCCGAGGGTGTCTCGTACACCATCGGTTCCGGCGAGCTCCTCGACGGCATCGACGAGGCCGTGACCGGCCTGGAGGCCGGTGGCGAGGCCACCTTCACCTCCTCGCTCAAGGGCGGCAGCGCCGAGGGCAAGGAGGCCGAGGTCACCGTCAAGGTCACCGCGGTCGCCGCCCGCGAGCTGCCCGAGCTGGACGACGACTTCGCGCAGATGGCCAGTGAGTTCGACACCCTCGACGAGCTCAAGGCCGACAGCCGCAAGCGCCTCGAGAACATGAAGCAGTACGACCAGGCCACGCAGGCCCAGGAACGCGTCCTGGAGAAGCTGCTGGAGCTGGTCGAGGTCCCGATCCCCGAGAAGCTGCTCGAGGACGAGGTCAAGACCCGCAAGCACAACCTGGAGCACCACCAGCTCGGCCAGATGGGCCTGGACATCGAGAAGTACCTCGAGATCCAGGGCAAGACGGCCGAGGAGTTCGACGCCGAGCTGCGCGAGCAGGCGGTCAAGGGCATCAAGACGCAGTTCGTCCTCGACGAGCTCGTCAACAAGGAGAAGCTGAACGTCAACCAGGAGGAGCTCACCGAGCACCTCATGCGGCGCGCGCAGTCCTCCGGCATGAGCCCCGACCAGTTCGCCCAGGCCGTCGTCGAGGGCGGCCAGGTGCCGATGCTCGTCGGCGAGGTCGCCCGCGGCAAGGCGCTCGCCGTTGTCGTCGAGGCCGCCAAGGTCACCGACACCAACGGTGAGCCTGTCGACCTGGAGGACGACGAGGACGAGGCGGCCGAGACCGCCGACGCCGCCGAGGCTTCCGCCGAGGCCGAGAAGACCACCGGGGCCTGAGCTTCGGCCCGGTCTGCCCGAGCTGCCTGATCCACGAGGACGGGCCCGTCCTCGTACGCGGGTACGGGCCCGTCCTCGTACGCGGGTACGGGCCCGTACCTTGCGCTCCCAGCGAACAGTTCGGGAAGCGGGATGGCGTTGTCCCACCTGCGCGTTAGGGTCCATGAAGAGGAGAGTGGGGAGTCCCCGCCCTCCGGTACGAAGACGCTGAGACGGTTGAAGCCGTCAGAGACGAGCAGGTGTATACGTGACGAATCTGATGCCGTACGCCGCGGGTGAGCCGTCCATCGGTGGAGGCCTCGGCGACCAGGTCTACAACCGGCTGCTCGGCGAGCGGATCATCTTCCTCGGCCAGCAGGTCGACGATGACATCGCCAACAAGATCACAGCGCAGTTGCTCCTCCTTGCGGCCGACCCGGACAAGGACATCTACCTCTACATCAACAGCCCCGGCGGCTCGGTGACGGCCGGCATGGCGGTCTACGACACCATGCAGTACATCCCGAACGACGTGGTCACCATCGGCATGGGCCTCGCGGCCTCGATGGGACAGTTCCTGCTGACCGGCGGCACCGCGGGCAAGCGCTTCGCGCTCCCCAACACCGACATCCTGATGCACCAGGGCTCGGCCGGCCTCGGCGGCACCGCCTCGGACATCAAGATCCAGGCCGAGCAGCTGCTGCGCACGAAGAAGCGCATGGCGGAGATCACCGCCCGGCACTCGGGCCAGAGCGTCGAGACGATCATCCGCGACGGTGACCGCGACCGCTGGTACACCGCGGAGGAGGCCAAGGAGTACGGCCTCATCGACGAGATCATCAGCCTTGCCTCGGGCGTTCCGGGCGGCGGCGGTACCGGGGCCTGATCCCCGCAGCCGAGCCTCCCCAGCCCACCGAACGCCACCAGGATGGTGAAAACCCACATGAACGACTTCTCCGCGAGCGGCCTCTACACCGGCCCGCAGGTGGACAACCGCTACATCGTGCCGCGCTTCGTCGAGCGCACCTCGCAGGGCGTGCGTGAGTACGACCCGTACGCGAAGCTCTTCGAGGAGCGCGTCATCTTCCTCGGCGTGCAGATCGACGACGCCTCCGCCAACGACGTCATGGCGCAGCTGCTGTGCCTGGAGTCGATGGACCCGGACCGCGACATCTCCATCTACATCAACAGCCCCGGCGGCTCGTTCACGGCCCTCACGGCCATCTACGACACGATGCAGTTCGTGAAGCCGGACATCCAGACGGTCTGCATGGGACAGGCGGCCTCCGCCGCGGCCGTGCTGCTCGCCGCCGGTACGCCGGGCAAGCGCATGGCACTGCCCAACGCGCGGTTGCTGATCCACCAGCCGTCCTCGCAGACCGGTCGCGAGCAGCTCTCCGACCTGGAGATCGCGGCGCAGGAAATCCTGCGGATGCGCTCACAGCTGGAGGAGATGCTCGCGAAGCACTCCACCACGCCGATCGAGAAGATCCGCGACGACATCGAGCGCGACAAGATCCTGACCGCCGAGGACTCGCTTGCGTACGGTCTGATCGACCAGATCGTTTCCACCCGCAAGAACGCGCCCGTGGGCGCCTGACACGCGGTAACCCGCCCCTTGGCGCAGTACACGTCAATGTGAACCGTGCCAAGGGGGGCCCGAACCGGGGGCCAGGCAAGGTACCGTCGAATATGAGGCACCAGGAGTCGCTGAACGTGGCGTCTCCCAGGCGAAGGGGAAGCACCTCGTGGCACGCATCGGTGATGGCGGCGACCTGCTCAAGTGCTCGTTCTGCGGCAAGAGCCAGAAGCAGGTGAAGAAGCTCATCGCAGGTCCCGGTGTGTACATCTGCGACGAGTGCATCGACCTCTGCAACGAGATCATCGAGGAGGAGCTCGCAGAGACCTCCGAGGTGCGGTGGGAGGAACTCCCCAAGCCGCGGGAGATCTACGAGTTCCTCGAGGGCTACGTGGTCGGCCAGGAGCCGGCCAAGAAGGCCCTCTCGGTGGCGGTCTACAACCACTACAAGCGCGTCCAGGCCGGCGAGAACGGCGGCGGCGCGGGCCGCGACGACGCGATCGAACTGGCGAAGTCCAACATCCTCCTGCTGGGCCCCACGGGCTCGGGCAAGACGCTGCTGGCCCAGACGCTGGCGCGCATGCTCAACGTCCCGTTCGCCATCGCGGACGCGACGGCGCTGACGGAGGCCGGGTACGTCGGCGAGGACGTCGAGAACATCCTCCTGAAGCTGATTCAGGCGGCCGACTACGACGTCAAGAAGGCCGAGACCGGGATCATCTACATCGACGAGATCGACAAGGTGGCCCGCAAGAGCGAGAACCCGTCGATCACGCGCGACGTGTCGGGCGAGGGCGTCCAGCAGGCGCTCCTGAAGATCCTCGAAGGCACGACGGCCTCGGTCCCGCCGCAGGGCGGCCGCAAGCACCCGCACCAGGAGTTCATCCAGATCGACACGACGAACGTGCTCTTCATCGTGGGCGGCGCCTTCGCCGGTCTGGAGAAGATCATCGAGTCGCGGGCGGGCGCGAAGGGCATCGGCTTCGGCGCGACGATCCGCTCCAAGCGGGAGATCGAGGCGAGCGACCAGTTCCAGGAGGTCATGCCGGAGGACCTGGTGAAGTTCGGGATGATCCCCGAGTTCATCGGCCGTCTCCCCGTCCTGACCTCGGTCCACAACCTGGACCGCGAGGCGCTGCTGCAGATCCTCATCGAGCCGCGCAACGCACTGGTGAAGCAGTACGAGCGGCTCTTCGAACTCGACGGCGTGGAGCTGGAGTTCGAGCGCGAGGCGCTGGAGGCGATCGCGGACCAGGCGATCCTCCGCCAGACGGGCGCGCGCGGCTTGCGCGCCATCATGGAGGAGGTCCTGATGTCGGTGATGTACGAGGTCCCGTCCCGCAAGGACGTGGCACGCGTCGTCATCACGGCGGACGTGGTCCACAGCAACGTCAACCCGACGCTGGTCCCGCGCGAGCCGCGCATCATCAAGCACGACGGCCGCCACGAGAAGTCCGCGTAGCGGTTCGGTACGTACGACGAAGGGGCGCCCGGCCAGTCGACTGGCCGGGCGCCCCTTTCGCTTGCGTGTCCGTATCTACCGCGTCACTTGATCTCGACGCGGATGTCGTCGCGGAGCCTGGCGGCGTTGGCCGCGGCGGTCTCCAGCGGCTGGCTCTTGCCGGTCAGCATGGCGCCGGCGTCGGTCTGCACGACGTACACGACCGTGCTGTGGTCGCCCCATACGCACAACGGCATCTTCATGGCGCCCGGCATGCCCTCCGCGCCCGCCCCGGCCTCACCCATCTTGAACTCGGCTTCCTGGCACTTCATGATGCCGTTCTCGAAGCCGTCCGGTGTGAACTCCTGGGGGCTGCCGATGAGCTTCAGGCTCCCGTCGGCCGAGTCCTCCTCGGACTTCTTCCTCATCTCGGCGAACATGGCGTCGACGACCTTGCCCGGGTCGTCGACCTCGCCGTAGACACCGGTGAAGTTGATGCCCTTCTGGGTCATGGCTTCGCCGGACGTGTACTGGCCGTTGGCGTCCTTGGCGTTGGCGACGCCGTCTCCCTCGAGCTCCTTGATGTCGCTGGCGCTCATGCCGTCACCGCTGGGCGCGGACGACTTCTTGTACTCGCCGCCGAGCACCGTCGCCGGCGTCGTCAGTTCGTACTTCTTGCCGTCGTCGGCGACCGAGCTGCCGCCGCCCGACGTCAGGAAGTACAGGCCGCCGCCGATCACGGCCAGTGCCACGACCACCGCGCCCACGATCAGGCCGGTCTTCTTCTTCGGCGCGCCCGGCGGCGGGACCATGCCGCCGGGGTACTGCGGCTGCTGGCCGTAGGGGCCCGGGTGCTGGGGCTGGCCGTACGGGGGCTGCTGTCCGTACGGCGGCTGCTGACCCTGCTGGGGGTAGCCGTAGCCCTGCGGCGGCGGGGCCTGCTGGGGGTAGCCGTAGCCGGGCTGGCCCTGCGGGGGCTGCTGTCCGTACGGGTTCGGCTGGCCTTGCGGCGGCTGCTGGCCGTAAGGACCGGGCTGCTGCCCGCCGTACGGGCCCGGCTGGTTGTAACTCATGGACTGGGTTCCCCTCCAGATGCTTGTGCGTTGCGGACATCCTGACGGAACCACCGGCGTCCCGGGGCGGCGGGGGGCGCACCGTTACCAAGAATCCGGTTTCGGTACGGGGCTGTGACGCCCGTAAACTGGGCCCGTGACCGAGAACTCTCAGCAGCAGCCAGCAGCCCCCGCCCCCGAACTGCCGACCCAGTACGCGCCGGCCGAGGTAGAGGGGAAGCTGTACGAGCGCTGGGTGGAACGCGGTTACTTCGAAGCGGACGAGAAGAGCGGCAAAGAGCCGTACACCGTCGTCATCCCGCCGCCCAACGTCACGGGATCGCTCCACCTCGGCCACGCCTTCGAGCACACGCTGATCGACGCCCTCACCCGCCGCAAGCGCATGCAGGGGTACGAGACCCTCTGGCAGCCCGGCATGGACCACGCCGGCATCGCCACCCAGAACGTCGTCGAGCGCGAGCTCGCCAAGGAGGGCAAGTCCCGCCACGACCTGGGGCGCGAGGCGTTCGTCGAGCGCGTCTGGCAGTGGAAGGCCGAGTCCGGCGGGCAGATCTCCGGCCAGATGAAGCGCCTCGGTGACGGTGTCGCCTGGTCGCGCGAGCGCTTCACCATGGACGAGGGCCTGTCCAGGGCCGTCCAGACGATCTTCAAGAAGCTGTACGACGACGAGCTGATCTACCGCGCCGAGCGCATCATCAACTGGTGCCCCCGCTGTCTGACGGCCATCTCCGACATCGAGGTCGAGTACCAGGAGGACGACGGCGAGCTCGTCTCCATCCGGTACGGCTCCGGGGACGCCGAGATCGTCGTCGCGACGACCCGCGCCGAGACGATGCTCGGTGACACCGCCGTCGCCGTCCACCCCGACGACGAGCGGTACGCGCACCTCGTCGGCACCGAGATCGAGCTGCCGCTCACCGGCCGCCGCATCCCGGTCGTCGCCGACGAGCACGTCGACCCCGAGTTCGGCACGGGCGCCGTCAAGGTGACGCCCGCGCACGACCCGAACGACTTCGAGATCGGCCAGCGCCACGGCCTGCCCAACCTGGCCGTGATGGACGAGCGGGCGGTCATCACCGCCCACGGTCCCTTCCAGGGCCTCGACCGCCTGGAGGCGCGCAGCGCCATCGTCGCCGCCCTGCGCGCCGAGGGCCGGATCGTCGCCGAGAAGCGTCCGTACGTCCACTCCGTCGGGCACTGCTCGCGCTGCAAGACGACCATCGAGCCGCGCCTGTCCCTCCAGTGGTGGGTCAAGGTCGGCCCGCTGGCCAAGGAGGCCGGCGACGCGGTCCGCGACGGCCGGGTCAAGATCCACCCCAAGGAGATGGAGCCCCGCTACTTCGGCTGGGTCGACAACCTCCACGACTGGTGCATCTCGCGCCAGCTGTGGTGGGGCCACCGGATCCCGGTCTGGTACGGCCCGAACGGCGAGGTCGTCTGCGTCGGACCCGACGACGAGGCGCCCAGCGGCGAGGGCTGGCACCAGGACACGGACGTCCTGGACACCTGGTTCTCCTCCGGCCTGTGGCCGTTCTCCACGCTCGGCTGGCCCGAACGGACCCCGAGCGTCGAGAAGTTCTATCCGAACTCGGTCCTGGTCACCGGCTACGACATCCTCTTCTTCTGGGTCGCCCGGATGATGATGTTCGGCATGTACGCGATGGACGGCGTCCCGCCGTTCCACACCATCGCCCTGCACGGCATGGTCCGCGACCAGTTCGGCAAGAAGATGTCGAAGTCCTTCGGCAACGCGGTCAACCCGCTGGACTGGATGGACGAGTACGGCTCCGACGCGGTCCGCTTCACCCTCGCGCGCGGCGCCAACCCGGGCGTCGACGTGCCGATCGGCGAGGACTGGGTCCAGGGCTCCCGCAACTTCGCCAACAAGATCTGGAACGCCACCCGCTTCGCGCTGATGAACGGCGCGACGGTCGAGGGCGAACTGCCGCCCGCCGAGCAGATGTCGGCGACCGACCGGTGGATCCTGTCGCGGCTGAACGCCACGGTGGCCGAGGTCGACGCGTACTACGAGGACTACCAGTTCGCGAAGCTCTCGGACTCGCTGTTCCACTTCGCGTGGGACGAGGTCTTCGACTGGTACGTCGAGCTGTCCAAGACCACCTTCTTCGCGGGCGGCGAGCCCGCCAAGGTCTCCGCACGCGTCCTGGGCGAGGTCCTCGACGTGATGCTGCGCCTCCTCCACCCGGTCGTCCCCTTCGTCACCGAGACGCTGTGGACCACGCTCACCGGCAAGGAGTCGCTCGTCATCGCGGACTGGCCCAAGGACTCGGCCTTCCGCGACGCGGAGGCCGAGCAGGAGATCGGACTCGTCCAGCAGGTCGTCACCGAGGTCCGCCGGTTCCGCTCCGACCAGGGCCTGCAGTCCGGCCAGAAGGTCCCTGCCCGGCTGACCCTGGACGGTACGGCGCTCGCGCCGCACGAGGCGGCCATCCGCCAGGTGCTGCGCCTCCAGCCGGCCGGCGAGGGCTTCCACGCGACCGCGTCCCTGCCGGTCGCGGGCGCCCGGGTCGAGCTCGACCTGTCGGGCACGATCGACGTCGAGGCGGAGCGCAAGCGCCTGGCGAAGGACCTGGCGGCGGCGGAGAAGGAGAAGGCCCAGGCGCACGGCAAGCTCGGCAACGAGGCGTTCCTGGCCAAGGCCCCGGACAACGTGGTCGACAAGATCCGCGGGCGGCTCGCCAAGGCCGATGCGGACATCGAGCGGATCACCGCCCAGCTCGCGGCGCTGCCGCAGAAGTAGGACGCGCGTACGACGGTACGACGCGGAGGGGCCCCCGCTGCCGCGCGCGGGGGCCCCTCGGCATGTCGTGCGCGGTGCGCGGAAGGTCCCGGCGGTCCTGGCGAGGCGCTGTCGGCGGTGCTCCGTAGACTGGACCCGTGAGCCAGCTCCCCCCGCACGATGACAGCGACGCATCCGACGCCTTCGAAGAGATCGTCGAGGCCGAGACCGGCCTCCCCCGAGCTCCCGACTCCGCTCGAGCAGGGGGCGCCCCCACCCCCGACCTGGCGGTGATCGAGGCAGGCAGCCGCACCCTGCGCACCCAAGGGGTCCCGCAGCAGGAGGACGAAGCCGTCCGCCGCCCGCAGGACCCGGAGGTGGACAAGGCGCTGCGCGTGATCGAGCAGGAGCTCCTGGGCCGCTGGCCGGAGACCAGGCTCGACCCGTCGCTGGTCCGCATGGCGGCGCTGATGGACGTCCTGGGCGAGCCCCAGCGCGCGTACCCCTCGGTCCACATCACCGGCACCAACGGCAAGACCAGCACCGCCCGCATGATCGAGGCGCTGTTCGGCGCCTTCGAGCTGCGCACCGGGCGGTACACCAGCCCGCACGTGCAGTCGATCACCGAGCGCATCAGCCTGGACGGCGCCCCGATCGCCCCCGAGCGCTTCATCGAGACGTACAAGGACATCCAGCCGTACGTCGGGATGACCGACTCCATGCAGGAGCACCGCCTGTCGTTCTTCGAGACGCTGACGGGCATGGCGTACGCCGCGTTCGCCGACGCGCCCGTCGACGTGGCGGTCGTCGAGGTCGGCATGGGCGGCAGCTGGGACGCGACGAACGTGATCGACGCGTCCGTCGCCGTCGTCACGCCGATCGACCTGGACCACACGGACCGGCTCGGCGCCACGCCCGGCGAGATCGCCGTCGAGAAGTCCGGGATCATCAAGCAGGGCGCCACGGTCGTCCTGGCGCAGCAGCCGGTCGACGCGGCCCAGGTCCTGCTGAAGAAGGCGGTCGAGGTCGACGCGACGGTCGCCCGCGAGGGCATGGAGTTCGGCGTCGTCTCCCGCGAGGTCGCGGTCGGCGGCCAGCTGGTCACCCTGCGCGGGCTCGGCGGCGAGTACGAGGAGATCTTCCTGCCGCTGCACGGCGCGCACCAGGCGCACAACGCGGCGGTGGCCCTGGCGGCCGTCGAGGCGTTCTTCGGCATCGGCGCGGAGCAGGCGCGCACGCTCGACATGGACACCGTCCGCAAGGCCTTCGCCTCGGTCACCTCGCCGGGCCGCCTGGAGGTCGTCCGCCGCAGCCCCACCGTCGTCCTGGACGCGGCGCACAATCCGGCGGGCGCGCGGGCGGCGGCGGCGGCCGTCGGTGAGGCGTTCAGCTTCAGCCGCCTGATCGGGGTCGTCGGCGCGAGCGGCGACAAGGACGTGAAGGGCATGCTCGAAGCCTTCGAGCCGGTCTTCGCGGAGGTCGTCGTCACCCGTAACTCCACGCCCCGCGCGATGGACGTCGACGAGCTCGCCGCGATCGCCGTCGAGGTCTTCGGCGACGACCGCGTCCAGGTCGAGCCGCGCCTCGACGACGCGCTGGAGGCTGCCGTCACCCTCGCCGAGGAAGAGGGCGAGTTCTCGGGCGGTGGCGTCCTGGTGACCGGTTCCGTGATCACGGTCGGCGAGGCCCGGCTGCTCCTGGGGAGGGGCTGACTCCTGTGCGTACGCTCTGTGCATCCACTCTGATCAGTGAGTTCTTCGTGGTGGCCTTCGCCGGCCTGGTCGCGATGAAGTCCGACGACCTGTCGATGACCGCGGTCTGGACGGTCTGCGGCATCGCGATGCTGCTGTCCGTACTGCTCTGCGGCATGATCGATAGGCCAGGTGGGCTACAGCTCGGCTGGGCGCTCCAGGTTGGGCTGATCGTCAGTGGTTTCGTGGTCCCGGTGATGTTCTTCCTGGGCGCGGTCTTCGCGGGCCTGTGGTGGGCCTCGATCCACTACGGCCGCAAGATCGACGAAGCGAAGGCCCGCTGGGCGGCGCAGGCAGAGGCGGAAGCGGGGACGGAGCCCCGGACGGAGGCACAGGCGCGGGCGCAGTAGGCCCGCTGCCCGTGCCGGGTGCTGGGCCTGCGGCGTGTCCTTGTAGCCTCTGGGCATCGCATCCGCTATGCCCGCAAGGAGCCGTACATGACTCAGCGCACTCTCGTCCTTCTCAAGCCCGACGCGGTCAGGCGCGGGCTGATCGGCGAGGTCGTCGGCCGCATCGAGCGCAAGGCGAACTGGACCATCACCGCGCTGGAGATGCGCAGCCTCGACCACGAGACGCTGGAGCAGCACTACGGCGAGCACAAGGGCCGGCCGTTCTACGAGCCGCTGGTGGAGTTCATGTCTTCCGGTCCGGTCGTCGCGCTCGTCGTCGAGGGCGAGCGCGTCATCGAGGGTGTACGCCAGTTGGCGGGTCCCACTGACCCGATCGCCGCAGCGCCCGGCTCCATTCGTGGAGATTTCGGGACCATTGTGCGGGAGAATCTCATCCACGCCTCGGACTCCGAGGAGTCCGCCGAGCGGGAGCTGAAGCTTTTCTTCCCCGGTATTTCCTGACAGGGCGTCAGCCATATAGAGGTCATGGCCTGGGGCGACCGAAGTAATTCGGTCGTCCTTCGGCATATGCGTGGAGAAGGCGGGAACGCATCCCCCCGACACGGCGTCACCATTACTGGGACGGGTTCGTGTTCCGCTCACAATGGCGAAGGACCCTCGCGCCGTGTCCGCGCAGGCGGCACTACGATGGAAGTCTCCACTCCTGCAGCACCCACTTCGCCGACCTTGAAAGCCAACCGCTTCACTTGGGAAGGCCCGACGCATCCTCATGGGGAACAAGGGGAACTCAATGTCGTTCATCGGCCGTGACATGGCTGTCGACCTCGGGACCGCCAACACGCTGGTGTACGTCAGGGGCAAAGGCATCGTGCTCAACGAGCCCTCCGTCGTCGCCATCAACACCAACACCGGCGGCATCCTCGCCGTCGGTTCCGAGGCCAAGAAGATGATCGGCCGGACGCCGGGCAACATCGTTGCCGTCCGGCCGCTGAAGGACGGCGTCATCGCCGACTTCGAGATCACCGAGCGGATGCTCCGCTACTTCATCCTCAAGATCCACAAGCGCCGCTACCTGGCCCGTCCCCGGGTCGTCGTCTGCGTGCCCTCCGGCATCACCGGAGTCGAGCGCCGCGCCGTCATCGAGGCGTCCACCCAGGCCGGCGCCCGCCAGGTGCACATCATCGAGGAGCCCATGGCCGCCGCCATCGGCTCGGGCCTGCCCGTCCACGAGGCCACCGGCAACATGGTCGTGGACATCGGCGGCGGCACCACCGAGGTCGCCGTCATCTCGCTCGGAGGAATCGTCACGGCACAGTCGATCCGGGTCGCGGGCGACGAGCTGGACAGCTCGATCATCCAGCACATCAAGAAGGAGTACTCCCTCCTGCTCGGCGAGCGCACCGCCGAACAGATCAAGATCACGATCGGCTCGGCGTTCGACCTCGAAAAGGACGAGCACACCGAGATCCGCGGCCGCGACCTCGTCTCCGGTCTGCCCAAGACCGTGGTCATCTCCGCCGCCGAGGTCCGCAAGGCCATCGAGGAGCCGGTCAACGCCATCGTCGACGCCGTGAAGACGACGCTCGACAAGTGCCCGCCCGAGCTCTCCGGCGACGTCATGGACCGCGGCATCGTCCTCACCGGCGGCGGCGCCCTGCTGCGCGGCCTCGACGAGCGCCTGCGCCGCGAGACCGGCATGCCGATCCACATCGCCGAGGACCCGCTCGACTCCGTCGCGCTCGGGGCGGGCAAGTGCGTCGAGGAGTTCGAGGCGCTCCAGCAGGTACTGGACGCCCAGCCCCGCCGATGAGCCGTCTCAACGAATCCGCCGTACGAGGCCTGCCGTCTCGTGCGGCGGATCGTTGATATACAGACACGAGAATTCCGACGAGGAAGGCACGGCCGCCGCACGTGAGGGACACACGAGAGAGCCGGCTGCTCCTGGTGCTGCTGATCGCCATCGCATTCGCTCTGATTACGGTGGACATCCGCGGCGGCGAGGAGTCGCCGGTCGACGGCGCCAGGCGGGCCGCCGCCACCGTCTTCGGACCGGTGGAGAACGGGGTCGCCACCGCGGTCGATCCGATCGGCAACGCCATCGGGGCCGTCCGGGATTCCGGTGAGCGGCACGACCGCCTCGCCGTCCTCGAGCGCGAGAACGCCGCGCTCAAGCAGAAACTCGGCAGCGACGACCGCAACCGCAACCGCGCACGCGCACTCGACAAGATGCTCAAGACGGCCGGCGCCGGTCAGTACGGCATCAAGGGCGCCGAAGTCATCGCGATAGGAGCGGCCCAGGGGTTCTCCTGGACCATCACCATCGACGTCGGCAGCAATGACGGCATCCAGCGCGACATGACCGTGCTCAACGGCGACGGACTCGTCGGCCGCGTCACCACCGTCGGCCCGGACGCCGCGACCGTACTGCTGGCCAACGACCCCGACTTCACCGTCGGCACCCGCCTGGAGAAGACCGACGAACTCGGCTTCGCCAACGGCCAGGGCGACCGCCCGCTGCGCGTGCAGATGCTCAACGGCAAGGCGAAGGTGAAGGCGGGCGACCGTCTCGTGACCTTCGGCTCGCAGGCCGACAAGCCGTTCGTACCGGGCGTCCCGGTCGGGCGGGTCACCCGTGTCGACCCGTCCGGCGGCGACCTCACCCGCACCGTCTACGTCCGCCCGTACGTCGGCTTCACCAAGCTCGACATCGTCGGCGTCGTCGTCGAGGCCCCGCGCAAGGACCCGCGCGACATGGTCCTGCCTCCCAAGCCCGCCGGACCCAAGCCCACCCCCACGGTGACCGTCACGGTCACCCCCTCGGCGCCCCCCGCCGACGGCCCCGTTCCCGCCGACGGCACCCCGTAGGAGCTGAACCCCATGCGCTTCAACCGGATGCTGCTCTCCACCGCCCTGGTGGTCGTCGCCCTGGTCGTCCAGGTCAGCGTTCTCGCCAGGCTCCAACTCCCCGGCGCCGTACCGGACCTGATGCTCCTCACCGTGCTGGGGTTCGCCTTCGTGTACGGCAGCACCAGCGGCGCCCTCATCGGTTTCGGCGCGGGCCTCCTCGCCGACCTCGCCCCGCCCGCCGACCACGCCGCGGGCCGCTACGCGCTCGTCCTGTGCGTCATCGGCTACCTCGCCGGTCTCGCCAAGCCGGAGAACGGCCAGCTCAGGTCCGCGACGGCCCCGATGCTCGCGGTCGTCGTCGCCGCCGTCGGCTCCACCCTCCTGTACGCCGGGGTGGGCGCCCTGGTCGGCGACACCGCCGCCCGCCACGTGGGCCTCGTGAACCTGCTGTTCACCTCCGCGCTCTACGACCTGCTGCTCGCCCCCTTCGTCGTACCGGTCGTCATGTGGCTGGCCAGACGCGCCGAGAACGATCCGCTCGCCGACAGCCAGAGCGGCAGCAACGGCGCCGACGTGTCCACCGGCTGGCTCGCCTCCGGCACCGGCCTGCGCATCGGCGACCAGCGCGGGGGACTGAGGGTCAAGGCCGCACGCTCGCGGGCGGCAAGGGCCGGACGCATCAAGGGGGTCAAGCGCCTGTGACCGCCCGCTCCGAGGACTTCGGCTCCGAGGACTTCGACTTCGAGGAGGGGACCGCCGCATGAGCAACATTCCCGAGACCGGGCGGACCCCCAGGGTCCGGGTCCGGCTCGTCGTCATCCAGGTCCTCGTCCTCTCCCTCCTGCTCACCCTCGGCGGCCGCCTCTGGTACCTCCAGATCCGCAACGGCGACGAGTACACCGCCGAAGCCGCCGGCAACGGGGTCCAGCAGGTCGTCCAGCCCGCCGTCCGCGGCTCGATCCTCGACGCCCGCGGTGTGCCGCTCGCCGACAACGAGACCCGCCTCGTCGTCTCCGCCAACCGCACCGACCTGATGAAGATGAAGGACGACGGCAAGGCCGTACTGGCCCGCCTCGCCGACGTACTCGGCATGACGTCCAAGGAAGTCGCCGACAAGGTCAGGCTCTGCGACTCCGAGACCCCCCAGCCCTGCTGGAACGGCTCGCCCTACCAGCCGATCCCCGTCACCGACGAGGCCACCACCAAGCAGGCCCTCCAGATCCGCGAGCGCGCCGAGGACTTCCCCGGCATCACGGCGGAGCCCGCCGCCGTACGCCGCTACCCCGCCCCGGGCAAGGCCAGGACCGCCCAGGTGCTCGGCTACCTCTCGCCCGTCACCGACGAGGAGATCGAGAAGGCCAAGGACGGCCCGTCGCCGTACCTGCGCTCCGACATGGTCGGCCGCTCCGGACTGGAGCGTACGTACGACAAGGAACTGCGCGGCAAGGCGGGCGTCACCCGCTACGAGGTCGACAACCTCGGCCGCGTCATGGGCGAGGCGGAGAACGACCCGACGGTGCCCGGCTCCAACGTCGTCACCTCCATCGACGCCCGGGTCCAGTCCGTCGCCGAGTACGAGCTCCACCAGGCGATGAAAACCGTCCGCAAGGAGACCGACAAGATCACCGGCCGCCCGTACGAGGCCGACGCGGGCGCCGTCGTCGTCATGGAGTCCAAGACCGGCCGCGTCGTCGCGATGGCCTCCCAGCCCGACTACGACCCCAACGCCTGGATCGGCGGCATCTCCGGCAAGGAGTACGCCCGGCTCACCGACAAGAACTCCAACTACCCGCTGCTCAACCGGGCCATCCAGGGCCAGGCACCCGCCGGCTCCGTCTTCAAGGTGGTGTCGGCGAGCGCGGCCGTGCGGGCCGGTCACCCCTTCGACGACCTCTACAACTGCAGCAGCTCCTACAGCATGGGCAACCGGAGCTTCGCGAACTTCGAGTCCAAGGGGCACGGCCCCATCACCCTCGGCGACGCACTCAAGTACTCCTGCAACACCGTCTTCTACCGTCTCGGCCACGAGGAGTGGCAGCGCGACGGCGGCATCAAGCCGAAGAAGGGCGCCGACGACTGGTTCTACCGGACCGCCCATGACTTCGGATTCGGCTCCGAGACCGGCATCGACCTGCCGAACGAGGTCAAGGGCCGCATCCCCGACCGCCAGTGGAAGCAGGCCTTCTGGAAAGCCAACAAGGACGCCTGGTGCAAGCAGGGCAAGAAGGGCGGCAGCTACGTCGAGCAGATCGCCTACGAGAGCTGCCTCGAAGGCAACCAGCTGAAGGCCTTCGACAGCATCAACTTCGCCATCGGCCAGGGTGACGTCCTCATCACCCCCATCCAGCTGGCCACCGCCTACGCCGCCATCAGCAACGGCGGCACCCTCTACAACCCCACCCTCGGCAAGGCCGTGATCAGCCCCGACGGCAAGAAGATCGAGGAGATCGAGCCCCAGGCCCACGGCAAGCTGCCGGTCGACGCCGAAACCGTCCGAGACCTCGACAAGGGCCTGCGCTCCGTCGTCGAGCCCGGCGGCACCGCCGCCTGGCGGTTCGGCGGCTGGCCGCAGGACAAGATCCCGATGCGGGCCAAGACCGGCACCGCCCAGGTCTACGGCAAGCAGACCACCTCGTGGTTCGCGACCTACACCGACGACTACACGATCGTCATGACGATCTCCCAGGGCGGTACGGGCTCCGGCGCCTCCGGCCCCGCCGTGCGCAACATCTACGACGCCCTCTACGGCGTCAGTGACGACGGCGACATCGACCCGAAGAAGGCCCTGCTGCCCAAGCCGCAGAAGGAGCTTCCGAAGGTCGGTGCGGACGGCACCATCAACGCCCCGGACATCAGGCCGTACGTGCCCGAGAAGCCCAAGGACCCGGCGGCGGACCAGCAGATCGCGATCGGCAGGAGGGACTGATGGCCGCCCCGCACGGTTTCTCCGTCCAGCGGTACGCCCCCGAGCGCGGCACCCTCGCCAAGCTCACCGCCCGCGACTCCGTGCTGCGCCGGCTCGACTGGCCGCTGCTCTGGGCGTCGCTCGCGCTGTCCGTCATCGGCGCGCTGCTCGTCTGGTCCGCGACCCGTACCCGCGACCAGCTCAACCAGGGCGACCCGGAGTACTTCCTCTGGCGCCACGTCCTCAACACCGGCATCGGCATCGTCCTGATGATCGGCACGATCTGGCTGGGACACCGCACCCTGCGCGGCGCGGTCCCCGTCCTCTACGGACTGTCCGTCGTGCTGGTGCTCGCCGTACTCACCCCGCTCGGCGCGACCGTCAACGGCGCGCACGCGTGGATCGTGCTCGGCGGCGGCTTCTCCCTCCAGCCGTCCGAGTTCACCAAGATCACGATAATCCTGGTCATGGCCATGCTGCTCGCCGCCCGCGTCGACGCGGGCGACCAGGAGCACCCCGACCACATCACCGTCGTCAAGGCGCTGTGCCTGGCCGTCGTACCGATCGTCGTCATCATGCTGATGCCCGACCTCGGCTCGGTCATGGTCATAGCGGTGATCATCCTCGGTGTGCTGCTCACCTCGGGGGCCTCCAACCGCTGGGTCTTCGGCCTGATCGGGACGGGTGCCGCCGGAGCCGTCGTCGTCTGGCAGATCGGTCTGCTCGACGAGTACCAGATCAACCGCTTCGCCGCGTTCGCCAACCCCGAACTCGACCCGGCGGGCGTCGGCTACAACACCAACCAGGCACGCATCGCGATCGGCTCCGGCGGCCTCACCGGCACCGGCCTCTTCAAGGGCAGCCAGACCACGGGACAGTTCGTACCCGAGCAGCAGACCGACTTCGTCTTCACGGTGGCGGGCGAAGAGCTCGGCTTCCTGGGGGCGGGCCTGATCCTGCTCCTCCTCGGCGTGGTGCTCTGGCGCGCCTGCCGCATCGCACACGAGACGACCGAGCTGTACGGCACGATCGTCGCCGGCGGCATCATCGCCTGGTTCGCCTTCCAGTCCTTCGAGAACATCGGCATGACGCTCGGCATCATGCCGGTGGCGGGGCTGCCGCTGCCGTTCGTCTCGTACGGCGGATCGTCGATGTTCGCGGTCTGGGTCGCGATCGGACTGCTCCAGTCGATCAGAGTGCAGCGGCCCATAACGGCATAACAGCTGCCAGGAAGCCCTTTCGCGTCTACATTCGATTCATGGCGGACACCAAGCGCGAGACCGAGCGGAAGTACGAAGCCACCGGCGAGACCCGGCTGCCCGACCTGACCGAGGCGGCCGGTGTCTCGGCCGTGGAGGACAGAGGCGTCATGGAACTCGACGCCGTCTACTACGACACGGACGACCTGAGGCTCGCCGCCGACTCCGTCACCCTGCGCCGCCGCACCGGCGGCGACGACGCCGGCTGGCACCTCAAACTGCCGGTCTCCCCGGGCGTGCGCGACGAGATCCGCGCCCCGCTGGCCGCGACCGTCCCGGACTCGCTGGCGGCGCTGGTCCGCTCCCGGACCCGCGGCGACCTGCTCACCCCCCTCATGCGGCTCCGCTCCTCGCGCGACGTCCGCCACCTCGTCGGCGCGCGGGGCGAACTGCTCGCCGAGGTGAGCGTCGACTCGGTCACCGCCGAACGGGTCGGAGCGCACGGCACCACGGCGCACTGGACGGAGATCGAGGTCGAACTCGCCGACGGCGGAGACCCGGCCTTCCTCGACGCCGTCGAGAAGAGGCTCCGCGCGGCCGGCCTGCGCCCCGCCGCGTGGGCGTCCAAACTGGCCAGGGGGCTGGCGGACACGCAGCCGTCACGGCCGCGGAAGGAACCGAAGAGGCCGAAGAAAGCGGAGAAGGCGAAGAAGGCGGAGAAGGCGAAGAAGGCGGAGAAGACCAAGCAGTCGAACAAGGCCGGGAAGGCGGAGAAGGCCAATCAGTCCGTCTCCGCCCCCACCGCGGGCGACCACGTCCTGACGTACCTCCGGCAGCAGTACGACGTGCTCGTCGCCCACGACCCGGCGGTCCGGCGCGACCTGCCCGACGCCGTGCATCAGATGCGCGTCGCCACCCGCCGCCTGCGCAGTACCTTCCGCACCTACCGCAAGGTCCTGGACCGGACGGCCACCGACCCGATCGCCGGAGAGCTCAAGTGGCTGGCGCGGGAGCTCGGCGCGGACCGCGACCAGGAGGTCCTCGACCAGCGCCTCCGGAGCCGCATCGCCGCTCTTCCCCAGCCACTCGTCCTCGGCCCGGCCGAAGCCCGCCTGCGCATCTGGTCCGTGCCCCGCCACCACGCCTCCCGCCACGAGGTCATCGCCGTACTCGACAGCGAGCGGTACCTGGACCTCCTCACCGCCCTGCACGCCCTGCTGGCCGATCCGCCCCTGCTCCCCGCCGCGTCCCGGCCGGCCGCGAAGGTCCTCTCCAAGGCGGTCCGCAAGGACCACGCCCGCCTCGCCGCCCTCATGGAGCGCGCACTGGCCCTCCCGCCCGGCGAGGACCGCGACCTGGCCCTGCACAACGCCCGCAAGGCGGCCAAACGCACCCGCTACGCCGCTGACACCGCCGCGCCCGCCCTGGGCAAGCCCGCCGAACGCTTGGCGAAGCGCGTGAAGGCGGCCCAGTCCCTCCTCGGTGACCACCAGGACAGCGTCGTGGCCCGCGGCGCCCTGCGCGAGCTGGCGGTCCAGGCCCACGCGGCGGGGGAGACGGCCTTCACATGGGGACTGCTGTACGGCCGGGAGGAGGCGGCCGCGCAGGCACGGGAGCGGGAGCTGCCGCAGGTGTGGGCGAAGGCTTCCAGGCCGAAACTGCGGGCGGCTCCGGGCCGCTGAGGGCCGGGGTACGCTTGACAGTCGTCCCCCAGCCAGCTCAGGAAAGTTCTCGATGTCTGTCGATTCGGTCTTCCCACAGCTCGAAGCTCTGCTCCCGCATGTGCAGAAGCCCATCCAGTACGTCGGCGGTGAGCTCAACTCCACCGTCAAGCCGTGGGACTCCTGCGATGTCCGCTGGGCACTCATGTACCCGGACGCGTACGAGGTGGGCCTGCCCAACCAGGGCGTCATGATCCTCTACGAGGTACTGAACGAGCGCGAGGGGGTTCTTGCCGAACGCACCTACAGCGTGTGGCCGGACCTCGAAGCGCTCATGCGTGAGCACGGTGTGCCGCAGTTCACGGTGGACGCGCACCGCCCCGTCAAGGCGTTCGACGTCTTCGGGCTGAGCTTCTCCACCGAGCTCGGCTACACCAACATGCTCACCGCCCTGGACCTGGCGGGCATTCCGTTGGAGTCCAGGGACCGCGCCCTCGACGACCCGATCGTCCTCGCGGGCGGGCACGCCGCCTTCAACCCCGAGCCGATCGCGGACTTCATCGACTGCGCGGTGATCGGCGACGGCGAGCAGGCCGTCCTGGAGATCACCGAGATCATCCGCGCCTGGAAGGCCGAGGGCCGGCCCGGCGGGCGTGACGAGGTGCTGCTGCGGCTGAGCAGGACCGGCGGCGTGTACGTCCCGCGCTTCTACGACGTCGAGTACCTGCCCGACGGCCGTATCGCCCGCGTCGTCCCCAACCGCTCCGGCGTGCCGTGGCGCGTGTCCAAGCACACCGTCATGGACCTCGACGAGTGGCCGTACCCCAAGCAGCCCCTCGTACCCCTCGCCGAGACCGTCCACGAGCGGATGTCCGTCGAGATCTTCCGCGGTTGCACCCGCGGCTGCCGTTTCTGCCAGGCCGGCATGATCACGCGCCCCGTGCGGGAGCGAAGCATCACCGGCATCGGCGACATGGTGGAGAAGGGTCTCAAGGCGACCGGTTTCGAAGAGGTGGGCCTGCTCTCCCTCTCCTCCGCGGACCACACCGAGATCGCGGACGTCGCCAAGGGCCTCGCCGACCGGTACGAGGAGGACAAGATCGGCCTGTCGCTGCCCTCGACCCGTGTGGACGCGTTCAACATCGACCTCGCCAACGAGCTGACCAGGAACGGCCGCCGGTCCGGCCTGACCTTCGCTCCCGAGGGCGGTTCGGAGCGCATCCGCAAGGTCATCAACAAGATGGTCTCCGAGGAAGACCTGATCCGGACGGTCTCGACGGCGTACGGCAACGGCTGGCGCCAGGTGAAGCTGTACTTCATGTGCGGCCTGCCCACCGAGACCGACGAGGACGTCCTCCAGATCGGCGACATGGCCGTCAAGGTCATTGCCGAGGGCCGCAAGGTCTCCGGCCAGAACGACATCCGCTGCACCGTCTCCATCGGCGGCTTCGTGCCCAAGCCGCACACCCCCTTCCAGTGGGCGCCGCAGCTCTCCGCCGAGGAGACGGACGCCCGCCTGGAGAAGCTGCGCGACAAGATCCGCGGCGACAAGAAGTACGGCCGTTCCATCGGCTTCCGCTACCACGACGGCAAGCCCGGCATCGTCGAGGGCCTCCTCTCGCGCGGCGACCGGCGCATCGGCTCCGTCATCCGGGCCGTCTACGAGGGCGGCGGCCGCTTCGACGGCTGGCGCGAGTACTTCAGTTACGACCGCTGGATGGACGCCGCGGCGAGGACGCTGCCCGACTTCGGCGTGGACGTCGACTGGTACACGACGCGTGAGCGCACGTACGAGGAGGTCCTGCCCTGGGACCACCTGGACTCCGGTCTCGACAAGGACTGGCTCTGGGAGGACTGGCAGGACTCGCTCGACGAGACCGAGGTCGAGGACTGCCGCTGGACCCCGTGCTTCGACTGCGGCGTCTGCCCGCAGATGGACACGGCCATCCAAATCGGCCCTACCGGTAAGAAGCTGCTCCCGCTGACGGTCGTCAAGTAACCGAGTGAACGCGTAGGCGGGCAAGAGCTGAGCCGCGCGAAGGCCCGGCCGGGAAGCCCCCGGCCGGGCCTTCACGCGTACCGGCGCGATGCCGCAGCTCACCGCCCCTGACATCCGCTTTCGCGCCCCCTTCCCCGCGGTGATGGGGGAATTCCTGGCCGAGGACGAGTCGGGGGAAGCCACCTGGTGGTGGTACGTGGACGGCGGCACCTCCTCGGACGCGTCGGCTCGCGTCACCGCCTCACGCCCCGACCGCGCGAAACGGGCGGGCGCGTCGGCCACGCCGTACGGCCCGGCGCCCGCCGGCAGGGGTATGCCGCCGCGATGCCGCGCGCCTGTCTGCCGTACGCCCGCGAACACGGCATGGAGTCCGTTCCGCTGCCGTGCGACCGCGACAACACCGGCAGGCGGAAGGTCATCGAGGCGAACGGCGGCGTCCTCGAGGACGAGCGCGAAGGCATGCTCCGATTCTGGATCCGGACGGCGGGCCGAGGCGTCTTCATGGGCATGGACTTCGAGAAGCGGCCGCAGCCGCCCGCGCCCCTGCGCGAGGCACCACAGGCGGAGGGCTGTCTGACTGCCGTCGTCAGGATCCCGGTGCGCATCGTCGTGCTGGTCCTGGTCGTCCCGGTGCGGATGGTGTGGGACCTGCTCGCCGTCTGCGGGAAGGCGGTCGGCCGCGCGCTCGCCGCGGTCTTCCGGCTGCTGGTCGCCGCACCGCTGGTGTGGCTGTACGGGAACCTCCTCGTCCCCGTCGCGAAGGCGCTCGGGTACGTCGCCCACGCCGTGCTGATCATGCCGTGGGTGCTGCTGTGGAAGTACGTCCTGGTGCCCGTCGTCCGGTACGGGATCGTCGTGCCGGCGGTGTGGCTGTACCGCCGGGTGCTGACCCCGGCCGGGCGCGGACTGGCCTGGCTCGGGCGCACGGTGGGGCATGCGGTCGCCGCCGCCGCGCGTGCCGTGGGCGCGGCGGTGGCGTGGGTGGCCCGGATGCTCGCCGTGGTGCCGCTGGTGTGGCTGTACACGTACGTCCTCACGCCGGTCGGGCGCGGGCTCTCCTGGCTGGGCCGGACGGTGCTCGAGTCGGTGGCGCTGTGGGAGTACGTTCTCGTGCCGTCGGCCCGGGGCGTCGTCTGGCTGGCCGCCGGCCTCTGGCGCGCGGTGGCCTGGTGCGTGACGACCGTCCTGGTCGCGCCCCTCGTGTGGCTGTGGCGCGCGGTGCTGGTCCCCGTCGGGCGCGAGACCGCCGCCGCGTTCGGGCACGCCTGGCGCATCGCCGGTTACGTCTCCCGGGCTGTGGGGCGCGCGCTGAAGTGGCTCGGACGGAACCTGGTGGGGCGGCCGGTGCGCTGGGTGTGGCTCAGCGTGTGCACGCCGGTGGGGCACTGGGTGCGCGACACCCTCTGGGCACCGGTGCGGCGGGCGGCCGTCGAAGCGGGCCGGGCGGCGCGCGAGGCGCTGCGCAGCGCGCGGGAGGCGGTGCGTCAGGCGCGGCGCGACGCGTGGCGCGCGCTCGTCGGAGGGCCCGCGGACACCCGGCCGGCCGGGCGCATGGCCGAGGCCGTGGAACCGGTGGGGGCTCCTGCGCGTACTCTGGGTAGTAAGACGACTGCCCCCAGCGCGGCACCCGCGTCCGAGACCTCCCTGCTTGGCGGAAACCCGGCCGAGCGGGGATGAGCCGGCCGCCGGGACGCGAGGGGGCGGACCCCCACGCCGGAGGGCGACGCGCGGACAGCGCGCCGCCCCGCACGAGGAGAAGAACCACTGGGCAAGCGACAGCCCGAAGGCCCGCCGCCCGCACCGGCGGTGCAGCGCATCCGACTGCGCTACACCAAGCGCGGCCGCCTCCGGTTCACCAGCCACCGTGACTTCCAGCGCGCTTTCGAGCGGGCACTGCGCCGCGCCGACGTACCCATGGCGTACTCGGCCGGCTTCACCCCGCACCCGAAGGTCTCGTACGCCAATGCCGCACCCACCGGCACGGGCAGCGAGGCCGAGTACCTGGAGATCGCACTGACCGCCGCGCGCGACGTGGACGAGCTGCGCGAGCTGCTCGACGAGTCGCTGCCGGAGGGGCTCGACATCACGGACGCGGTCGAGGCGCGTACGTCGGGTCTCGCCGACCGGCTGCAGGCCTCCGTGTGGGAGTTGCGCCTCGACGGTGTCGCTCCCGAAGACGCGGAGAAGGCCGTCGGGTCCTTCCTGACGGCCGAGAGCGTCGAGGTCCAGCGCCGTACCAAGAACGGCATGCGGTCCTTCGACGCACGCAGTGCCGTCGTGGATCTGCAGGCAGTCCGTCCGCCGTCCGATAGGCCGGGGGACGGGCCCTGTGCGATACTGCGGCTGGTTGTTCGGCATGCGACACCCGCCGTACGACCCGACGACGTCCTGTCCGGTCTCCGAGCTGTGGCCGACCTGGCGCCGCCGGTCCCCGCAGCGGTGACCAGGCTGGCGCAGGGGCTCTTCGACGAGGAGTCCGGCACGGTGACCGACCCGCTCGCGCCCGACCGCGAGGCAGTCACGGCCGCCCCATCCAAGGCCGCCGGACTGACCGCCGCGACGGCGCCGGAAGGTGCAGGTTCCGCGTAGGGCGGTCGTTGCAGCGCAGCCCTGGGACTCGGGAGCCACCTGGGTCGGGCCGCGCACTGACCAGAAGACTTTCGCCAGGCCGTACGCATACCGCGTGCGGAACCGGCGAGCTAGACAACAGCTCCCGTGCGGCGCCCGCGCCCCGGACGGCGGTACCGCGCTCATCGCGTGGACCGGACCGGACCGGAATCAGGCGTGGCGCCCGGGGGCGTGACGGGAGAACCGCCCGCATGCTCGAGCCGAACGATTCCACCGAGCCCTCGGCAGGTACCGCGCGTACCGCCGGGGAGACCGACAACGACCACTCGCCCAGCGACACGCTGCCGCCGCGCCGTCGGCGCCGCGCGGCCTCGCGCCCCGCCGGTCCTCCGGCCGGGGGCGCGAAGGCCGTAGTGACCGCCGAAACCGTAGAGGCCGCGGCTCCGGCCATACCGGCCGGAGAGGGCGCCGTGAGCGAGCCCGCAGAGAGCACAGAGCCCGTACAGCCCGCGGAGAGCGCCGAGGCCGCTCCGCCGGCCCGTACGCGCCGCCGTGCCACCCGCAAGGCGACCGCGCCCGCCGGTGCCCCGAAGCCCGCCGAGGCCGAGGAGGCGCCCGCGGCTGCCGCCGAGGAGCCCGCCGTCGTGGACGAGGCCGCTCCGCCGGCCCGTACGCGCCGCCGTGCGACGCGCAAGGCGACGGCGCCCGCCGGTGCGCCGAAGAGTACGGACACGGCTGCCGCCGAGGTCGGGGCCGCCGCCGCGCCCGAGCCCGTCGCGCAGGCCGAGCCCGTACAGCCCGCGGAGAGCGCCGAGGCCGCTCCGCCGGCCCGTACGCGCCGCCGTGCCACCCGCAAGGCGACGGCGCCCGCCGGTGCCCCGAAGTCCGCCGGGGCGGAGACCCCGGCCCCGGTCGAGGCCGAGGCGCCCGAGGCCGCTGTGGAGGCGCCCGCGGCTCCTGCCGCTGCCGCCCCTGCCGTTCCTGCCGCCGACGAGACGGCCGACGAGGCGCCGCGTGGGCGTGGCCGTCGCCGGGCGACCCGCAAGGCGACCGCGCCCGCCGGTGCCCCGAAGACCGAACCGGAGACCGAGCCGAAGGCCGAAGAGGCCCCCGCCGAGGAGCCCGCCCCGGCGGAGCCCGTGGCGGCCGAGGCCGAAGAGGCGCCGCGCGGGCGCACGCCGCGTCGTCGCGGTGGCCGCAAGGCCGCCGCCGAGGCCGCTGCCGCCGAGGCCGCCGCGCCGAAGGCCGAAGAGGCCCCTGCCGAGGCCGCCGCGCCGAAGCCGGACGCTGCCGCGCCGAAGCCCGCGGCCGAGGAGCCGTCGCGTTCGCGCCGCCGGGTCTCACGTCCCGCTGTCGCCGTGTTCCAGGCGCCGGTCTTCACCGAGCCGATGTTCCAGACCCCCGAGACGGCCGCGGCTGCCGCTGCCGCCCGGATGACGGAGCCGGACTTCGTCGAGGACGTGGAAGAGGACGAGGAGGAGCTGGAGACGGTCGTCGAGGCGCCTCCCGCGCCGCAGGCCGCCCCGCAGCGGGGCCGCCGTCGCCGTCGCCGCGGTGAGCCCGCCGAGGACGAGCGCGCGGAGCGCGTCGAGCGTGTCGTGGAGACCGCGCCCGCCCCGGAGGAGCCCGCCGAGCTCGTCGAGGAGGAGGAGCGGGACGAAGAGGACACCGCGCACGACGACTCCGACGAGGCCGAGGACCGCAGGGCGCGCCGCCGTCGCCGCGGTGGCCGTCGCCGTCGCCGGGGTGAGCCCGCCGACGCGGACGAGTCCGAGGAGCCGGACGCGTCCGACGAGGCCGCGGCCGACCGGGCCGACGAGGACGCCGACGAGCGTGCCGACGAGGCCGACGAGGACGAAGCCGACCAGTCGGGCGCGGGTTCCGCCTCCAGCCGCCGTCGCCGCCGTCGTCGCCGCCGCAGCGGTGACGCGGGCCCGGAGACCGAGGCCAACGGCGTCGACGACCCGGAGCGTACGGTCGTCAAGGTCCGTGAGCCGCGCAAGAAGGAAGCGGAGCGCGAGCCGGGCACCGGCTTCGACGAGGTCCAGTCCATCAAGGGCTCGACTCGTATGGAGGCGAAGAAGCAGCGCCGCCGCGAGGGCCGGGAGCAGGGCCGCCGTCGCGTCCCGATCATCACCGAGGCCGAGTTCCTGGCGCGCCGCGAGGCCGTCGAGCGCGTGATGGTCGTCCGTCAGCACGGCGACCGCACCCAGATCGGTGTGCTCGAGGACAACATCCTCGTCGAGCACTACGTCAACAAGGAGCAGTCGACCTCGTACGTCGGCAACGTCTACCTGGGCAAGGTCCAGAACGTCCTGCCGTCGATGGAGGCCGCCTTCGTCGACATCGGCAAGGGCCGCAACGCCGTCCTGTACGCGGGTGAGGTGAACTTCGACGCGCTGGGCATGGGCCACGGCCCCCGCCGCATCGAGTCCGCCCTCAAGTCCGGCCAGTCGGTCCTCGTGCAGGTCACGAAGGACCCGATCGGCCACAAGGGCGCCCGCCTCACCAGCCAGGTCTCGCTGCCCGGCCGCTACCTGGTCTACGTGCCCGAGGGCTCGATGACCGGCATCAGCCGCAAGCTGCCCGACACCGAGCGCTCGCGTCTGAAGACCATCCTCAAGAAGATCGTCCCCGAGGACGCGGGCGTCATCGTGCGCACCGCCGCCGAGGGGGCGAGCGAGGACGAGCTGCGCCGCGACGTCGAGCGCCTGCAGCAGCAGTGGGAAGACATCGTCAAGAAGTCGAAGAGCAGCGGCGCGACCAGCGGTCCGACCCTGCTCTACGGCGAGCCGGACATGACCGTCCGCGTCGTGCGCGACATCTTCAACGAGGACTTCTCGAAGGTCATCGTCAGCGGTGACGACGCGTGGCAGACCATCCACGGTTACGTCTCGCACGTCGCCCCGGACCTGACGGACCGGCTGTCGCGCTGGACGTCGGAGGTCGACGTCTTCGCGACGTACCGGATCGACGAGCAGCTGATGAAGGCGCTGGACCGCAAGGTCTACCTGCCGAGCGGCGGTTCGCTGGTCATCGACAAGACCGAGGCGATGATCGTCGTCGACGTCAACACCGGCAAGTTCACCGGTCAGGGCGGCAACCTCGAGGAGACCGTCACCAGGAACAACCTGGAGGCGGCCGAGGAGATCGTCCGTCAGCTGCGCCTGCGCGACCTGGGCGGCATCGTGGTCATCGACTTCATCGACATGGTCCTGGAGTCCAACCGCGACCTGGTGCTGCGGCGCCTGCTGGAGTGCCTGGGACGCGACCGTACGAAGCACCAGGTCGCCGAGGTCACCTCGCTGGGCCTGGTCCAGATGACGCGCAAGCGGGTGGGCCAGGGTCTGCTGGAGTCCTTCTCCGAGACCTGCGTCCACTGCAACGGGCGCGGAGTGATCGTGCACATGGAGCAGCCGGCCGCCGCCGGCAACGGTGGTGGCGGCAAGCGCTCCAAGAAGCGCGGCCGCGGTGGCGCGGAGCTCGATCACGAGCACGCGGAGCTGCCGGAGACCGAGGCCGAGGTCGAGACCGAGGCCGAGCTCGCCGCAGAGGTGGCCGCGCCGACGGCGCTCCCCGAGCCGGAGTTCGTGCCGGACGAGGAGCTGTACAGCAGCCCCGCGGAGGCCGAGGCGGCCGCCGGCCGCGGCCGCACCCGCCGTCGCGCGTCCCGCAAGGCGACGGCTCCGGCCGGTGCGCCGAAGGCGGCGTACGTCCCGGAGCCGGAGCCCGCTCCGGAGCCCGAGGCCGTGGTGGAGCCCGAGCCTGAGCCCGAGGCGGCGCCGGCGCAGCCCGCGCCCGAGCCGCAGCCGGAGGCGGCCCCGGCCCGTACGCGGCGTCGTGCGACGCGCAAGGCGACGGCTCCGGCCGGTGCGCCGAAGAGCGCCGACGCGCCGGCGGCCGAGGCGGTCCAGGTCGTCACCCCGGCCCCCGTAACCGAGGAGCCGAAGACCGAGCAGCCCGCGGCCGTGGAGCCGAAGGCCGCGGAGCCGGTGGCCGGGGCCGGGCAGCCCGCGGTCGAGGAGCCGGCGACGGCGGCTCCGCCGCGTGCGCGCCGTCGCGCGACCCGCAAGGCGTCCGCGCCCGCGGGATCGCCCAAGGGCGCGGAGGAGGCGGCCGTGCTGGTCGTCGAGGCGCCGGTGACGGACAAGAGCGCCGCCGCCGAGCCGGCCACCGAGCCCGTCGCCGAGGCCGGGGCTCCGGCTCCGGCCAAGAAGGCGACGCGCAAGGCCGCCGCGAAGAAGGCCCCCGCGAAGAAGGCGACCGCCGCCAAGAAGACGGCCGCCAAGAAGACCGCGGCCAAGAAGACGACGGCCAAGAAGGCGTCGGCTTCGAAGAAGACCGCGGCGGCGGAGCAGCCGTCGCAGTCGGCGGTCTCCGCCCCCGCCGAGGACTGACCTTCGGGCAGCACCTCACGCGGTAACAGCTCTGTGGGCCGTCCCGGACCTTCACCGTCCGGGACGGCCCACACTGCTGCCCGCCCCCTCGGAGTGACGTACGCGACGCCTGTGTGTCCAGGAGGTCCGTGCAACCTTCGGAGGCGCCAGGAAGTCTTGTAAAAGATCTCTTTCCCTGGAGTTCATCTCCGGTTTTTCTTGAAAGGCCCGTCACCCATGGCGTCCACCCCCGCAGGCACCGGCACAGTCCCCGAGCAGTTGAACCGGAGCATGAAGTACTTTCCGGAGGCCTCGGAGGAAGACCGTGCCGGATTCCTCGCCGCGGCGAGGGATTTCGTGGCGCAGGCCGGTCCGAAGAAGGTGGCGAAGCTGCCCCCGATCGGCCGCATCCAGTGGCACCTGGCCGCCGAGGGGCGTGCGGACGAGCTGGTCGAGGTCCTGCGGTACGACCGCGAGAACCCGGGTGTCTACCAGGTCAAGGGCCTCAGGCGGGCCCGCGTCGAGCTGCCGGGGGTGGAGCTGGGCGCGCTGCCGCCCCTGGTGAAGAACCTCAAGCGCAGTGAGCTGCCGGTGCGCAGCAGGCTGACCGACATGGAGTGGCGGGACGGCCGTCTGGTGCTGCGCGGTTACGCGTACGTGCCCAATGCCCCGGCGGCGACGGGGAAGCGTTCCGTCCGTATCGCCGGGCTGCGCAAGGAGGGCGGTGGCGGCAGCGTCCCGCTCAGGCTGAAGACCGTCCTGGAGCCGAAGGCGACCAGGTCGGCGCCGGGCGCTCTGCACGCGTACGACTGGTCGGGCTTCGAGATCACGATCGACCCGAGGCGGCTGCGCTCCCGCGGTCGCTGGCAGTCCGGCACCTGGTTCCTGGGCATCGGCATACCGAGGCCCGGCGGCCTCTCCGTCGGGCGGGTGTACAAGAACGACGCGGGCCGCGGCGGGCACAGCCAGGTCCAGGTCGTCGAGAGCGGCGTGCGGGTCGTCGCGGGCTTCGAGGAGGACTGCTTCCGGCTCACCGTGGACGTGGTGCCGGCCGAGATCGAGGCGCACGAGGCCGTACGGGACGGCATGGAGGTGACGGTGCGCTCCTGCCCGGAGACCACGCGGGGCAGGGCCCCCGTGGAGCTCCGGGTCGACCACCCCGGCTCCAGGACGGCCGCCCGGTACCCTCTGGAGAACCGGGAGGGGAGTTACGGCGACGGCTGGGCCAGGAGCGCGGCGTGCGTCCCCTTCGCGGACCTGCCCGTCGACGGGGTGCGGCCCAAGAAGGTGCAGAACTCCCGCGTCAGCATCGTGTTCGCCGACGGCACCTCCCGCCGCGCCACGGTCGCCCGGAGCCTGCGCACCGGTACGTACCAGCTGGCCGGCGGCCGGGAGGTGGCCGCCCACACGGACGGGGCGGGCACCTTCTTCCTCCAGACCAGGGTCGTCCAGCCGGTCGTCGACCGGATGCGCTGGACGGCGCGGGGGGAGCTCTCCCTCCAGGGCACGTACCCCGGCCCGGAGGAGCCGCTGCGGCTCGTCCTCCGGCACGGCACCCGGCACGAGGAGAAGGTGCTGCCCGTCGAGGTCGCCGACGGCCGGTTCTCCGCGCTCGTCACCCCGGACGCGATGGAGACGTACGGAGGGACGCTTCCGCTGCGCGGCGGGCGCTGGTACTTCACCTTCCGCGCCGCGGCCGAGTGGGACCACGCCAACGACATCCCGGTGACGCTCCGCCCCGACCTCGTCGGCACGCTGCCGATGGCCCACAAGGGACAGCACCGCAGGTACACCGTGGACCGCCGCTTCTTCAACCGCTTCTTCCTGAACTCCGGTTCGGCGCTGAGCCCTCAGGTCCGCGGCGGCTACCGGCAGCGGCAGCTCAGGGAGACCTACTACCCGGCGCAGCAACGTCTTCCGCTGCGCGAGGCCGTTCTCTACAACAGCTTCGGCGGCAAGCAGTTCTCGGACTCGCCCCGGGCCGTGTACCAGGAGTTCGTGAGCCGCGGGACGGACATCGAGCACATCGCCGTCGTCGCCGACCAGCAGGCGGTCCTGCCGGCCGGGGTCCGCGGCGTCGCCTGGGGCAGCGAGGAGTGGTACGAGGCGCTGGCCCGCAGCCGGTACGTCGTGACCAACGTCGGCATCAACGACTGGTTCACGCGGCGCGAGGGCCAGGTCGTCGTGCAGACGTGGCACGGTACGCCGCTCAAGCGCATCGGCGCCGACCTGCTGGGCACGCCCAAGGCCAACCTCGCCTACATCGCGAGCCTGCCGCGGCGCTCGCGGCAGTTCAGCCTCTTCGTGTCGCCGAACGCCTTCACGACCCCGATCATGACCCACGCCTTCCAGCTCAAGTGCGAGGTGCTGGAGTCCGGTTACCCGCGCAACGACGTCTTCCACGCGCCGGACCGGGAGAAGACGGCCGCGCGGGTGCGCGAGCAGCTGGGCATCCCCGAGGGGAAGAAGATCGTGCTGTACGCGCCGACGTGGCGCGACGACCAGCGCTACGACGGCAAGCGGTTCAAGCTCGACCAGCAGGTCGACCTGACCGCCGCCGAGGCGGCGCTCGGCGAGGACCACGTCTTCCTGTACCGCAAGCACAACAAGGTCCTGGACAGCATCCCGGGCGCCGGGCAGGGCTTCGTCCACGACGTGGCGGCGTACCCGGACATCGCCGACCTCTACCTGATCGCCGACGTGCTGATCACGGACTACTCCTCGGTGCTCTTCGACTTCGCGCACTCGGGCCGCCCGATGCTGTTCTTCACGTACGACCTGGAGCACTACCGCGACACGCTGCGCGGCTTCTACTTCGACTTCACCGAGCGCGCGCCCGGCCCGCTGCTCAAGACCTCGGAGGACCTGGTCGTCGCGATCCGGAACATCGACTCGGTGTCGGCGCGGTACAAGGAGAAGTACGAGCAGTTCGTGAAGGACTTCTGCGAGCCCTCGGACGGCCGCGCCTCCGCCCGGGTGGTCGACCGGATGCTGGAGATCGCGGCGGGGGAGTGACGCCCCGGGGTTCCGGGAGACCGGTGCCCCCGGTCTCCCGGAACCCCGGTTTGACCCTCCCTGCGGGGGCCCGTACTCTTGACCGTCGGCGTGTTTTTATGCACGCCATCTCCTGAGCATCTCCCTTCCGGCGCCCCCCGGGGTTCCGTTAGAGGCCGCTCCTCCATTCGGATGCGCCACGGGCCCCAGGGCCCGTGCGAACGGCTGGCATCAGGGGTCCCGTCCCGAGCGAAAGAGAGATCAGCGTGTACGCCATCGTGCGCAGCGGTGGTCGCCAGCACAAGGTTGCTGTCGACGACATCGTTGAGGTTGACAAGATTCCCACGGCCAAGGTTGGCGACACGGTCGAGCTCTCGACCCTGCTCGTGGTCGACGGCGACTCCGTCACCAGCGACCCGTGGGTCCTGGCCGGCATCAAGGTCACCGCCGAGGTCGTGGACCACCACAAGGGTGCCAAGATCGACATCCTTCGGTACAAGAACAAGACCGGCTACCGCCGTCGCCAGGGTCACCGCCAGCAGTACACGGCGATCAAGGTCACCGGTATCCCCACGGCTGCGAAGTAAAGGGACTGAGACATGGCACACAAGAAGGGCGCATCGTCCACTCGGAACGGTCGCGATTCCAATGCCCAGCGGCTCGGCGTGAAGCGCTTCGGCGGTCAGACCGTCAACGCCGGTGAGATCCTGGTCCGCCAGCGCGGCACCCACTTCCACCCGGGCACGAGCGTCGGCCGTGGCGGCGACGACACGCTGTTCGCACTCGCCGCCGGTGCGGTCGAGTTCGGCACGCACCGTGGCCGCAAGGTTGTGAACATCGTTCCGATCGCCGAGTAATTCCGGCCTTCGTCGAGCGGTACGCACAGCACTTTCCGAGGGCGGACGCTCTTTCCCGGGTACCGGGGAAGCGCGGCCGCCCTCGGCGCGTTACGTATGTAGGCATTTCCGCATGTACTGGAGGACCCACCCATGACCACCTTCGTGGACCGCGTCGAACTGCATGTCGCCGCGGGTAACGGAGGCCACGGCTGCGCCTCCGTACACCGTGAGAAGTTCAAGCCGCTGGGCGGCCCGGACGGCGGCAACGGCGGGCGTGGCGGCGACGTCACCCTCGTCGTCGACCAGTCCGTGACCACCCTGCTGGACTATCACCACAGCCCCCACCGCAAGGCCACCAACGGCCAGCCCGGCGCGGGCGACAACCGTTCCGGCAAGGACGGCCAGGACCTGATCCTGCCCGTCCCCGACGGCACCGTCGTCCTCGACAAGGACGGCAACGTGCTGGCCGACATGGTCGGCCACGGCACGACGTACGTCGCCGGCGAGGGCGGCCGCGGCGGCCTCGGCAACGCGGCGCTGGCCTCGGCCCGCCGCAAGGCGCCGGGCTTCGCGCTGCTCGGCGAGCCGGGCAAGGGCGGCGACATCGTCCTGGAGCTCAAGACCGTCGCCGACGTGGCGCTGGTCGGCTACCCGAGCGCCGGCAAGTCCTCGCTGATCTCGGTGCTGAGCGCGGCCAAGCCGAAGATCGCGGACTACCCGTTCACCACGCTCGTCCCCAACCTCGGTGTCGTCACGGCGGGTTCGACCGTCTACACGATCGCCGACGTCCCGGGCCTGATCCCCGGCGCGAGCCAGGGCCGCGGTCTGGGCCTGGAGTTCCTGCGCCACGTCGAGCGCTGCTCGGTGCTCGTGCACGTACTGGACACGGCGACGCTGGAGTCCGACCGTGACCCGCTGACCGACCTCGACGTGATCGAGGAGGAGCTGGCGCAGTACGGCGGTCTGGGCGACCGGCCGCGCGTCGTCGTCCTCAACAAGATCGACATCCCGGACGGCAAGGAGCTCGCGGAGATGATCCGCCCGGACCTGGAGGCGCGCGGATACAGCGTCTACGAGGTGTCGGCGGTCGCGCACATCGGTCTCAAGGAGCTCTCCTTCGCGCTGGCCGAGGTCGTCTCCAAGGCGCGCGCCGCGAAGCCGAAGGAGGAGTCGACCCGGGTCGTCATCCGTCCGAAGGCGGTCGACGACGCGGGCTTCACGATCACCGAGGAGGACGGCGTCTACCGCGTGCGCGGCGAGAAGCCGGAGCGCTGGGTGCGCCAGACCGACTTCAGCAACGACGAGGCCGTGGGTTACCTCGCGGACCGCCTCAGCCGCCTCGGCGTCGAGGAGAAGCTGATGAAGGCCGGTGCCCGCGCGGGCGACGCGGTCGCGATCGGCCCCGAGGAGAACGCGGTCGTCTTCGACTGGGAGCCGACGGTGATGGCGGGCGCGGAGATGCTCGGCCGCCGTGGCGAGGACCACCGCCTGGACGCCCCGCGTCCGGCGGCGACGCGCCGCCGGGACCGCGAGGCCCAGCGCGACGACCCCCAGCGCGAGTACGACGAGTTCAACCCCTTCTAGTCCGGCCCCTTCCGAAGGGGGCGGCCCCTTCCGGAGCGAGCGCCGACGGGCCGGCGGGCGGGGTCCGGCCCGTCGGCCGCCCCTGTGGCATCGCTCACCCTCGGGAGTGGACCCCCGGACGCCTCCCGCACCGGCCCCGGTCGCCGTACGGACGCAAGTGCCTGTTTCCGTACGGCGGTTGGGGGCCGGAAAAGGTTTCGTACAGGTGTCGGTAGGGGGGCGTCCACCTTGCGGGGCGGTCACGGAGAGTGCAACCATCGTGTGGTCTTCCAGTCCACGCAAGGTAGGTCGTCTGTGTCCGTGCAGCCCATAGCCAAGCCCCGAACCACAGCAGTCGTGCTCGCCGGTGGGACCGGTCAGCGCGTGGGTCTGTCGATCCCCAAGCAGTTGCTGAAGATCGCGGGCAAGGCGGTCATCGAGCACACGCTGGCGATCTTCGAGCAGGCGGAGGGCATCGACGACATCATCGTCCTCATGGCGCCGGGCTATGTGCCGGACGTCGAGAAGATCGTCGTGAAGGCCGGCCTCACCAAGGTCACCCAGGTCATCGAGGGCGGTTCGACGCGCAACGAGACCACCGAGCGCGCCATCTCCGCGCTCGGCGAGGGCCTCGCCGAGGGTGAGGACCGCAACGTCCTCTTCCACGACGCGGTGCGCCCGCTCCTGTCACAGCGAGTGATCCAGGACTGCGTCGACGCGCTGGAGCGCTACGAGGCGGTCGACGTCGCCATCCCGTCCGCGGACACGATCATCGTGACGCGCACGCACGGCGGCGACGGCGAGTTCATCACCGAGGTCCCGGACCGGTCCCGGCTGCGCCGCGGCCAGACCCCGCAGGCCTTCAAGCTCTCCACGATCCGCAAGGCGTACGAAGTCGCCGCCGGTGACCCGAACTTCCAGGCCACCGACGACTGTTCGGTCGTCCTGAAGTACCTGCCGGACGTGCCGATCTACGTCGTCGCGGGCGACGAGTACAACATGAAGGTGACGCAGCCGGTCGACGTCTTCATCGCCGACAAGCTGTTCCAGCTCGCCTCCACCGCCGCCCCGCAGCAGGCCGACGAGGCCGCGTACCGCGAGCTCCTCGCCGGCAAGACGCTCGTCGTCTTCGGCGGTTCGTACGGCATCGGCGCGGACATCGCGGCTCTCGCCGAGAGCTACGGGGCCAAGGTGTACGCCCTGGGCCGCTCCACCACCGGCACGCACGTCGAGAACCCCGAGCACGTCGACGACGCCCTGTCGAAGGCGTACGCGGAGACCGGCCGCGTCGACTACGTGATCAACACGGCGGGCGTGCTCCGCATCGGCAAGCTCGCCGAGACGGACGGCGCGACCATCCAGGAAGCGCTGAACGTCAACTACCTGGCCCCGGTGCAGATCGCCCGCGCCGCGCACAAGTACCTGGCCGAGACCAAGGGCCAGCTGCTGCTCTACACCTCCAGCAGCTACACCCGAGGCCGCGCCGAGTACAGCCTCTACTCCTCCACGAAGGCCGCCATGGTGAACCTCACCCAGGCCCTCGCCGACGAGTGGGCGGCCGACGGCGTGCGCGTGAACTGCGTCAACCCGGAGCGCACGGCGACTCCGATGCGCACCAAGGCGTTCGGCGACGAGCCCGCGGGCTCGCTGCTGTCCTCCGAGGCCGTGGCGCGTACGTCGCTGGACGTACTGCTCTCGGAACTCACCGGTCACGTCATCGACGTACGGCAGGTGGATCCGACGCGTGGCGCTTCCGAGGCGTCGGGATTCGAACAGGCATTGGCCGCCGTCCTGAATCGTCAAGAAGATGTGTGATACTGCTTGACAATCCACGATCCGGGCCTCTGTAGTCGCCGATAAAGCGATATGCAGAGGCCCGACTTCGTGGATCCGAACTTCATATTCCTCTTACGCTGTACATAGCCGGCACCCCCTGGAGCAGGTTCTTCGTGATTTCGACCGCCATCCGCCTGGCCCGCGTGGGCAGTGGATCCGAACTGGCCGCCGCCGCCGTCCTGGGGCTGGGATATCCGTGCATAATGCTGGCCGCACTGATCCCGAACCTCTGGTTCTTCGCGGCCGCCGTGGCCGCGACGTACTTCGCGGACCAGCATCTGCACCAGCGCGGCAGCTATTTGATCAATCGTCTGGGCAAGGTCCGGGCCGGTCTTTCGATCCGTTTCCTGGTGCGCCAGCTGCTGCTGATCCTTTTGCTGGCCCGCATGGAACTGGCCGAGCAGACGATCTTCTACGTGACGATCGCCTCCCTGCTGCTGTTCTACGCACTCCAGGCCCCGCACGGCGCGCTCGTCACCCTGATCCGCCTGCGCCGCAGGATGCCGGTGGTGACCCGCAACATCGACCTCTCCATGCTGCGCATCCCGGCGGCCCCGCCGAGGCGGCTGCTGAACCGGTCCGCGGAGAAGATGCTGCACCTCGACGTCTTCGCCGTGGCGGGCGTGCTGGCCGCGGTCGAGAGCGGCCGGGACGTCCTCGGCTACGCCGGCCTCGCGCTCTCCCTGGTCCTGGCGGTCGCCTACGTCACGGCGCTGCTGCCGTTCACGCGGCGCGGCCGCCGCGTCCCGCCGGCGGACACCGTCCTGGAGGGCGTCGACGGCTGGCTGCGCGACTACCGCCCGACCACGGTCCTCTACTTCTCCGGGTCCCGGGAGTCGGCGTACCAGGTCAACATGTGGCTCGACACCATGAAGCAGCTCGACGGCAAACCGCTGATCGTCCTGCGCGAGCGCCACATCGTGCCCCAGCTCGCCCCGACGTCGGTGCCGGTCATCTGCGTCCCGAGCGCCACGCACCTGATGAACATGGACCTCTCCACGGTCCGTGTCGCGCTCTACGCCGCCAACGTCGGCAAGAACATCCACATGCTGCGCGTGCCCACCATGAAGCACGTCTTCATCGGGCACGGCGACAGCGACAAGGTCGCGAGCATCAACCCGTACAGCAAGGTGTACGACGAGGTGTGGAGCGCCGGCCGGGCCGGCCGCGACCGCTACGCGCTCGCCGACGTCGGCGTCCGCGACGAGGACGTCGTCGAGGTGGGCCGCCCGCAGCTCGCCCCGATCCAGACCTGGAGCGGTACGCCGAAGCACCCGGTCCCGACCGTCCTGTACGCCCCCACCTGGGAGGGCTGGGACGACAACCCGGGCAACACCTCGCTCCTGCTCGCCGGCGAGAACATCGTCAGGCGCCTGCTGGAGTCCCCGGAGCCGGTCCGGGTGCTCTACAAGCCGCACCCCTTCACCGGTACCCGCAGCCCCCGGGCCAAGGCCGTCCACGAACGCATCACCGCCATGGTGGAGAAGGCCGCGGCCGAGCGCGCCACCGACCCGCGCTGGGCGAAGGAGGCGTCCGCGCTCCGGGCCGGGCAGAGCGCGGCGCGGGCCGAGCTGGCCCGTATCGAGGCACGCCTCGGCGAACTCGGGGCCGGCGGCAACGGCAACGGCAAGGCGAAAACCGCCAGGGACGAGGCGGAGACCTCACGTGACGCCCTGCCCGATCCGGCGCGCGAGGCCGAGCTGGCGCTCCTCGGGGACGAGTGGAACGCCGCGTACTGGCGCTCGTTCGGGTGGTGGGAGCACCGGGTCGTCACCGGCGCCGAGCCGCGCCTGTACGACTGCTTCAACGAGTCGGACGGCATGGTCTCCGACATCTCCAGCGTCGTCTCGGACTTCATCGCGAGCGGCAAGCCGTACGCCGTGACCGACTCCGCGGAGCTGGGCGCCGAGGAGTTCAAGAAGCAGAACACCGCCGTACGCGCCGCCGTGATCCTCTCCAACGACGCGCGGCAGCTCGGCGAACTGCTCGCCGCCATCACGGGCGGCGAGAGCGCCGACCCGCTGGCAGAGGCCCGGCGCGAGCTGAAGGCGTACCTCCTGGGCCCCGACGAACCGGCGTCCATCGTGCAGTTCAACGACGCCGTACGGGCGCTCGCGGCCAAATCCGAGGCCCGCAACCTGGGGGTGGCCCAACGCTCCGGCGTCGAGACCGCCGTCACCGCGGCGGACCCGAGCGACTCCGCGCCGGAGGCCACGGGGCTCGACACGACGGTGGCGGGCTGACCCCCGAAACCCGGGCGACATTCGCACGGAGATCTGAATTCGGCCCGGCAGGGAGTCTTTCGAGACGTTCTGCCGGGCCGTTCCTGCGTGTTGTGGCAGGCGACACGTGGAAAAGTAACGATGGTGAACAACCCATACCCATGTGGCGACGGTCTTGGATGTCGATGAAAGAGAATGAGACGGGCATGGCCTCAGTTGAAATTCCCGATGTAACCGTGATCATCGGCGCCTACGAGGCGATGCCCTACCTGATCCCTTGTCTGGAATCGGTCGAGGCCCAGACCCTGGGCGCGGACCGTATGGAGATCGTGGCCGTCGACGACGGCTCGACCGACGGGACCGGAGAATATCTCGACGAGTTCGCGGCCAGGAGCAAGGTCAGGACGCGCGTGGTCCACCAGGAGAATTCCGGTGGCCCCAGCAAGCCCCGCAACGTAGGTCTCGACATGGCCCGCGGCCGCTATGTCTTCTTCCTCGACGCCGACGACTATCTCGGAACGGAAGCCCTGGAGCGGATGGTCGCGATGGCCGACCGCAACGGCACGGACGTCGTGCTGGGCAAGATCGAGGGCATCGGACGCGGCGCGCCCAAGTCGATGTTCGGGCGCACCCTCGAACGTACGGACGTCTTCTCGTCCAACATCAAAATGACCCTCAGCGCGGAGAAGCTCTTCCGGCGCGCACTGCTGGAGAAGCACAAGCTGCGCTTCGACCAGCAGCTGTACACCGGTGAGGACGCGCGCTTCACCCTTGAGGCATATGTACGCAGCGCCGGGGTCTCGGTCATCGCCGACTACGTCTGCCTCTACATCGTGCGCCGCGACGACGGCAAGCACATCACGCAGAGCGGCAGTTACGCGATGCGCTTCGACTCGGCGAAGGCCCTGATGGACCTGATCGCCGAGCTCTATCCGCCCGGTGAGAAGCGCGACGAGCTGATGATCCGGCCGTTCGTGATCACGCTGCTGCCGCAGTTCGACCACCGCTGGCTGAAGGCCGCGGCCGGCACGCGCCGGGACAAGCTGGACCTCGCGCGACCGCTCATGGAGAAGTACTGGACGCCGGGCGTGGCCCGCCGGCTGAAGGTGCCCGAGCGGCTGCGGATGCACTACGTCGCCGAGGGCCGGGCCGATCTCCTGGAGAACCACCTCACGTTCCTCCAGGAGAAGAAGGTGCCCGAGGTGATCCGCAAGGGCGCGGAGGGCAAGCCCTACCTCGGGTATCCGCACTTCGGGGACGAGGCGGCGGGCGTGCCCGCCGAGATGTTCGCGGTCACGGTCTCGGAGTGGGTCGACGGGGTGCGGGTCACGGCGCCCAGGGGGGCCGCGCCCCAGCGCGCCGTCCCCAGGCCGTCCTTCGCCCGGCGCGTGGTGCGCAAGCTGCGCAGGATGGCCCGCGGCGCGCTGGCGGGCCGCCGCCCGGCCCGTTCCTGACGGGGACTCACCAGACCTCCGGTCCGTCTCCCGTCCCCTTGCGGAACCGGCGGGAGACGGACCGGAGGCAGTGTCCGGCCCGGAGCCCGGACGGCGCGAACGCCGCCCGCACGACGGCCGGCCGGCGGTCCAGCGGGCGGAATGGGCAGGCGCCGCCGGGAGCGGCTCACGTACATTGCGGGGAGAACCGGCGAGCAAGAGTGGGGTCTGTACGTGTCAGGGGCAAGGCAGGGCGTCACGGAGGCCCGCAGGATCGTCGTCAAGGTCGGTTCCTCATCGCTGACCACCGCGTCGGGGGGGCTCGACGCGGACCGCGTCGACGCGCTCGTCGACGTACTCGCCAAGGCGCGCAGCGGCGGCGAGAAGGAGATCGTGCTGGTGTCGAGCGGCGCCATCGCCGCCGGGCTGGCGCCGCTGGGGCTCGCCCGCCGCCCCAAGGACCTGGCCCGGCAGCAGGCCGCCGCCAGCGTCGGCCAGGGACTGCTCGTGGCCCGCTACACGGCCTCCTTCGCGCGGTACGGCGTGCGCGTCGGCCAGGTGCTGCTGACCTCCGACGACACCAGCCGCCGCGCCCACTACCGCAACGCCTACCGGACCCTCGACCAGCTCATCACCATGGGCGCGGTCCCGGTCGTCAACGAGAACGACACCGTCGCCACGGACGAGATCCGCTTCGGCGACAACGACCGGCTCGCCGCCCTCGTCGCCCATCTCGTACGGGCCGACCTGCTGGTGCTCCTCTCGGACGTGGACGGGCTCTACGACGGCGACCCCAGCACCCCCGGAGCCTCGCGCGTCGACGAGGTGCACGGCCCCGGCGACATCGCGCACGTCTCCATCGGCAGCGCGGGCAAGGCCGGCGTCGGCACCGGCGGCATGGTGACCAAGGTCGAGGCGGCCCGTATCGCCGCGGCCGCCGGCATCCCCGTCGTCCTCACCTCCGCCAGCCACGCCGCCGACGCCCTCGCGGGCCGCGACACGGGAACGTACTTCCACCGCACCGGCCGCCGCAGCGCCGACCGGCTGCTGTGGCTCGCGCACGCCTCGACCCCGCAGGGCGCGCTCACCCTCGACGACGGGGCGGTACGGGCCGTGGTGGAGCGGCGTACGTCGCTGCTGCCCGCCGGGATCGCCGGGGTCGAGGGGGAGTTCAGCGCGGGCGACCCCGTGGAGCTGCGGGACACGGCGGGCCTGGCCGTCGCCCGGGGGCTCGTGAACTACGACGCCAAGGAGATCCCGCAGCTGCTCGGACGCTCCACCCACGACCTGGCGAAGGAGCTCGGGCCCGCGTACGAGCGCGAAGTCGTACACAGGGACGATCTGGTCGTTCTCCACCCCTGGAACGGCTGAAAGACCGGTCCCGTGGCAGAGACCTTCACGAAAACCGCCCCGCGCCGGGCCCAGGACTGGTCAACTTTGTTGCGGGGATCCAGGGGTACGGCACAGCGACACATCAGAGGAGGCCGCCGGTGAGACGAGTACGTCCGGGGGCGCTGCCCCGAGGCACGGTCGGGCGAACCCTGACCAGTGTCGGGGCGGGAGCGGACTTCGGCACAGGACCGGAGCCGGACCAGGCGCCGGGCCCCGGCCGGGAGGCCCACGGCAGCCGGGAAGCGTCGAGGCTCTGGCACATCACCCTCAGCGTCTCGGGGGCCGAGACGCCGCTGCAGGAGGTCAGGCGAGGTCTCGAACAGCTCGCCCACGACCATCCCTTCCTGCTGACCAGCAGGTACGCCAACGACCACGCGGAGATCCGCTACTGGGAGGAGGCACGGGACCTGCACGACGCCGCGGCCGTCGCGCTGCGTCTGTGGGGTGAGCACCGGTCCACGTCGAAGCTGCCGCCGTGGGAGATCGTGGGCCTGGAGGTCATCGACCGGGAGACCTACCACCAGCGGATCGCCGAGGGGTACGGCCCGCCGCCCGCGGCGCCGGTCGGTGTGCACCCGTACTGACCGGCCGCCGCACCGCCGGGGAGTCCGGGCCTCGGCGCGAGCCGTCTCGCGGAACGGGATACCCGGTGGCCGGCGGTGGAGCGCGCATTAGTCTGCGGGTATGACCTCGCACTCTCCTCTCGCCGACACGAGCCCCGCCGACGCGACCGCGGCCGGGTCCCCGGTCGTGTCGACCGCACGCCGGGCCCGCGTCGCCGCCGACGCGATCGCGCCACTTCCGCGCTCCGCCAAGGACGCCGCGCTGCTGGCCGTCGCCGACGCGCTGGTGGCCCGTACGGACGAGATCGTCGAGGCCAACGCCCAGGACATCGCCAAGGCCCGGGCCGCCGGGACGAGCGACACGGTGATCGACCGGCTGACGCTGACCCCGGAGCGGGTCGCCGCCATCGCCTCCGACGTCCGGGACGTGGCCGCGCTGCCCGACCCGGTCGGCGAGGTCGTGCGCGGCTCCACCCTGCCCAACGGCATCGACCTGCGGCAGGTGCGCGTGCCGCTCGGCGTCGTCGGGATCATCTACGAGGCCCGGCCGAACGTGACCGTGGACGCCGCGGCGCTCTGCCTCAAGTCCGGCAACGCGGTGCTGCTGCGCGGCTCCTCGTCGGCGTACGCCTCCAACACCGCGCTCGTCGGCGTCGTGCGCGACGCGATCGCCGGGGCCGGCCTGCCCGCCGACGCCGTGCAGCTCGTGCCGGGGGAGTCCCGCGACTCGGTACGGGAACTGATGCGCGCCCGCGGCCTGGTCGACGTGCTGATCCCGCGCGGCGGCGCGTCCCTCATCCGTACGGTCGTCGAGGAGTCCACCGTCCCCGTCATCGAGACGGGCACCGGCAACTGCCACGTCTACGTGGACGCCGAGGCCGACATCGACATGGCCGTCGACATCCTCGTCAACTCCAAGGCGCAGCGGCCCAGCGTCTGCAACGCCGCCGAGACGCTCCTCGTCCACCGCGACATCGCCGGTGCCTTCCTGCCGCGCGCCCTGGACGCGCTCGCCGAGGCGGGCGTCACGGTCCACGGCGACGAGCGGGTGCTCCCGTACGCCGAGGGGTCCAAGGCGGCCGTCGTGGCCGCCACGGAGGACGACTGGGAGACCGAGTACCTCTCGTACGACATCGCCGCCGCCGTCGTCGACTCGCTGGACGGGGCCGTCACGCACATCCGCCGCTGGACCTCCGGGCACACCGAGGCGATCGTCACGACGTCGCAGGCCGCGGCCCGCCGCTTCACGCAGCTGGTGGACTCGACGACGGTCGCGGTGAACGCGTCCACCCGTTTCACGGACGGCGGTCAGTTCGGTTTCGGTGCCGAGATCGGGATCTCGACGCAGAAGCTGCACGCCCGCGGTCCGATGGGCCTGCCCGAGCTGACCTCGACGAAGTACATCGTGACGGGTGACGGTCACACGCGTTAGCGAACCCCTCGTTCGCACGTTCTCTGCCCAAAACGACCGTTCCGGTCTACGCTGAACGGGTGCCGGACGACGTGGGGGGCAAGCCGTTCCAGGACGGCTGGGAGCCCAACGACGACCGCGGAGGCGCGGACGAGGACTTCGCCTCCGTGGTATTCGACGAGGACTTCGTACGGGCCGCCGAGGTCCATGAGCCGACCGCTGTCGAGCGGCTGCTGGCGGCCGCCCAGGCGCGCGCCGAGGCCGAGGCGGCCAGGGCGCGGGCCGGCAAGGTCCCCCCGGACGACGACCTCTACGACGACGGGTACGGACCCGGGTACGGCGCCCGCGGACACGGCCACGACGGCGTGTACGGCCCGTTGGACGCCGACGACGAGTACGGCGACGGCACGGGCCCGTACGGGCGGCACGGCGGCGCCCTGCGCCCGTACCGCGGGAACGCGCGCTGGCACCGGCCCGTGGCGTGGATGCTGGCCCTGCTGATGGGCATCGGGATGGTGGCGCTCGCCTTCACGGCGGTCTACCGGGGAGCGTCGGCGGGGCGGCACGACCAGGTGCCGCTGCCCGCGACGAGCGACAACCCCCGGCCCGGCGGTCCTTCGGCCTCCGCCGAGTACTCCGCGCCGGCCGCGCCCGCGGCTCCGCACACCACGCCCTGACCGGCGCGAGCGCCCGCGACCGGCCCCTTCGCCGAACGGGCCGCCGGACCGGCCGGGCCCGAGCGCCGGCCGGGTGGGAACCAGCCACAACTTGGCACGCACCGGGGCGTTCACCTCCGCTTGCGCCGACCTACCCTGAAGATATGGCAGGGCGCGGAGAGCCGCCGGACGTCCCACCCGAAGGCCCCCTGGGTGGCGACGACGAGTACCGGTCCGTCGTCTTCGACGAATCGTTCGTGCGGGCTGCCCGTCTCCAGGAATTCTCCGCCCGGGAGCGGATGAACGACCACGAGCGGGCCGTGCGCAGCCGGCCCGACCGGGCGGCACCCGGCGACGACGGCAGGGGCGGCCGCAGGGGCACGGGGGCCAAGCAGGCGCTGGCACTCGCCCTGGTGGTCGCGCTCGCCTTCGCCATGGCGATCTACCTGGGCGTACGCCATCCCTACCAGCCGTCGCCCGCCCCGCGCGCCGGCCCGCTGCGGACGTCGGTGGTACCGCTGGCCCCGGAGGGCACGGTGCCGGGCGGAGTGCCCGCCGAGCTCTTCGAGCGCAGCCCGGCCGCGCAGTTCCGGACGGGCGCGGAGGGCGTCACTCTGCCGGCCGCACGGCGCACCGCGCACTTCTCGGAGGGCCAGGTGCTGTCCGCCCTGACCGTCGCGAAGGACTACCTCGTCGCGTCGTCCCTCGCCCCGGACGTACTGAGAGGCTCCACCGTCCGTCCGGTGCGCATGCTGCTCGACCCCGACCAGCTGACGCAGTTCGACCGCAGCTTCGTCGCCCCCGCCGCCGACGGCAGGCACGCGGCCACGGGCTGGCTGGTGCGCTTCGACCCGGCGGAGGTGACGCTCGCCGTCCCGCAGGTGCGCGTACAGGGCGTACTGCGCGTCGAGGAGAGGGAGTCCGGCCGTCTCGAAGTGACCTCCGACCACACCTTCGTGTACGCGCTGCGGCCGGCGGGGGACTCCGCCGGGCCGCCGCGGGCGGACGGCGCGTCGCTGTTCAGCGTCCGCCGCGAGCTGCACTTCCGCTTCGACCGCGACGACCTGCGGATGCACCGGGCCGAGCTGCTCTTCTCGTACGTCCAGGCCGGGCCCCAGGCATGCTCGGCCGACGCGGCGGACCGCCTGCGGCCCGTTCCGGCCGGGGAGCGGGCCGCGGACCGGGGACCCGACGGGACCGATCCGTACGCGACGGGCCGGGCCGCGGTGGCGCTGTGCGGGACGCTCGCGCCGAGCGCCATGCCCAGCCCCCGGGACAACGGCTGACCCGGGGTGCTGCCCGGACGCGGCGCTCAGCTGTCGGACGGGCTCGCCTTGCCTCCGCCTCCGCCTCCGTTGAACTTGTCCCTCAGCTTGCCGCCCAGGTCCCCCGCGCCGCCCGCGAGGTCGCCCACGAGCTTCATCAGCGGGTCCTTGCTGGTGCGCACCGTGTCGGCGTAGTGGGAGGCGGACTCGCGGAAGGAGTCCGTGACGGACATGTCGCCGTCCTCGTCGCGCTTCGGGTAGTGGCCGTCCATGATCCGCTGGTGGTCGCGGCTCTCGGCCCACTTCTTCAGCTCGGCGGCCCGCACCGTGGTGAACGGGTGCGAGCGCGGCAGGACGTTGAGGATCTTCAGCACGGAGTCGCGCAGGTCGCCTCCCGCCTCGTACTCCTCGGCCTGCTCCAGGAACGCGTCCACGTTCATCTCATGCAGGTGGTCGCCGCCGGCGATCTTCATCAGACCGCGCATCGACGCCTGGAGGTCCTGGCCGACCAGCAGGCCGGCCCGGTCGGCGGACAGCTCCGACTTGCGGAACCACTCGCGCAGCGCCGTCACGATCGCCATGATCGCGATGTTGCCGAGCGGGATCCAGGCGACCTTGAGCGCCAGGTTCGTGAGGAACAGCAGGATCGTCCGGTAGACGGAGTGCCCGGACAGGGCGTGGCCCACCTCGTGGCCGACGACCGCGCGCATCTCCTCCTCGTCGAGCAGCTCGACCAGGCCCGTGGTGACCACGATGATCGGCTCGTCGAGACCGATGCACATGGCATTGGGCTTCGGGTCCTGCGTGACGTACATCGGAGGGACCTTCTTGAGGTCCAGGATGTAACAGGCGTCCAGCAGCATCGCGTGCAGATGCGCGAACTGGGTCTCGCCCACCCGTACCGAGTCGGAGAGGAAGAGCAGCCGCAGGCTGCGCTCGGGAAGCAGTCCGCTGAGTGCCTTGAACACCGTGTCGAAGCCGGTGAGCTTGCGCAGGGCCACCAGGGCCGAGCGGTCCGCCGGGTGTTCGTACGCCCGGGACGAGATGTCCGGGAAGCGCCGGCGATTGCGGCTCGGTACGTTCTCGTGATTGCCGTCGGTCATGGATGGCCCCCTGTCTGCGAGTGTTTTCCGTCCCCCGGACGGCCCGGCACAGGTGCTCACGCGCACCGCGCTCGGCCGGTTCCCGGAGCCGGACACTGCGTGAACGACTGAGTCGGCGTGAGCGTGCCCGGGCCGCCCGCATACGATGTTCGTGAAGTCTCCCCTCCGACTCCCGACTCCCGATAGGTCCTGCCGAAGATGAGCCTCCACACCACCGCCGCCTCCCTCGTGACCCTCGCCTCCGGTGAGGGCGGCGAGCACGGCGGGAACCACGCGTCCCTCAGCCCCTACGTCACCGGCGTCGGCGCGTTCCTCGCGCTGATGCTCCTGCTGTGGATCACCACGCGCTTCAACCGGGACCGCTGAGTCGGGGCCGCGGCAGGGGGCCAGTAGGCTCTGCACGCATGGGAGAGCAGCAAGTGCCGAGCGGTCCGGGCAAGCGCCGACTCGGCGTGATGGGCGGGACGTTCGATCCGATTCACCATGGGCACCTGGTGGCCGCCAGTGAGGTGGCCGCCCAGTTCCACCTCGACGAGGTGGTGTTCGTGCCGACCGGGCAGCCGTGGCAGAAGAGCCACAAGCAGGTCTCCCCGGCCGAGGACCGCTATCTGATGACGGTCATCGCGACCGCGTCCAACCCGCAGTTCTCGGTGAGCCGGATCGACATCGACCGCGGCGGCCCGACCTACACCATCGACACGCTGCGGGACCTGCGTGATCTGAACAGCGACTCGGACCTCTTCTTCATCACCGGCGCCGACGCGCTCGCCCAGATCCTCACCTGGCGGGACGCGGAGGAGCTGTTCTCGCTCTCCCACTTCATCGGTGTGACCAGGCCCGGCCACGACCTGACGGACGACGGTCTGCCCAAGGGGGGCGTCTCCCTGGTGGAGGTGCCGGCCCTGGCGATCTCGTCGTCCGACTGCCGGGCGAGGGTCGCCGCGGGTGAGCCTGTCTGGTACCTCGTTCCGGACGGTGTGGTCCGCTACATCGACAAGCGCGAGCTGTACCACCGCTGAGTGGTCGGCCCGGCCGTACGGGGAGCACAGACAAGCAGGGAGAGGGCCACCGGTGAACGACCGACAGTACCCGTACGACCCGTACGACCCGTATGCCCAGCAGCCGGAGATCATCGGCTACGACGCGTACGGGCAGCCGGTGTACCAGCAGGCGCAGCAGCAGGCGCAGCAGTACGACGACGTGCAACAGCAGCAGGGGTACGGCTACGACCCGTACGCGCAGCAGCCGTCGTACGACCCGTACGCCCAGCAGCAGGAACAGCAGCAGGAACAGCAGCAGTACGGGTACGTCGACACCGCTCAGCAGCAGTGGATCCCCCAGCAGACCGCGCCCGCCCCCGCTCATGTACCGGAACCGGAGCCGGAGCCCCAGGTCGCTTCCGTGCCCCAGCAGCGCCGCCCCGCGCCCGAGTACGCGACCGAGCAGTTCTCCTTCGTCGAGGAGCCGGACGAGAACTCCGAAGACGTCATCGACTGGCTGAAGTTCACCGAGAGCCGCACCGAACGCCGCGAGGAGGCCAGGCGCCGCGGCCGCAACCGCGTCGTCGCCCTGGCCGCCGCGGTGGCGCTGGTGGTCGCGGGCGGCGTCGGCTACCTCTGGTACGCCGGAATGCTCCCCGGCCTCTCCGCGGGGAAAGACACACCGGGCACCGCGGCGGGCGGCCCGCAGAAGCGCGACGTGATCGTGGTGCACCTGCACACCCGGCAGGGCGCCACCTCCACCGCGCTGCTCGTGGACAACGTCACCACGGAGAAGGGCACCACCGTCCTGCTCCCCAACTCGCTCTCCGTGGCGAGTGACGACGGCACCACGACCACGCTCGGCAAGTCCGTCGACGACGACGGTTCGGCGGGCACGCGCGAGGCGCTCGGTTCCGTACTGGGGACGAAGATCGGCGGCTCCTGGCGGCTGGACACCCCGTACCTGGAGAACCTCGTCGAGCTGGTCGGCACCGTGGAGGTCGACACCGACACCGATGTGCCCGACTCCAAGAAGGGCGCGTCACCCGTGGTGCGGCAGGGCAAGGGGCAGACGCTGAGCGGGCGCATGGCCGTCGCGTACGCCACCTACCGCGCGCCCGGCGAGGCCGACGGCGAGCAGCTCCGGCGCTTCGGGCAGGTCATGCAGGGCGTACTGAAGAAGATCTCGGACGACCCGCAGGCCGCGACCGTCACCGTCCGGGCGCTGGCGCAGATCCTCGACCCCTCGCTGCCGGAGAAGGAGCTGGGCGCCTCGCTCGCCAAGCTCGCCGGACACGCCAAGGCCGGCGACTACCGGACCACGCGGCTGCCGGTCCAGCCCGACGGCACGCTGAGCGACTCCGCCGCCGAGAGTGTGGTGAAGGACATCCTCGGCGGTTCGGCCAGCAGCCCGGAGCAGGGCGCGGCCGTGCGCGTCGGCGTCCGGAACGCCCAGGGGAACGCCGACGCCACCGAGGCCGCGAGGATCGACCTGGTCAACGGCGGATACGCGTTCGTGGACGCCGGCAAGGCCGCCTCCGTGATCGCGTCGTCGCAGGTCAGCTATGGCGACGCGGCGCAGCGGGCGACGGCGCAGGAGGTGGCGAAGACGCTGGGTCTGCCGGCCGGCGCGGTGCGCAAGGGCAAAGCGACCGCGAACACCGACGTGACGGTCGTACTGGGCCAGGATTTCAAGGCGGAGTAATCCCGTCGGCGCTGTCGGCGGTCCGTGAGACCCTGGGGGTATCTCTGACCGCCGACGAAAGCCTGCTTGTGACCGCCACTGACCGTTCCATCGAGCTCATCAACGCCGCCGCCCAGGCGGCCGCAGACCGGCTCGCGCACGACATCATCGCGTACGACGTCAGCGATGTGCTCTCCATCACCGACGCCTTCCTGGTCGCTTCGGCGCCCAACGACCGCCAGGTCAAGTCGATCGTCGACGAGATCGAAGAGCGGCTGAACAAGGACCTCGGCGCCAAGCCCGTGCGCCGCGAGGGCGACCGCGAGGCCCGCTGGGTGCTTCTCGACTACGTCGACATCGTCGTCCACGTCCAGCACAGCGAGGAGCGCGTCTTCTACGCGCTGGAGCGCCTCTGGAAGGACTGCCCCGAGATCGCCCTGCCCGAGGACGCCGTCAAGACCCGCGGCCTGGCCGAAGAGCACGCGAAGCTGCATGCGGCCGGCGAAGTGGACGGAGACCCGAGCTGAACGCCAGCGACATCGGCAAGCGGAGCCGGGGCCGCAGGATCATCCTGTGGCGACACGGCCAGACCTCCTGGAACCTGGAGCGCCGCTTCCAGGGCAGTACGGACATCGAGCTGACCGAGACCGGCGTCGCCCAGGCGCGCCGGGCCGCCAGGCTGCTCGCCTCCCTGAAGCCGGACGCGATGATCGCGTCCGACCTCAAGCGGGCGGCGGCGACGGCCGGCGAGCTGTCGGCCCTGACCGGCCTCGACGTGACGCACGACTCGGGACTGCGCGAGACGTACGCGGGCGCCTGGCAGGGCCTGACGCACGGAGAGATCATCGAGCGGTTCGGCGAGCAGTACGCGGCGTGGAAGCGTGGCGAGCCGGTGCGGCGCGGTGGCGGCGAGCTGGAGACCGAGGTCGCCGACCGGGCGGCTCCCGTCGTCCTGGCGCACGCCGACAAGCTGCCCGACAACGGCACGCTCGTCGTGGTCAGTCACGGCGGCACCATCCGTACCACCATCGGGCGGCTCCTGGGTCTGGAGTCGTACCACTGGGAGGGCCTCGGCGGGCTCTCCAACTGCTGCTGGTCGGTGCTGGGCGAGGGCGCCCGCGGCTGGCGGCTGACGGAGCACAACGCCGGGACGCTCCCGGAACCGGTGCTCGGCGACGACGACTGACGGATTTCGCTTTCCGGCAGGTCGCAGGCTAAAGTTCTTCTTGTTCGCGGCGCACAGCGCGGAGAACAGCGGGGCTATAGCTCAGTTGGTAGAGCGCCTGCATGGCATGCAGGAGGTCAGGAGTTCAATTCTCCTTAGCTCCACAACCGCAATCAGGATCCCGGTTCCTCCTTCAGGAGGGGCCGGGATTTCCTGTTGTGCCGGTTGAGGGATTCCATCCGCTGCAGGCTCTCCTCGTCGTCGGGCGTGCAGGCGACGATCCGGCATTCCGGCATCCCGTTGACGGACAGCGACACCGAGGCCATCCGTATCTCGCCGGCCGCCTCGTGCCGGAACGTCTCCACGTGCGGGCCCGGCGGGACGACATCGCCGCTCTCCCGCAGCCGCGCGAAGAACGGGCTGGCCGCGCAGAGCCGGTGGACGAACGTCTCCCAGACAGGTTCGCCCACGTGCCGCCCGTACGCGCCGCGCAACTGCGCGGCCGCCCTCGGCAGTTCCTCGTCCCGGAAGACCGGCGGGCAGTCGGGCCCGGGCGCCGTGAGAAGCGTCCGCACCACATGGCGTACGGCGAACTCGGGCAGGTGCGGGACGGCGAAGAGGCCGCGGTAGGCGTCGTCGGTCGCCAGGGCGTCGTAGCGTCCACGCCCAGGGCGACCTCGGGTGTTCGGCCCTCCGCTCGGGTCTGACTCTCGCGCCGGCAGCGGTGGTCCTCGGAGGGGCCGGACCGACCGGGCGGCGCCGGCCCGCGCGACTGCAAGGAGCGCTGGTTCCCGGCGGGTTCGCGCTGACCGCGCCGGCGTCCGCCGCCGTCGGCCTGGCGCTGCGGGGCGGCGGCAGCGGCGGCCCCGGGCTGTACGTCGCCTTCGCGGGCGTGGGCGCCGGCCCGGCGCTCGGATTCAGCCCCACGCTCACGGGCGCGCTCGCGACCGTACGGCCCGAGGACGCGGCGGACGCCGGCGGGCTGCTCGTCACCGTCACACAGCTCGGCCGGTTGCTCGGCATGGCGACATTCGGCACTCTCTTCCTGAACCGGCTGAATGCGCCAGGGGCGTATGCATACGCCGATGCGCTGTGGGTATGCGCCCTTGCGTCGGCCGCCGCGTCGGTCTTCGGTGCTGCGGCGGGCCTCCTGCGCCCGCGCCGCTGACCCCCCTTGCGGAGCCATGGCAGAATCGGACGGCCGGAGGGGGACGACGGTCTGACGGGGAGGGGGAGCGCGATGCCCGCGAGCATCCTCGATGCGGTCCGTGCCCTGCCCGGCAGCGACAACGGAGGTATCGCGTACGTGTGCACGGCCTGCCGCCACAGCTGGAACTGAGTGATGGGCGCACACAGGCGGAAATGCGACTGGTGCGGCAGTGGCACGCCCATCGTCAGGGACATGGAACCGGTCAACGCCGACTACCAGTACTGGTGCGAGGAATGCGCCCGGGCGCTGATCATAAAAGGCGACCCCATCGAGACGTACCGCGAACTCGAGGGTGAGCCGATCTACGGCCGACTGCTCGACGAGCACTGCACGCTCAAGCGGTTCTACTCCTTCGCCACAGCGTGAGTGCAATATCGGTCATACGGGACAAAGCCGGAGTGCCGGCAAAGGATTTGGTGGAGCGCCGGGGGGACCGGTAATGTTGGCGGAGCCGCCGGGGAAACCCGGAGAACGGCGGAACGCACGGGGCTATAGCTCAGTTGGTAGAGCGCCTGCATGGCATGCAGGAGGTCAGGAGTTCAATTCTCCTTAGCTCCACAGAAAGAAGATCCCGTCCGGTCGATTCGACCGGACGGGATCTTCTCTTTCCGGAGGCCGGCTCAGCCCCGGCCGGCTCAGCCCCGGCCGCTGCCCAGGGCCTTCCTGCCGCCGCCCGGCAGCGCGGTCCGCCCCGGCCGTTCGGGGGTCTCCCGCTCGATGCGCAGCGCCAGCGCGGGACAGCGGCGCACGGCGCGCTGGGCGCGCCCCTGGAGATGTACCGGAACCGACGCGTCCGCGAGGGTCGGGTAGCCGTCGGGGCCGAGCCGGATCAGCTCCGGGACGATGTCGGCGCACAGCCCGTGGCCCTTGCACAGCGTCCAGTCCACCGCGAACCTCTCGCCGCTCGGGAGGCCCTCCTCCTCGTGACCGGGGCCCGGCAGCGGCAGCACGCCCAGCGTCTCCCGGCCGCAGCCGCCGCCCAGGACGTGCGCCGCCAGGTCGTCGGTGAAGGCGTTGAGCGTGGAGACGAAGAAGCGCACCGAGCCGTCGGGGTGCTTGCACGCGCCCCGGCCCTTCACGGCCCGCGTCACTTCGCGCAGGGCCTCCAGCGCGGCCTGACCGCCGCCGTTGAGTACGTCGGCGAGGCCGCCGGCGGCGGCGGGCAACCCCAGCCGGCAGGGGCCGCACTGGCCCGCCGTCTCCGCCGCCAGCCAGTTCGCGACGCGCAGCGACTCGCCCAGCGGGCAGGTCTCCGGGCCGATCGGGAGGATCGCGCCCGCGCCGAGCGCGCCGCCGAGGGAGGCGAGGGACTCGCGGGAGATCACGGCGTCGTGTGCGGCGGCCGCGTCGATCCAGTCGCCGTGGTAGCCGCCCGTCAGCACGCCCTGGGGCAGCGGCGGGGCACCGGCCATCTGGAGGACGTAACGCAGCGGCACTCCGGTGGGCACCTCGACCACCATGGGCCGCGCGACCGCGCCGGAGAGGGTCAGCATGACCGTGCCCGGCTCGTCCACCAGACCGGTGTGGGCGTAGCGGCGGGCGCCGGTGCGGGCGGCGACGGCGAGCTGCGCGAAGGTCTCCGTGTTGGACAGCAGGGTGGGCGCGCCCCCCACCCCTGTCTCGGAGGCGCGCTCGCGGCGGCCGGGCGGCAGGGCCGGGCCGCCGTTCGCCGCGCGGATCAGGGACGAGGCTTCGCCGGAGACCATGCGCTCGGGGGTACGTACGATCCGCGCGCGCAACGGCTGACCGCGCCGGTCGGACAGGCCGCGTTCGGCGAAGGCGGCGCGGACGGAGGCCTCGGTCGAGTTGCGGGTGACGCCGACGACCAGGGTGCGGGCGCCGAGTGCCTCGGCCGCGAGCAGGGCGCCGTCGAGCGCGAGGTGCGGGGCGCGGTTGAGCAGGACGGTGTCCTTGCGGCAGGCGGGCTCGCCCTCGCTGCCGTTGATCACGACCACGGGCCGCACGCCGCGCCGGATGGAGGCCTGAGCGACCGCCCGCAGCTTCCTGCCGAAGGGGAAGCCGGCGCCGCCGCGGCCGCGCAGCGCGATGCGGTCGGCGAGTTCGGCCAGGCGCTCCCCGGCCATCGGCTCCAGCGGGCCGTGCACTTTCAGGTGCATACCGAGGTCGAGGCGCTCGACCAGGTCGAAGCCGGCCGTCAGCTGGGGAAGGCCGACCACGCGTACCTCGGGGACGTCTGGAAGGGGGACGTTCAACGTCGGTCTCCTGCGGGTGCGTGCCAGGGTTCTCCGGCGGCGGGCCGGTAGAGCGGACCCGGCGCGGGCTCGGTGCCGCCGTGGGGGCGGGGGTGGGGGATCGGTCCGGCGGGCGTCCAGGGGGTGTGCGCAGGGCGCTCGGGGGCGTACCCGGGGAAGCCGGGGGCGGGGGCGGCTCCCGGACCGTACGCGGCGCGGTCCGGGTCGTACGGCGGACGGGCGGCCTGCGCGGGGGGAGGGGGTGACGGAGTCGGCCAGCGGGGCGGGGGAGGCGCGGCCTGGAAGGGGATCTCCTCGGTCGGGGGCCCGGCCGGGGGGAGGTGCTGCGCCAGGGGAAGCTGTTCGGTGGGGGCCGAAGCGGCGGAGGCGGCCGGGGCGGACACGGCGCGGTACGCCGCCGATATGCCGGTGTCCGGCGCCGCGCGGAGCCCGTCGGGGAAGCGCCCGGCCTCGTGCGGCGGTGGCGCGGGGGCCGCCGGACGCTGTGGCGGGGCGGAACCGCCGCCCGGCAGTGGGGAGAGCGTGGCGTCGCGGGGCTCCGGGCCGGACGCCCCGGCCAGGGAGCCGGACGTGGCCAGGGCCACGATCCGCTCGGCGGCGGCCCGTTTGAGCGGGGGAGGGAGCAGGCGCAACGAGAGCACCGTCGCGACCGCCGCAAGGCACAGGACGTACAGCGTGACGACCCAGCCGGCGGCGGGCCGGCCCGCGAACAGGCCGTGCACCAGGGCCGACCCCCAGGCCGGATAGGCGAGCATGTGCAGCGCCCGCCAGCGGCCGGCGATGCGCCCCGGAGCGGCGAACGCGCTGCGCAGCGCCCCTGTCGAAGCCGCGACGACCATGAGGAATCCGGCCAGGGAACCGAATCCGATGAGGCCGGCCGTACCGCTGATTCCGAGGCCGAAGGGGACCAGGGCTCCGAGGAGCGCCACATGTCCCAGCGAGACCTTGACCGCAACGTGCAGCAGCAGGAAGCCCAGCGAGGCGACCGCGGTGGCCCGGTGGACGGCCTGGGCGAGAAGGCGGTGGCGCGGCCGGAGCAGCAGCCGGTCGGTGGCCAGCAGGCCCCAGGCGACGGCGGCGGTCAGGGAGACCAGGGAGAGGACGCCGGTGGTGAAGTCGAGCGCGGCTCGCAGGCTGTCGCTGCCGGCTGTGGCGAGCAGGGGTATGAGAATCAGCGCGGCGGCGGTCAGGCCCCCTTGGGCGGGGCGGCCCAGTGCGGGGAGGGGGAGGGGGGAGCGGGGCCTTCGGCGGGGGGACGGGCGGGGGTCCGGGTGGGGAGCCGGTCGAGGTTTCGGGCGATGGTTCGGGAGAGGGTCCGGATGAGGGTTCATGGGGGCGACTCCGAATGCTTCGGCAAAGTGGTCCCGTTGCCGCATGCTAGGTCGCTCCATACCGGGCAGTACGGCGTTTGGAGGTTTAGCGCGCGGGCTGTGGGAAAACTCGCCCGGACGTTGCCCCGGATAAGGTCGATACGCGGAGTAACCCCGGTGGCGAGGGGTGCTCGGTCCGCCGGGCGGACGCTCGATGCGGCCGTCCCGGGCCCTGCGGTACCCTGACGCCATGCGTGCCGTACGCCTTCTGCTTGGCGAGCCGCGCTGATCAGCCCCGACGGATGAAAGATCCGGTCGGCATCGGCGCGGCGTCCCCTCCTGTGCGAGGGGATTTTTCATTCCTGGATGTCACAGCGTGCATGTCCGTGAATGTCACAGCCTGAATGTCGCAGCCGCTGGCAGAGACGATTGATGGAGCTTTGAGGATCATGAGCGAGACGAATTCTGCTGCCGAGGTGGCAGCGCCGCACCGCTACACGGCCGCGATGGCCGCTGACATCGAGGCACGCTGGCAGGACTTCTGGGACGCGGAGGGCACGTACGAGACGCCGAATCCCAGCGGCGACCTGGCGGGCGACGCGGCGCTGGCCGCCAGGCCGAAGAAGTTCATCATGGACATGTTCCCGTACCCCTCGGGCGCGGGACTGCACGTCGGCCACCCGCTCGGCTACATCGCGACCGACGTCTTCGCCCGTCACCAGCGCATGACCGGCCACAACGTCCTGCACACGCTGGGCTTCGACGCCTTCGGCCTGCCCGCCGAGCAGCACGCGGTCGCCACCGGCACGCACCCCCGGGTGTCGACCGAGGCCGCCATGGACAACATGAAGCAGCAGCTGCGCCGGCTGGGCCTGGGCCACGACAAGCGCCGGTCCATCGCGACGATCGACCCGGACTACTACAAGTGGACCCAGTGGATCTTCCTGCAGATCTTCAACTCCTGGTACGACACGGAGGCCGGCCGGGCGCGGCCCGTCGCCGAGCTGGTGGCGCAGTTCGAGAGCGGGGAGCGTGCGACACCGGACGAGCGCCCCTGGAGTGAGCTGAGCGCCGCCGAGCGCGCCGACGTCCTGGGCGGGTACCGCCTGGCGTACGCCTCCGAGGCGCCCGTGAACTGGGCCCCGGGCCTGGGCACCGTACTGGCCAACGAGGAAGTCACGGCCGACGGCCGTTCCGAGCGTGGCAACTTCCCCGTCTTCAAGGCCAAGCTGCGCCAGTGGAACATGCGCATCACCGCCTACTCCGACCGCCTGCTGGACGACCTGGACGGCCTGGACTGGCCCGAGGCGATCAAGCTGCAGCAGCGCAACTGGATCGGACGGAGCGAGGGCGCGCGCGTCGATTTCGCCGTGGGATGCCACAACCCGGCCGGTGACGACGCGATCACCGTCTTCACCACCCGTCAGGACACGCTGTTCGGCGCGACCTACATGGTGCTGGCACCCGAGCACGACCTGGTCGGGAAGATCGTTCCGGCCGCCTGGCCCGAGGGCACGCACGACGTGTGGACCGGCGGCCACGCCACCCCGGCCGAGGCCGTGGCGGCGTACCGCGCCCAGGCCGCCTCGAAGTCCGACGTCGAGCGGCAGGCCGAGGCCAAGGACAAGACCGGCGTCTTCACCGGTGCGTACGCCGTCAACCCGGTCAGCGGCGAGCAGGTGCCCGTCTTCATCGCCGACTACGTGCTGATGGGCTACGGCACCGGCGCGATCATGGCGGTACCGGCGCACGACTCCCGCGACTTCGCGTTCGCGCGCGCCTTCGAGCTGCCGATGCGCTGCGTCGTCGAGCCGTCGGACGGGCGGGGCACGGACCCGGCCCAGTGGGACGACGCCTTCGGCTCGTACGACGCGAAGATCGTGAACTCGTCGGGCGAGGACATCTCGCTGGACGGGCTGGGCGTCGTCGAGGCCAAGGCGAAGATCACCGAGTGGCTGGCCGCGCGGGGCATCGGCGAGGGCACCGTCAACTACCGGCTGCGCGACTGGCTGTTCAGCCGGCAGCGCTACTGGGGCGAGCCCTTCCCGATCGTCTACGACGAGGACGGCATCGCCCACCCGCTGCCCGAGTCGATGCTGCCCCTGGAGCTGCCGGAGGTCGAGGACTACTCGCCGCGCACCTTCGACCCGGACGACGCGGACACCGAGCCGGAGACGCCGCTGTCGCGCAACGAGGACTGGGTGAACGTCACCCTGGACCTGGGCGACGGTCCCAAGAAGTACCGGCGCGAGACCAACACCATGCCCAACTGGGCCGGTTCCTGCTGGTACGAGCTGCGCTACCTGGACCCGCACAACAGCGAGAAGCTGGTCGATCCCGAGATCGAGCGGTACTGGATGGGGCCGCGCGAGGGGCAGCCGCACGGCGGTGTCGACCTGTACGTCGGCGGCGCCGAGCACGCCGTACTGCACCTGCTGTACGCGCGGTTCTGGTCCAAGGTGCTGTTCGACCTGGGGCACGTCTCCTCGTCCGAGCCGTTCCACAAGCTCTACAACCAGGGCATGATCCAGGCGTTCGTCTACCGGGACTCGCGCGGCATCGCGGTGCCGGCGGCCGAGGTCGAGGAGCGCGACGGCGCGTTCTGGTACCAGGGCGAGAAGGTCAGCCGCGTCCTGGGCAAGATGGGCAAGTCCCTGAAGAACGCCGTCACCCCGGAGAAGATCGCCGCCGAGTACGGCGCGGACACGCTGCGGCTGTACGAGATGGCGATGGGTCCGCTGGACGTGTCGCGGCCGTGGGACACGCGCGCGGTGGTCGGCCAGTACCGGCTGCTGCAGCGGCTGTGGCGCAATGTCGTCGACGAGACGACCGGCGAGGCCACGGTCGTCGACACCGAGCCCGACGAGGACACGCTGCGCGCCCTGCACAAGGCGGTCGACGGCGTCGGCAAGGACATGGCGGGGATGCGCTTCAACACCGCCATCGCCAAGGTCACCGAGCTGAACAACCACCTGACGAAGGCGGGCGGGCCGGTGTCGCGGTCGGTCGCCGAGCGGCTGGTGCTGCTGATCGCGCCGCTGGCCCCGCACATCGCGGAAGAGCTGTGGCGCAAGCTGGGGCACACGGATTCCGTGGTGTACCAGGACTTCCCGGTCGCCGACCCGGCGTACGTCGTGGACGAGACCGTGACGTGCGTGGTGCAGGTCAAGGGCAAGGTCAAGGCGCGCCTGGAGATCTCGCCGGCGATCGGTGACGAGGAGCTGGAGAAGCTGGCGCTGGCGGACCCGGCGGTGGTCGCGGCGCTGGGCGGGGCGGGCATCCGCAAGGTGATCGTGCGGGCGCCGAAGCTGGTCAACATCGTTCCCGCGTAACGCGGGGTGCGGCGGTAGGTACTTTCCCCTACGGGCAGGTTGGGGGTTCCGGTGGAACCCTCGGCCTGCCCGTTCCGTTTACGGTGGAGAGACCACGCGGGCCGAGGGGCCCGGGTGGACCGACAACGGAGGGGCGCTCATGGAACCCGGCACCGTCATCCTGATCCTGGCGTTGCTCTTTGTGGCGTTCGTGGCGACGGGGGTCTACGTGGGCGTGAAGGCGGTCGGTGCGGCCAAGCGTGGCGTGGACCGCACGATCACGCAGGCGCGGCGCAGCGTCGAGGACACCACCCTGCGGGCGAAGAGCTTCGGGCAGGTGGGCGTCGCCGGGGAGCTGGCCCAGCTGAGGCTCTCTCTGCGTACGTCGATGAGGGCCACCCAGGAGGCGCTGCAGGCGGGCGCCGCCCAGGACGCCTCGCTGTCGGAGTCGATCGGCCTGTTCGAACGGCTGAGCGCGCACGGGCACGAACTGGACGACGACCTGAAGCGGCTGGAGCGCGAGCCGGACAAGGCACGGGTGGCGGAGCGGCTGCCGGACCTGCGCGAGCGTACGGAACGGGTGACGCACGCGGCGGACTCGTTGCGGTGGGCGGCGCGGGACCGGGCGCAGCGGTTCGCGGACGACGACCTCGCGTCGCTGAGCGCGCAGATCGAGGTGGAGTCGGGGGCGCTGCGGCACTGGGCCACGTCCCCGGGCGCGGGCGCGTCCCCGGTGGCGGACGCGGGCACGTCCCCGGCGGCGGGCGCGGCGGACGGGGCCGCTCGGGCGGCCGACGGGGCCGGCGCGGCGGGCCGGGCCGGCGCCGGTCCGGAGGCGATCACGGCGCCTGACCCCCGGTGGCGGACCACCTACCCGTGGCAGAAGGAAGCCCGCCCCGAGGGCACCGTCTGAGACGGCTCGACGGTCCGGAACGGACTACGGAACTGAACGGAACTGAACGGACCGGAACGGATCATCGGCGGGGCCGGACTGCCGCCGGGCGCCCCCGCCGGGGTAACCTCCCGCTCATGTCCCGCCATGTCGCGATCGTCACCGATTCAACGGCCTACCTGCCGCAGCAGACGATGGAGCGGCACGGCATCACCGCGGTGCCGCTGACCGTCGTCATCGGCGACCGGGCCCTTGAGGAGGGCACCGAGATCTCGGCCCGCTCACTGGCCCTGGCGCTCCAGAAACGCCGGTCCGTGACGACGTCGAGGCCGAGCCCCGAGGTCTTCGCCGCGGCCTACCGCGCGGCTGCGGAGGCCGGCGCGACCGGGATCGTGTCGCTGCACCTGTCCTCCGAGTTCTCCGGTACGTACGATGCGGCCGAGCTCGCCGCGCGGGATGCCCCGGTGCCGGTGCGGGTGGTGGACACCGGGATGGTCGCGATGGCCCTGGGTTTCTGCGCGCTGTCGGCGGCGGAGGCCGCCGACGCCGGTGGCACGGTGGACGAGGCGGTGGCCGCGGCGGAGAAGCGTGCGGCGGGCACGTCGGCCTACTTCTACGTGGACACGCTGGACTACCTGCGCCGCGGCGGCCGCATCGGCGCGGCGCAGGCGCTGCTGGGGTCGGCGCTCGCCGTGAAGCCGCTGCTGGAGCTGGACGGCGGCCGTATCGAGATGCTGGAGAAGGTACGTACGGCGTCCAAGGCGATCGCCCGGCTGGAGGAGATCGTGGCCGAACGGGCGCAGGCGCGCAGTGTGGACATCGCGGTGCACCACCTGGCGGCCCCCGAGCGGGCCGAACGGCTGGCGGGGCGGCTGCGCGACCGGCTTCCCGGGCTGGCGGAGCTGCATGTCAGCGAGGTGGGCGCGGTGATCGGCGCGCATACGGGGCCCGGCCTGCTGGGGGTCGTGGTCTCGCCCCACTGACGTTCCCCCGTCTCCTCTGTGGTCCCGTGAAACTGCGGATCCGTGAGGCGGAGCTGTGGTTCCGCGAACTGTGGCCCCGCGGGGTGGCCGGGATATCCACAACCGGCGAGTTCTCCACGGGAATCGGCCGTGATCGGCGGCGTCGGGCGGATGTGCCTACCGTCTCGTGGCATGGCTCTCCGATCACACTCCGCAACCAGTGGACCAGGCCGCGCTCCGGCCTCCGACCCCCGGTCGTCCGACGCCCGGTCGTCCGGCGTCCGGGCGCGCCACGGGCACGGCCGCGGCGGGCGCCGCTTGCGCCGCCGGGTTCCTGAATCCGTCCGGTCCACGGCGCTGCGCCGCCGAGCGGAGGCGCTCCTGGCGCCCGCACCGCGACCGGTGCGGCCAGTGGGCCGCGGCCTTGGACCGCCCGGGCCGGAACCGCTGGCCCGGCAGACCGGCGGCCCGGCGGCGACGGATGGTCCGGCCCCGCGACCGTCCCGGCGCCCGTCCGCGCCCATGGGCCCGTCCGTCCCCACGCGTCCGTCCGCGCCCGCCACCGGGGCGAGCACGGCTGCTGCAGCACCGGACGGCGGGGCCGCTGGTGGCATGGGCATGAGCCTGGGTGGGGGCGTGGGCACGAGGGTGGGGCGGGTCCGGTCGGCCGTGCGGGAGCGGCTGCCCGTCTGGGTGCAGTCGCGGTGCGGGCTCGAACCCAGGACGCTGGCCGCGCTGGCCGTTGTTCTTGTCGTGGCCGCTGTCCTCGCCGCCCAGCATTTCTGGACCGGGCGGCCACAGTCCGTGCAGCCCCCCGAGGTGGTGGGCGAGGGACCGGCCGCGGCGCGGCCCGAACCGTCACCGTCGCCGGGGCCGCCCCCGACGGCGACCGCCGACGGGCCGGGACCGGTGCCCGGCGAGGGGCGCATTGTCATCGACGTCAGCGGCAGGGTACGGCAGCCGGGCATCCACCGACTGCCGGCCGGATCGCGGGTCGCCGACGCGCTGCGGGCCGCGGGTGGCGTCAAGGCGGGCGCGGACACCGTGGGACTCAACCGCGCGCGCCTGCTCATGGACGGCGAGCAGGTGGTGGTGGGAGTCCCCGCACCGGCCGGGGCCGCCGGGCCGGCTGCCGGCGGCGGCGCTCCGGCGTCCGGCCGGGCAGCGGCTCCGATCGGCCTCGGCTCCGCCACCGCCGAGCAGTTGGAGACGCTGCCCGGAGTGGGACCGGTGCTGGCGCAGCACATCATCGACTACCGGACCGAGCACGGCGGATTCCGTTCCGTCGACGAGCTTCGCGAGGTGAAGGGGATCGGCGACCGCCGGTTCGCGGACCTCCGGCCGCTCGTACGGCCGTGACACGCCCGGCGGTTCACGCCGCGTCCGGGCACCGGCTGGGCGCGTCCGACCCCTGGCAGGAGGGGCCCGCGGATCTGCGGCTGGTGCCGCCCGCGCTGGCCGCGTGGGTGGCGGCCGCCGTGGCCGTGGGGGTCTCGGGACGCCGGGCGGCCGGGTTCGCGGTGGGGTGCGTGGTCGTGGCGGCCGGGCTGCTGGTGGTCCGGGCATCGCGGGAGGAGCGCGACGCCGGGGTACGGCGCGGGCTGAGCATCACGGCCGTCGCCGCCGTGCTGCTGTGCGCGGCAGCGGGCGCCGTCTCGGGCGGGCTGCACGCGGCCGACCTCCACCGTGGCCCCGTGCCGGCCCTGGCGCGCCAGTACGCGCAGGTCACGGTGGAGCTGACGGTCACCTCGGACGCGCGCACGACCCGGCCCCGGGTGCACGGCGACCACACGATGCCGAGGTCGGTCGTACTCAACGCCGACATCACCCGCGTCACCCCCGTCAACCGCGCCGCCGGCCCGGACCGGGCGACGGCCGCCGTGCGTACGCCGGTCCTGGTGGTCGCACCGGCCCGGGACCCGGCGTCCCGGTGGCAACGGCTGCTGCCGTCCACCGGGCTGCGGCTCACGGCGCGGCTCGCGCCCCCGACGGGCGGCGGGGACCGCGTCGCCGCGGTGCTGCGCGTACCGGACGGCAGGTCACCGCAGACCGTACGCCCGCCGACCGCCGTGCAGCGCACCGCCGGTGGACTCAGGGCCGGACTGCGCGAGGCGACCGAAGGGCTCGCCCCGGACGCGCGGGCGCTCCTGCCGGGCCTGGTCGTCGGCGACACCTCCAGGGTGGGGCCCGAGCTGCACGAGGCGTTCGAGGCCACCGACCTCACGCACCTCCTCGCCGTGTCCGGAAGCAACCTCACGATCGTCCTGATCCTGCTGATCGGCCCGCCCGGCAAGGCCCTGCGCGCCGAACGGGGAGGACTCGCCCCGCGCCTCGGCATCTCCCTGCGGACGACCGCGCTGCTCGGCGGGGCGCTCACGCTCGCCTTCGTCGTGGTGTGCAGGCCCGAGCCGAGCGTGCTGCGGGCCGCGGCCTGCGGGCTCGTCACACTGCTCGCCATCGGCACGGGGCGCCGCAGGCAGCTGATCCCCGCTCTCGCCGCCGCCGTCCTGCTGCTCGTCCTGTACGACCCGTGGCTGGCCCGCAGTTACGGATTCCTGCTCTCCGTACTGGCCACGGGCGCCCTCCTCACCGTCGGGCCGCGCTGGAGCGCCGCGCTGCAACGGCGCGGCATGCCCCCCAGGCTCGCGGAGGTGCTGGCCGCGGCCGTGGCGGCCCAGGCGGTGTGCGCACCCGTCGTCGCGATGATGGCGGCCAGGGTGAGCCTGGTGGCGATCCCCTGCAACCTGCTCGCCGAGTTCGCGGTGGCCCCCGCGACGGTGCTCGGCTTCGCGGCCCTGGCGGTGGCTCCGGTGGCGATGCCCGCCGCCGAACTGCTGGCCCGGTGCGCCGCGTGGCCGGCCGGGTGGATCGCCTCCGTCGCCCGCGCCGGAGCCGCGCTTCCGGGCGCGGAGGCCGACTGGCCGGACGGCTGGCGCGGCGGGCTGCTGCTGGCGGTCGTGACCGCCGTCGCCGTGTTCGCCGCCCGCAGGGTCCTGCGCCACCCGTGGCTGAGCGCGGGCCTCGTGCTGCTCCTGGTGCTCGCGATCCTGCGGCCCTCGCCACTCACCAGAATCGTCACCGGCTGGCCACCGCCGGGCTGGAAGTTCGCGATGTGCGACATCGGACAGGGAGACGCCTCCGTCCTGGCGGCGGGCGAAGGGACGGCCGTGGTCGTGGACGCGGGACCGGACCCGCGGCGCGTCGACCGCTGCCTGCGCGCACTCGGCGTCACCCGCGTCCCGCTCGTCCTGCTCACCCACTTCCACGCGGACCACGTGGCGGGGCTGCCGGGCGTGCTGCGCGGCCGGTCGGTGGGCGAGATCCGGACGACGTCGCTCCAGGAGCCCCGGGAACAGAGCGCGTTCGTCCGCAGGACGGCCGCCGCCGCAGGGGTGCCGCTCCTCCTCACCGGCCCGGGGGAGCGGCGCCGGGTCGGACCGCTGTCCTGGCGGACGCTGTGGCCGCGTCCCTTCCCGGCCGCCCTTGCCCCCGAAGAGCCGAACGACGCCAGCGTCACGCTCCTCGCCCGCTCCGGCCACCTCACCCTGCTCCTCCTGGGCGACCTCGAGCCCCCTGCCCAGCAAGGTCTGCTGAGGGCCCATCCGACGCTCCCACCGGTGGACGTCCTGAAAGTCGCCCACCACGGCTCGGCCTACCAGGACCCCGCCCTGCTCGCCCGTGTCCGCCCCCGGCTCGCCCTGGTGTCCTGCGGCCGCGACAACCCGTACGGCCACCCTTCGTCCCGTACGCTCACCGCGCTCCGCACCGGCGGCGCCGCGGTGCTGCGCACGGACACCGACGGGTCGATCGCGGTGACCGGTTCGGGCCCCGGCCTGCGTGCGGTGCCGGCAGGCCCGGACGCCGTATAGGGACACGCGTCAGACGAGCCAGCGGCCCTCGCGCATCAGTTCGCGCTCGGCCAGCTCGTTCTCCTCGCGCCATACCTTCACGGCGCGTGGTGTGACGCAGAAATGGACCCAGGGCTTCCGGTTGCGCGGGTCCCAGCCGTTCAGCTTCGCGGCGAAGGCGTCGGCCGACTCCGGCGCCAGCTCCGTCCCTTCCACCGGTTCGGCAGCGCCCTCGATGCTCCCACTTCGCGCGCTCCCTCGTCTGCTCCCGCCGCACCGCCGACGGCCGGGGCCGGATCACCCTCACCGGCGGCAAGGACGGCGACCGCCTCGTGACGACCGTGGACGGCGAGCACACCGAACTGCCCCTCGCCACCGAGGCCGAGACCCTCGCCGCCTGCCGCGACCACTTCGGCATCACCCTCGACCGCGTCCCGCGGCCGAGCGGAACGAGCGACAGCGCCCCGGGCGTCTGACGGCGACCGCGCCGAGGATCCGGGAGAGAAGAGCGGGAAGCGGGAGGCCGGGAGCAGGGAGCGGCAAGCAGGGAGGAGGGAGCGGAAAGCAGGGCTAAGGGCGCTCCAGCCATCCTTCGTACTCGCCGGCCAGCGCGTGCAGCTCCCCGGTGTCGAGCCTGCCGTCCGGGTCCTCCACCACGACCAGCCACTGCGCGTCCTCGGCATCGTCCTCGCCGGCCAGCGCGTCCCGTACGAGCTGCGGTTCCTCAACGGCTCCGAAGCGCTCGCAGACCTCCACGGCCACCTCCTCCGCGGCATCCCGGTCGGGCAGCACCAGTACGTGTCTCACATCGCTCACCTGCCCATTCTCCAACACGGACGGGGCTGTCAGCGGGGCATGGGATGCTGGACCACGATGGCCACCAGGAAGAATTCGACCGACGACCCGCTCGCCCCCGTGACCCTCGCCGTGGGGCAGGAGGACCTGCTGCTCGACCGCGCCGTGCAGCAGGTGGTGGCGGCCGCCCGCGCCGCCGACGCCGACACCGACGTACGCGACCTCACGCCCGACCAGCTCCAGCCCGGCACCCTCGCCGAGCTGACGAGCCCCTCGCTCTTCGCCGAGCGCAAGGTGGTCGTCGTGCGCGGCGCGCAGGACCTCTCCGCCGACACGGTCAAGGACGTGAAGTCCTACCTCGAAGCCCCAGCCGAGGAGATCACGCTCGTACTGCTCCACGCGGGCGGAGCCAAGGGCAAGGGGCTGCTCGACGCCGCCCGCAAGGCGGGGGCCCGCGAGGTCGCCTGCCCCAAGACCACCAAGGCCGCCGAGCGCCTGTCGTTCGTACGGTCCGAATTCCGCGTGCTGGGCCGCTCCGCGACCCCCGAGGCGGGCCAGGCCCTGGTCGACTCCATCGGCAGCGACCTGCGCGAGCTGGCCAGTGCCGTCGCCCAGCTGTGCGCGGACGTCGAGGGGACCATCGACGAGGCCGTGGTCGGGCGGTACTACACGGGCCGCGCCGAGGCCTCCAGCTTCACGGTCGCCGACCGCGCCGTGGAGGGCCGGGCGGCCGAGGCCCTGGAGGCCCTGCGCTGGTCGCTGTCCACCGGCGTCGCCCCCGTCCTGATCACCAGCGCCCTCGCCCAGGGCGTACGGGCCATCGGCAAGCTGTCCTCCGCCCGCGGCGGCCGCCCCGCCGACCTCGCCCGCGAGCTCGGCATGCCCCCGTGGAAGATCGACCGGGTACGGCAGCAGATGCGCGGCTGGACGCCGGACGGCGTGGCCCTCGCGCTGCGGGCCGTCGCCGAGGCCGACGCCGGCGTCAAGGGCGGCGGCGACGATCCGGAGTACGCGCTGGAGAAGGCGGTCGTCACCGTCGCCCGCGCCGCCCGCCACAGGTAGCGGTGTGACAGCGGCGGCGCAAGCGGCGCAACAGCAGAACAGCGGCGTGAGGCGTGAACAGCAGCACGAAGGCCGCGGCCGCCCGTCCTCGGAAGGACGGGCGGCCGGGGCCGACGCGAGAAGCCCTGAAGCCTGTCAAAGCTTTGATGCGCCGCACCCGCGTGGCGAACGCAGGCCGCGTGCGGCGCGAGGTCGCCGGATCAGGAGCGGAAGAGAGGGCCCGCTGAGTCCCTACCGGCGGTCGTGCGGGTCATACAAGGGTCGTACAAGCGAATGCTCAGCCCTGCAGGGAGGCAACCTTGTGCGCCAGCGCCGACTTCTTGTTGGCGGCGGCGTTCTTGTGGATGACTCCCTTGGAGACTGCCTTGTCGAGCTTGCGGGAAGCCTCGCGGACGGCCACGGTGGCCTTCTCGAGGTCACCGGCGGTGACAGCCTCGCGGGCCTTGCGGATCGACGTCTTGAGCGCAGACTTGACGGCCTTGTTGCGCAGGCGCGCCTTCTCGTTCGTCTTGTTCCGCTTGATCTGGGACTTGATGTTCGCCACGAAAGAGCCTCTACAGGTTCGTTGGATCTTCGATGAGTGCCCCGCCGACCGGAGAGCTACTCCGAGGCTTGTGAGACACAGCTGCTCAGCGTACCAGCGGCCCGCCGGGCGGCCCAAACCGAGCCCCGCCCGCCGTCCGTGGGACCATGGAAGCTACGTATCGATCCAACATCGCCCCGAGACGAGACCCTGCGTGCCCGCGACTCCTACCCACGTGCCCGAGCCGAGCCGTACCGACCCGGCGCTGATCCGCAACTTCTGCATCATCGCGCACATCGACCACGGCAAGTCCACGCTCGCCGACCGGATGCTCCAGCTGACCGGTGTGGTCGACCAGCGGCAGATGCGTGCTCAGTATCTCGACCGGATGGACATCGAGCGCGAGCGCGGCATCACGATCAAGTCCCAGGCGGTCCGGCTGCCCTGGGCGCCCAACGAGGGTCCGGACGTGGGCACGACCCACATCCTGAACATGATCGACACCCCGGGCCACGTGGACTTCACGTACGAGGTCTCGCGCTCGCTCGCCGCGTGCGAGGGCACGGTGCTCCTCGTCGACGCCGCCCAGGGCATCGAGGCGCAGACCCTCGCCAACCTCTACCTGGCGATGGAGAACAACCTCACCATCGTCCCGGTGCTCAACAAGATCGACCTGCCGGCCGCCCAGCCGGAGAAGTTCTCCGAGGAGCTGGCGAACCTCATCGGCTGCCAGCCCGAGGACGTGCTGAAGGTCTCCGCGAAGACCGGCCTCGGCGTGGACGCGCTGCTGGACCGCGTCGTCCGCGACATCCCGGCCCCGGTCGGCGACGCCGACGCGCCCGCCCGCGCGATGATCTTCGACTCGGTGTACGACTCGTACCGCGGCGTCGTCACCTACGTACGTGTCATCGACGGCGGGCTCAACAAGCGCGAGCGCATCCGGATGATGTCCACCAACGCGACCCACGAGCTGCTGGAGATCGGCGTCTCCTCCCCCGAGATGACGCCGTCCGACGGCATCGGCGTCGGCGAGGTCGGCTACATCATCACCGGTGTGAAGGACGTCCGTCAGTCCAAGGTCGGTGACACGATCACCTCCCTGCACAAGGGCGCCACCGAGGCCCTCGGCGGCTACAAGGACCCGAAGCCGATGGTCTTCTCGGGCCTGTATCCGCTGGACGGCTCCGAGTACCCCGACCTGCGCGAGGCCCTCGACAAGCTCCAGCTCAACGACGCCGCCCTGGTGTACGAGCCGGAGACCTCCGCGGCGCTCGGCTTCGGCTTCCGCGTCGGCTTCCTCGGCCTCCTGCACCTCGACGTGATCCGCGAGCGCCTGGAGCGCGAGTTCGGGCTCGACCTGATCGCCACCGCGCCCAACGTGGTCTACCGCGTCGTCATGGAGGACGGCAAGGAGCACACGGTCACCAACCCGAGCGAGTTCCCCGAGGGCAAGATCTCGGACGTCCACGAGCCGGTCGTACGCGCCACGATCCTCGCCCCGAGCGAGTTCATCGGCGCCATCATGGAGCTCTGCCAGACCCGCCGCGGCACGCTGCTGGGCATGGACTACCTCTCCGAGGACCGCGTCGAGATCCGCTACACCCTGCCGCTCGCGGAGATCGTCTTCGACTTCTTCGACCAGCTGAAGTCCAAGACGCGCGGTTACGCCTCCCTCGACTACGAGCCCACCGGCGAGCAGGCCGCGTCCCTCGTCAAGGTCGACATCCTGCTGCACGGCGACCGGGTCGACGCCTTCTCCGCCGTCACGCACAAGGACGCGGCGTACGCGTACGGCGTGCGGCTCGTCGCCAAGCTGCGCGAGCTCATCCCGCGCCAGGCCTTCGAGATCCCCATCCAGGCCGCCATCGGCTCCCGGGTCATCGCCCGCGAGACCATCCGCGCCATCCGCAAGGACGTCCTCGCCAAGTGCTACGGCGGCGACATCTCCCGTAAGCGCAAGCTGCTGGAGAAGCAGAAGGAAGGCAAGAAGCGGATGAAGATGGTCGGCAGCGTGGAAGTCCCGCAGGAGGCCTTCATCGCGGTGCTGTCCAGCGACGACTCCGGCGGCAAGAAGAAGTAGCGGCAGCCCCGGCACCAGCGGCGGTCAGTACGCCGGCAGCACGCGAAAGCGCCCCTCCGCACCCCGGAGGGGCGCTTTCGCGCGTGGTGGACGGCGGCGGCGCGGCCGGTCCGTTCCGTTATGAAGCCGCGCGCCACATCCTCTTACGCCCCGGGCCCGTGCGCTTTACTCTGATCACCACTCGAAGGTTACTCGCCAGTTAAACACCAGCCAGTCGTGCAGCATGCCGCAGGCCCGGAGGACGTCGTGAGCGATACACAGACCTTGATCGAGAACCGGCCGCCGTCGGTGGCGGCCCTCTTCGTTGAGCGCGTAACAGCCACGCCCGATGCCGAGGCCTACCGCTACCCCGTACCGGCCGCGCCGGGGCAGGGGGCCGACGCCTGGAAGTCGCTGAGCTGGGAACAGGCGGCCGGGCGCGTGTACGCCGTCGCCGCAGGTCTGATCGACCTCGGCGTGCAGCCGGAGGAACGGGTCGCGCTCGCCTCCAACACCCGGGTCGAGTGGATCCTCGCCGACCTCGGCGTGATGTGCGCCGGCGCCGCGACGACCACGGTCTACCCGTCCACCAACGCCGAGGAGTCCGCCTACATCCTGGCCGACTCCGAGAGCCGGGTGCTCATCGCGGAGGACGCGTCGCAGCTCGCCAAGGCACGGGAGCGCCGGGCCGACCTGCCGAACCTCGCCCACGTCGTCGTCATCGACGCCGAGGGCGTCGAGCCGGCCGAGGGCGATCCCGAGGGATGGGTGCTCACGCTGGCCGACCTGGAGGCGCGCGGGGTGGCCCATCTGGAGAAGCACCCGCAGGCCGTCACCGAGCGGGTCGACGCCATCACCGCCGACCAGCTCGCGACGCTGATCTACACCTCGGGGACCACGGGCCGGCCCAAGGGCGTACGGCTGCCGCACGACTGCTGGTCGTACATGGCGAAGGCCATTCCGGCGACCGGCCTGATCAGCCAGGAGGACGTGCAGTACCTCTGGCTGCCGCTCGCGCACGTCTTCGGCAAGGTGCTGACCTCCGGACAGATCGCGGTCGGGCACGTCACCGCCGTGGACGGCCGGGTCGACAAGATCATCGAGAATCTGCCGGTGGTCCAGCCGACGTACATGGCCGCCGTGCCCCGGATCTTCGAGAAGGTCTACAACGGCGTCGCGGCCAAGGCGCGGGCCGGCGGCGGCGCGAAGTACAAGATCTTCCAGTGGGCGGCGGAGGTCGCCCGCGAGTACGCCAAGGTCACCCAGGACAACTTCCGGCGTACGGGCACGGCCTCCGCGCCCTTCGCCCTGTCCGCCAAGCACAAGGCCGCCGACGCGCTCGTCTACTCCAAGATCCGCGAGGCCTTCGGCGGCCGGCTGCGCGCCTGCATCTCCGGTTCCGCCGCGCTCGCGCCCGACATCGGCTTCTTCTTCTCCGGCGCCGGGATCCACATCCTGGAGGGGTACGGGCTCACCGAGTCCAGTGCCGCCTCCTTCGTGAACCCCGGTGAGGCGTACCGCACCGGCACCGTCGGCAAGCCGCTCCCCGGCACCGAGGTGCGCATCGCGGACGACGGCGAGATCCTGCTGCGCGGCCCCGGCATCATGCAGGGCTACCACGGGCTGCCGGAGAAGACCGCCGAGGTGCTGGAGTCGGACGGCTGGTTCCACACCGGCGACATCGGCGAGCTCTCGGTGGACGGCTACCTGCGCATCACGGACCGCAAGAAGGACCTGATCAAGACGTCGGGCGGCAAGTACATCGCGCCGGCCGAGGTCGAGGGCCGGTTCAAGGCGGTGTGCCCGTTCGTCTCCAACATCCTGGTGCACGGCGCGGACCGGAACTTCTGCACCGCGCTGATCGCGCTCGACGAGCCGACGATCCTCGGCTGGGCCGGGGAGAACGGCATGGAGGGCAGGTCGTACGCCGAAGTCGTCGCCTCCCGGAAGACCGAGGAACTGATCGAGGGCTATGTGGAGCGGCTCAACGAAGGGTTGCAGCGCTGGCAGACGATCAGGAAGTTCCGTCTGCTGCCGCGCGACCTGGACATCGAGCACGGCGAGCTGACGCCGAGTCTCAAGCTCAAGAGGCCGGTCGTGGAGCGCGAGTACAAGGACCTGATCGAAGAGATGTACGCGGGGTCGCGCGAGGCATAGCCGACAACGGCAGCGGTACGGCAGCGGGGCGCGCGGGCGGAGCCGGTCACGGCACCGCCCGCGCCCTTCCGTGCACCCACTTCGGTGACTCCGCGCTTATGGACGGCATCGGTCTGTCACTCTGTTCCATGGCGCCGGGGGCGTCATCACAGAACCGACGGGGAGCCGCACTGTGGGGTCCATTCCGAGACAGCGGGAGACCACCTACCGCTCGACGCACCTTCCGGGCAGCCTGCCCGACGCGCGCTCGGTCGCCTGGACGAGCCTGCCCGGGAACCCGCTCGCGCCGGCCGCCGCCCGGCGGTTCGTCCGGGCCGCGCTCGCCGAGTGGACCGGACTCGGGCTGCCGGCCGCCGACGGCTTCACCGACCGGGTCGCCGACGACGCGGTGGTCCTCGTCAACGAACTGGTGACCAACGCGGTCGTCCACGCGGGCACCAACGTCGAGCTGGTGTGCCACCTGGAGGAGGCGACGGACGAGGATCCCGCCGCGCTGGTCGTCGAGGTCTCCGACCACCACCCCGCCCGCGTCGTGCACAACGATCCCGCGGTCCGGCCCGGTCCGTCCGGGCCGGGCGGCCAGGAGTTCGGGCGCGGCCTGCACCTCGTCGCCGCCCTCTCCGCGTGCTGGGGCGTCACCTACCGCACCGGCCTCAAGACCGTCTGGGCCCGGCTCGCCGTCGAGGGCGTGCACCCGGCCCTGCCCTCCGGACCGGCGGACGGCGCCGGCCAGGCGCTTCAGCGCGGGCTGCGCGCCGCCGAGATCCTGGCGCCCGTACCGCGGCGGACGGCGCGCGAGTACGACAGCGACTGGATCAACCGGGGCGCGCTCTCCTTCCTCGCCGAGGCGTCCGACCTGCTGACGGGCCAGTTCGACGAGGACATGATCGCGGCGCTCGCCGCGCAGCTCCTCGTGCCGAGGCTCGCGGACTGGTGCGCGGTGTGGCTGGAGGAGGAGGGTGCCGCGCCGCGGCTCGCCCGCGTCTGGCACCAGCGCGAGTGCAGCATCGAGGAACTGCGCAGGCGCGTCGAGAAGGAGCCGCCCCAGGCGCCCGGCTCCGTGCGCGGCGGACCGGTGCCCGTGCCGTGGCCCGCCCTGGACGGCGGCGACGGCGCCGCGGTCGCGTACCGGCTGATCGCGGGCGGACGCGGGCTCGGGACGCTGGTGCTGGGGCGGGCGGGGGTGGCCCGGATGCCGGACGAGGTGACCGGCCTCATCGAGGACTTCGTACGCCGGGTCGCCCTCGCCGTCGCCGCCGCCCGCCAGTACACCCGGCAGGCCACCATCAGCCGCGTCCTGCAACGGGCCCTGCTGCCGGGGCAGATGGCCGACATCCCGGGCGTCGCGAAGGCCCTCGTGTACGAGCCGCGCGGGCAGGGCGTCGCGGGCGGCGACTTCTACGACGTCTTCCCCGGCGCGAGCGGCAGCTGGTCCTTCTCGCTCGGCGACGTCCAGGGCAACGGGCCCGAGGCGGCGGTCGTCACCGGCCTCGTCAGGCCCTGGCTGCGGCTGCTCGCGCGCGAGGGCCGGGCGGTCGGCGAGGTCCTCGGCCGGCTCAACGGGCTGCTGCTCGACGACGCGGTCGAGACGGCGGAGGCCACCGCCAGACTGGCGGCGGCCGCAGCCGGGGCTCCCGGGGTCCCCGGGGCCGGGATCGCGGGAGCGGTCGGTGCCGGGGCGGCGGCCGGGCTGTGGGAAGCGCCGCAGCCGCGCTTCCTCTCGCTCCTGTACGGCGAGCTGGTGCCGTTCCCGGCCGAGGACGGCGGCGGGGCGCGCTGCACCCTCGCCTGCGCGGGGCACCCGCTGCCGCTCCTCCTGAGGCCCGACGGGAGCGTACGGCCCGCCGCCGCCTCCCAGATGCTGCTCGGGGTCGTCGACGGCGTCACGTACGAGAGCGAGACCTTCGTCCTGGAAGCGGGCGACACCCTGCTCTGCGTCACGGACGGCGTGACCGAGCGGCGCTCCGGGCAGCGCATGTTCGACGACGCGGACGGGCTGGCGACGGCGCTGGGGCGGTGCGTGGGGCTGAGCGCGCAGGGGGTCGCAGAAAGGATCATGCGCGAGGTGCACGACTTCTCGCCCACGCCGCCCGACGACGACCTGGCGCTGCTCGTCCTCCAGGCGATGTGACCGGAGCTGTGACAATGGGGGCATGCCTTCTGTACTGCCCGACGGTGAGCCCATGCCCGAAGACGGGGCGCTGCCACCGCACGCCCTGGCCGGCGCGGCCGAGCGGCCGCTCGGCTTCTACCTGCACGTTCCGTACTGCGCGACCCGCTGCGGCTACTGCGACTTCAACACCTACACGGCGACCGAGTTGCGCGGCTCGGGCGGTGCGCTGGCCTCGCGCGACAACTACGCGGACACCCTGGTGGAGGAGGTGCGCCTGGCCCGCAAGGTCCTCGGCGACGACCCCCGGCCGGTACGGACCGTCTTCGTGGGCGGGGGTACGCCGACGCTGCTGGCGGCCGGGGACCTCGTACGGATGCTGGGAGCGATCCGGGACGAGTTCGGGCTCGCGGACGACGCGGAGATCACGACGGAGGCCAACCCGGAGTCGGTGAACCCGCGCTATCTGGCGGAGCTGCGGGAGGGCGGCTTCAACCGGATCTCGTTCGGGATGCAGAGCGCGAAGCAGCACGTGCTGAAGATCCTGGACCGTACGCACACGCCCGGCCGGCCGGAGGCATGCGTCGCGGAGGCGCGGGCGGCGGGCTTCGCGCACGTGAACCTCGACCTGATCTACGGCACGCCGGGGGAGTCCGACGCGGACTGGCAGGCGTCGCTGGACGCGGCGATCGGAGCGGGACCCGACCACGTGAGCGCGTACGCGCTGATCGTGGAGGAGGGGACGCAGCTGGCGCGGCGGATCCGGCGGGGCGAGGTGCCGATGACCGACGACGACGTGCACGCCGACCGGTACCTGATGACGGAGTCCGCGCTGTCGGCGGCGGGCTTCGCGTGGTACGAGGTCTCGAACTGGGCCACTTCGGACGCGGCGCGGTGCCTGCACAACGAGCTGTACTGGCGCGGGGCGGACTGGTGGGGCGCGGGTCCGGGCGCGCACAGCCACGTGGGCGGGGTGCGGTGGTGGAACGTCAAGCACCCGGGCGCGTACGCGCAGGCACTGGGGGACGGGCGCTCGCCCGGAGCCGGGCGCGAGGTGCTCCCGGCGGAGGACCGGCGCGTGGAGCGCATCCTGCTGGAACTGCGGCTCGCGGACGGCTGCCCGCTGTCCCTGCTGGCCCCGGCGGGGCTGGCGGCGGCGGAGCGGGCGCTGGCGGACGGGCTGCTGGCGGACGGGCCGTTCACTGCGGGGCGGGCGGTTCTGACGCTGCGGGGGCGGCTGCTGGCGGACGCGGTGGTCCGGGACCTGGTGGACTGACCCCGGGGCACGGGGCGCGGGCCAGCTTGTGCGGAGCTGAGGCCCGGCACCCCGGCCGACCGGAGGGCGAGCGGGCCGGAAACCCCCGTTTACGCGGGGACGGAACCCTGCTGGGTCGAGTGGATGAGCCCATCGACGGAGCACCTCCGCGGATGCGGAGCCGACGGCCTGCTCGCTGCCATGACAGCGACTGGGAGCTCCCGCCGTTACCGTCCCTCGGGGGCGCCGACAGTGACGTGGTCGATCAAGTGCTCCACGGCACCCAGCAGCGCCGGCTCCAGGTCCCTGTACGAACGGACCGACGCCAGGATCCGCTGCCACGCCGCCCCCGTGTTCTCCGGCCAGCCCAGCGCCCGGCACACGCCCGTCTTCCAGTCCTGGCCCCGGGGGACCACCGGCCAGGCCCCGATGCCCACCGCGGACGGCTTCACCGCCTCCCACACGTCGATGTACGGGTGACCGACGACCAGCACGTCCGCGTCCGTGACCTGCGCCGCGATACGGGACTCCTTCGATCCCGGCACCAGGTGGTCGACCAGGACACCGAGCCGCGCGTCCGGGGCCGGGGCGAAGTCCGCGACGATCGCCGGGAGGTCGTCGATGCCCTCCAGATACTCGACGACCACACCCTCGATGCGCAGGTCGTCGCCCCAGACCCGCTCGACCAGCTCCGCGTCGTGGCGCCCCTCGACGTAGATCCGCCCGGCCCGCGCCACCCGCGCCCGCGCCCCCGGCACGGCCACCGAACCCGATGCCGTACGGGCGGGCCGGGCCGGGGCCGCGGAGGCGGGGGAGGGGCGCACCAGGGTGACGACGCGGCCCTCCAGGAGGAAGCCGCGCGGCTGCATCGGGAACACCCGGTGCTTCCCGAAGCGGTCCTCCAGGGTCACGACCGGCCCCTGCGCCGTCTTCTCGCACCGGATCACCGCACCGCAGAAACCGGTGGTGACCTCCTCCACGACAAGATCGGCCTCGGCGGGGACTTCGGGGACGGGGGCGGTCTTCTTCCACGGCGGGGTGAGATCGGGCCCGTACTGTCGACTGCGCATTCAGCCGACGATAGCGACAGCCGGGCGGTCCCGGCCCGCGTCACGACACGGCGAAACGGGCCGCCAGCGCGTCGCGCTGCGCGCGGACGTACGCCGCGTCCACCACCGCCCCGTGCCCCGGCACGTACATCGCGTCCTCGCCGCCCAGCGCGAGCAGCCGGTCCAGGGCCGCCGGCCAGTGGGAGGGGTGGGCGTCCGGGCCGGCCTGGGGAGTGCCCGACTCCTCCACCAGGTCGCCGCAGAAGACGACCTCGGGGCTGCCCGGCACCAGTACCACCAGATCGTGACCGCTGTGTCCGGGGCCGACGTTCGCCAGCAGCACCTGGCGGCCGCAGCCCAGGTCCAGCGTCCACTCGCCGCAGACCAGGTGGTGCGGCGCGACCAGGACGTCCGCCGCCTCCGCCGCCGCGCTCCGCTCGACCCCGTGCCGTACGGCGTCGTCCCGCACCGCGTCCCGGTCCCGCCGCAGCAGGTCGTCGACGCCGACCGCCCCGTACACCTCGGCTCCCGCGAACGCCGCCGTGCCCAGGACGTGGTCGAAGTGGGGGTGGGTGAGAGCGATGTGCGTCACTCTCCGGCCGGGGCCCAGAAGCCGCTGCGCCTGGGCACGGAGCTCCGCGCCCTCGCGCAGCGTCGACCCCGTGTCGACCAGCAGCGCGGAGCCGCCGCCCTCGCCGTCCCCGGTCACCAGGCCCACCGTCGCGTCCCAGACCGGCATGCGCCGCCGTCCCACCCCCGGTGCGAGCCGTTCCCAGCCTGCCTCTTCCCAACTGACGTCCATACCGTGACGCTAGTCCCATCCCGGGGGTCCCCGCCCGCTGAACAGGGCCGTCGCGGGGTAAGGTGACCGGCCGCCCTTGCTAGGTGTGCACCTCGCCGCCGTACACTGGCCCGGGGATTGCTGGCACTCCCCCGCAGTGAGTGCCAGACAGACGCCAACGACCGACAGCTGGAGGTGTGCGCGATGCTCAGCGAACGCAGACTCGAGGTGCTGCGCGCCATCGTCCAGGACTACGTGGGCACCGAGGAGCCCGTCGGCTCCAAGGCGCTCACCGAGCGGCACAAGCTCGGCGTCTCCCCGGCCACGGTCCGCAACGACATGGCCGTCCTGGAGGACGAGGGCTTCATCGCCCAGCCGCACACGAGCGCCGGGCGCATCCCGACGGACAAGGGCTACCGGCTGTTCGTCGACAAGCTCGCGGGTGTCAAGCCCCTGTCGTCGCCCGAGCGCCGCGCCATCCAGAACTTCATGGACGGAGCGGTCGACCTCGACGACGTGGTGGCCCGTACGGTCCGGCTGCTCGCGCAGCTGACCCGGCAGGTCGCCGTCGTGCAGTACCCGTCGCTGACCCGCTCGACGGTGCGGCACGTGGAACTCCTCTCGCTGGCCCCGGCCCGTCTGATGCTCGTGCTCATCACGGACACCGGACGGGTCGAGCAGCGCATGATCGACTGCCCCGCGCCGTTCGGCGAGACGTCCCTGGCGGACCTGCGGGCCCGGCTCAACAGCCGGGTCGTGGGACGCCGCTTCGCGGACGTACCGCAGCTGGTGCAGGACCTTCCCGAATCCTTCGACAAGGAGGACCGGGGAACCGTTTCGACGGTCCTGTCCACTCTCCTGGAGACCCTGGTCGAGGAGACCGAGGAGCGGCTGATGATCGGCGGCACCGCCAATCTGACCCGCTTCGGACATGATTTCCCCCTCACCATCCGGCCGGTGCTGGAGGCGCTTGAGGAGCAGGTCGTGCTCCTCAAGCTGCTGGGTGAGGCAACGGACTCGGGCATGACCGTACGAATCGGGCACGAGAACGCCCATGAGGGGCTCAGCTCCACGTCCGTCGTCGCGGTCGGCTACGGTTCGGGCGACGAAGCAGTCGCCAAACTCGGCGTGGTCGGACCGACCCGCATGGACTACCCCGGAACGATGGGAGCGGTACGCGCAGTGGCACGTTACGTCGGACAGATCCTGGCGGAGTCGTAAGTGGCCACCGACTACTACGCCGTACTCGGCGTACGCCGCGACGCGTCCCAGGACGAGATCAAGAAGGCATTCCGGCGGCTGGCGCGCGAGCTCCACCCGGACGTGAATCCCGATCCCAAGACGCAGGAGCGCTTCAAGGAGATCAACGCCGCGTACGAGGTGTTGTCGGACCCGCAGAAGAAGCAGGTCTACGACCTCGGCGGCGACCCCCTCTCGCAGGCGGGCGGCGGAGCCGGCGGCTTCGGCCAGGGCGGCTTCGGGAACTTCTCGGACATCATGGACGCGTTCTTCGGCACGGCGTCGCAGCGCGGCCCGAGGTCGCGCACGCGGCGCGGCCAGGACGCGATGATCCGGCTGGAGATCGACCTCAACGAGGCGGCCTTCGGCACGACCAAGGACATCCAGGTCGACACGGCCGTCGTGTGCACGACGTGCTCGGGCGAGGGCGCCGCACCCGGCACCTCCGCCCAGACCTGTGACATGTGCCGCGGCCGCGGTGAGGTCTCGCAGGTCACCCGGTCCTTCCTGGGCCAGGTCATGACCTCGCGCCCCTGCCCGCAGTGCCAGGGCTTCGGCACGGTCGTACCGACCCCGTGCCCGGAGTGCGCCGGTGACGGGCGCGTGCGCTCGCGCCGGACGCTGACGGTCAAGATCCCGGCCGGTGTCGACAACGGCACCCGGATCCAGCTCGCGGGCGAGGGCGAGGTCGGCCCCGGCGGCGGCCCCGCCGGTGACCTGTACGTCGAGATCCACGAGCTGCCGCACGCGGTGTTCCAGCGGCGCGGCGACGACCTGCACTGCACGGTCACCATCCCGATGACGGCGGCGGCGCTGGGCACGAAGTGCCCGCTGGAGACGCTCGACGGAGTGGAGGAGATCGACGTACGGCCCGGCACGCAGTCCGGCCAGTCGATCCCGCTGCACGGGCGCGGTGTCACGCACCTGCGGGGCGGTGGCCGCGGCGACCTGATCGTGCACGTCGAGGTGCTGACTCCGACGAAGCTGGACGCGCAGCAGGAGGACCTGATGCGCCAGCTCGCGAAGCTGCGCGGCGAGGAGCGCCCGACGGGCCAGTTCCAGCCGGGGCAGCAGGGTCTCTTCTCGCGGCTGAAGGACGCGTTCAACGGGCGGTAGGCGCGGGCGGGCCCGGCCGGGGGTCCGGGGGGCGTCCCCCGGGGGGTGCGGTCGGCCGGGGCGGCAGGGTCTCTTCTCGCGGCTGAAGGACGCGTTCGACGGGCGGCAGGCACGCGGCCGGGGCTCCGGGGGCCGCCCCCGGGTAACGGCGATTCGGCGCAGTGCGGAGGGCATGAAACTATGCGTTCATGTCCTCCGCACTGACCGATCTCTGCCGTTATCCGATCGTGCAGGCCCCCATGGCGGGCGGCGCCTCCAGTCCTCAACTCGTCGCCGCCGTCTGTGACGCCGGCGGCCTCGGGTTCCTCGCCGCCGGGTACAAGACCGCGGACGGCATGTACGAGGAGATCAAGCAGCTGCGGGGCCTGACCGGCCGGCCCTTCGGCGTCAATCTCTTCATGCCGCAGCCGAGCCACGCGGACCCGGCGTCCGTGGAGGTCTACCGCCACCAGCTCGCCGGTGAGGCCGACTGGTACGAAACCCCCCTCGGCGAATCCGACCACTGCACCGACGACGGCTACGAAGCCAAGCTCGCCATCCTCCTCGACGATCCCGTTCCCGTCGTCTCCTTCACCTTCGGCTGCCCCGCCCGCCCCGTCCTCGACTCCTTCGCGAAGGCCGGCACCCTCACCGTCGTGACCGTCACCACGCCCGAAGAGGCCCAGGTCGCGCAGTGGAGCGGCGCCGACGCCGTGTGCGTCCAGGGCATCGAGGCCGGCGGCCACCAGGGGACGCACCGCGACGACCCCCAGAACGACGGCGCGGGCATCGGCCTGCTGTCCCTCGTCACACAGGTGCGCGAGACCGTGCAGCTGCCGATCGTCGCGGCGGGCGGCCTGATGCGCGGCGCGCAGATCGCCGCGGTCCTCGCGCTGGGCGCGGACGCCGCGCAGCTCGGCACGGCATTCCTGGTCTGCCCCGAGTCCGGCGCCAACGTCCTGCACAAGCAGGCCATGACCAACCCGCTGTTCGTCCGTACGGAACTCACCCGGGCGTTCTCGGGACGCCCCGCCCGCGGCCTGGTGAACCGCTTCATGCGCGAGCACGGCCCGTACGCCCCCGCCGCCTACCCCCAGGTGCACCACATCACCTCCGGCCTGCGCAAGGCCGCGGCCAAGGCGGGCGACCCCCAGGGCATGGCGCTGTGGGCGGGGCAGGGGCACCGGATGGCGCGCGAGATGCCCGCCGGGCAGCTGGTCGAGGTCCTCGCGGCCGAGACCGACGCGGCGCGCGCGGCGCTGGCCCTGCGCGGCGCGGGCGGCGCGGCATGACGGCGCCGGTGTTCGTCGTCGACGCCGTACCGGCGAAGGGGCCGTACGTACTGGAAGGCCCCGAGGGGCGGCACGCCGTCTCGGTGCGGCGGCTGCACGCGGGCGAGGACGTCGTACTGACGGACGGGCGCGGCACGGGGGCGGTGGCCGTGGTGGTGGCCGCCGAGGGCAAGGACCGGCTCGTCGTCGAGGTGACGGACGTGACGGCGGAGCCGGAGCCGTCCCCGCGCGTCACCGTCGTCCAGGCGCTGCCCAAGGGCGACCGCGGCGAGGTGGCCGTCGAGACCATGACGGAGACCGGCGTCGACGCGATCGTGCCGTGGCAGGCGTCGCGCTGCATCACGCAGTGGCGCGGCGACCGGGGCGCCAAGTCCCTCGCCAAGTGGCGGGCCACCGCGCGCGAGGCGGGCAAGCAGTCGCGCAGGCTGCGCTTCCCCGAGGTCGCGGACGCGCTGACGACCAGGCAGGCCGCCGCACTCGTGGCCACGGCGGACTTCGCGGCCGTACTGCACGAGGACCCGTCGGTGGGCAGCGGGGCGCTGGCCACCGCGGACCTCCCCGGCGCGGGTTCCATCGTGCTCGTCGTGGGGCCCGAAGGGGGCGTGTCCCCGGAGGAGTTGGCGGTCTTCGCCGAGGCCGGGGCGGAGCCGTACCGGCTGGGGCGCAGTGTGCTGCGTACGTCGACCGCCGGCACGGCGGCCGCCGCGCTGCTGCTGGGGCGCACCGGCCGCTGGTCCTGACGGGGCATTTCCCGCCCCGGGGCCGTGGCACGGACGGATAGCATGCGGCCATACTCGATCAACGCATGAGCACATCGGTACATGCTGATCCAGCCGCATCCGAGGAGGCCGGGACCATGACGGGACAACCGCAGGCGGACTGTCTGTTCTGCAAGATCGTCGCAGGTGAGGTGCCCGCGACGGTCGTCCGTGAGACGGAGACGACCGTCGCGTTCCGCGACATCAACCCCCAGGCCCCGACGCACGTCCTGGTCATCCCCAAGGCGCACCACCCGGACGCCGCCTCGTTGGCCGCCGCCGAGCCGCGGGTCCTCGCGGACGTGCTGGCCGAGGCGGGCAGGGTCGCCGAGGACGAGAAGATCGACCGGACCGGCTACCGCGTCGTCTTCAACACCGGCGCGGGCGCGGGCCAGACCGTCTTCCACGCGCACGCCCATGTCCTCGGCGGACGCGGCCTCAACTGGCCCCCCGGATAAGGCAGTTCCTGTGTCCGTACGAGAACTCGTGGTCCTCGGCACCGCCAGTCAGGTCCCCACCCGGCACCGCAACCACAACGGTTACTTCCTGCGCTGGGACGGCGAGGGCATCCTCTTCGATCCCGGCGAGGGCACCCAGCGCCAGATGCTGCGGGCCGGCGTGGCCGCGCACGACATCAACCGGATCTGTGTCACGCACTTCCACGGCGACCACTCGCTCGGCCTCGCCGGGGTGATCCAGCGCATCAACCTCGACCGCGTCCCGCACCCCGTCGCCGCGCACTACCCGGCGAGCGGGCAGCGCTTCTTCGACCGCCTGCGGTACGCCACGGCCTACCGCGAGACGGTGCGGCTGACCGAGGCGCCGGTCGCCGCCGACGGCGCGGTGGCCACGGGTCCGTCGTACGTCCTCGACGCGTGCAGGCTCTCGCACCCCGTGGAGTCGTACGGCTACCGGCTCACCGAGCCCGACGGGCGCCGTATGCTGCCCGCGCTGCTCGCCGAGCACGGCATCAAGGGCCCCGACGTCGGCCGCATCCAGCGCGAGGGCCGGCTCGGCGACGTGACGCTCGGGCAGGTCAGCGAGGTGCGGCGCGGGCAGCGTTTCGCGTTCGTCATGGACACCAGGCTCTGCGACGGGGTGCACGCCCTCGCCGAGGGCTGCGACATGCTCGTCATCGAGTCGACCTTCCTCGACGAGGACGAGCAACTGGCCGTCGAGCACGGCCACCTGACGGCGGGACAGGCGGCTCGGGCGGCGCGCGACGCCGGCGTGCGCCACCTGGTCCTCACCCACTTCTCGCAGCGCTACAGCGAGCCCGAAGCCTTCGAACGCCAGGCCCGCGCGGCCGGCTTCGACGGCGAACTGACCGTCGCCGCCGACCTGCTGCGGGTCCCCCTCCCCAAGCGCCATCCGTGAACCCCTGAATCCCTGAACGAGAAGACCCCCCATGCACCTCCCCAAGGCCGAACTCCACCTCCACATCGAAGGCACCCTCGAACCCGAGCTGGCCTTCGAGCTCGCTGAGCGGGGCGGCGTGCAACTCCCCTACGCCACCACCGAGGAGCTCCGCCGCGCCTACCGCTTCGACGACCTCCAGTCCTTCCTCGACCTGTACTACGCGCTCATGGCCGTCCTGCGCACCGAGGACGACTTCGACCGGCTCGCCGACGCCTACCTGGCGCGGGCGGCCGGACAGGGCGTACGGCACGCGGAGATCTTCTTCGACCCGCAGGCGCACACCGCGCGCGGGGTGGAGATCGGCACGGTCGTCGAGGGCCTGGCCCGCGCCCTGGACCGGAGCGAGGAGCGGTACGGGATCTCCACGCAGCTGATCATGTGCTTCCTGCGCGACCGGTCCGCCGAGTCGGCGCTGGAGACCCTGGAGGCCGCCAAGCCGTACCTGCACCGGATCGCGGCCGTCGGCCTGGACTCGGCGGAGGTCGGCAATCCGCCGTCGAAGTTCCGCGAGGTGTACGAGGCGGCCGCCGCGCTGGGGCTGCGCAAGGTCGCGCACGCGGGGGAGGAGGGCCCGCCGGCGTACGTCTGGGAGGCCCTGGACGTCCTCGGCGTCGAGCGAGTCGACCACGGGCTGCGCTCCATGGAGGACCCGGAGCTCGTCGAACGGCTGGTGCGGGACCGGGTGCCGTTGACGCTGTGCCCGCTGTCGAACGTACGGCTGCGGGCCGTCGACACCCTGGAGGAGCACCCGCTGAAGGAGATGATGGAGGCCGGGCTGCTGGTCACCGTGAACTCCGACGACCCCGCCTACTTCGGAGGTTACGTCGGCGACACCTTCCACGCGGTGCACGAGGCGCTCGACCTCGGCCGGGAGCAGCTGCGCGAGATCGCCCGCAACTCCTTCCTGGCGGCCTTCCTCGACCACGACGAGGAGCGCAGGGCGGCGTACCTCGCAGAGGTCGACGCGTACGTCTTCCCGTAGGCGCGTCCTCCCGTGGGCGGCGGTCCGCGGGGCCGGACGTCCGGAGGGCGTGCCACCCGCACCGGCGGGTGGCACGCCCTCCGGACGCGGAGCGGCGCGAAAACGCCGAGCGCGGTGCGCTCAGCCCTTGCCGACCTGGATGACGACGGTGCTGCACACCTTGTCGGCGAAGGTCTGCTTCTTGTCGTCCCACAGCGGCCACAGCCAGCCCAGGTAGCACGCGATGCTGTCCAGGAAGTGGGCCAGCTTGCGGACGAAGGCCATGCCGAAACCGAGGGGGAGGCCGTCCCGCTCCCGGCGGAGGCTGATCCCGAGGACCTTCTTGCCGGTGGACTGGCCGGTCTTCCCCTCCTTGTAGAGCTGGAAGAAGGCCATCGCGAAGGCGTACAGCATGCCGACGAGGCCCAGGACTCCCGGGGTGGTCGGGTCTTCGCTGCCCGCGAGGTCGATGAAGCCCAGCGCGTACATCGGACCGGCGATGATCAGCATGTCGAGCAGGTAGGCGCCGACCCGCTGTCCCCAGTTGGCCAGCGGAGGCAGACCGGCTCCGGGCATGCCCGGCATGCCGGCCGGCGGGTAGGCCCCGTAGGGAGGCTGCTGCGGGTACCCGTACTGCGGAGGCATGCCCTGCGGCGGTACGCCCTGCGGGGCCTGCTGCGGGTAGCCGTAACCGGCGGGCTGGCCCTGCTGCGGGTAGCCGTAGCCGGCGGGCTGGCCCTGCGGTGGCTGCTGGGCGTACGGGTTGTTGGGGTCGCCAAAGCTCACGGCGGGATACCTCCGGGGTGTTCCAGGGGCCGGGCGGTGCGGACAGCCGATGCGGTCCGCGGCCGGCAAAGCGTTGATCAGCGGCCCCATACTTTCCGAGCGGGGACGGGAAGTCGAACCGCGCCCGGCCGGCCGCCTCGCGCGGGGCCGGGGACCACGGGGCACGGACGGCACCCGCGTCGCTCCGCGGACGTGGCGAAGCGCCGTCGCACGGCCGCGATCCCCCGTGGGCGCGTATCGGGCACACTGGCCTGAATCCGCACCACACCACGGGAGCACAGGGTGAGCACGGCGAGAAAGCACGCAGCGGCGACGGACCACACCAGGCAGCAGGACGGGGCCACGCACCTCGATCCCCTGGACGGGCTCCGCGCCCCCGACGGCCCCCGCTGCGACGTGTTCCTCACCGGCACGGTCTTTCTCGACATCATCTTCACCGGCCTCGACAGCGCCCCCGTGCGCGGCACCGAGTCCTGGGCGCGCGGCATGGGCTCCAGCCCCGGAGGCGTCGCCAACATGGCCACCGCGCTGGCCCGGCTCGGCCTGAACACGTCGCTGGCCGCCGCCTTCGGCGACGACCACTACGGGGAGTACTGCTGGGACGCCCTCGCCGACGGCGAGGGCATCGACCTGGACATGTCCCGGACCGTCCCCGGCTGGCACTCACCGGTCACCGTCTCCATGGCGTACGAGGGCGAGCGGACCATGGTGTCCCACGGCCACGAGGCCCCGCCGCCCGCCGAACCCGGCCCCTTCCCCGACTGCCCGCCCCGCGCGCGGGCCGCCGTCGCCGCGCTCACCCCCGGCCGCACCGAGGAGTGGATCGCCTCGGCCGCCCGCCGCGGCGCCAGGATCTTCGCCGACGTGGGCTGGGACGAGACGGGCCGCTGGGACCTGGCGGGCCTCACCGGCCTGGAGCACTGCGAGGCGTTCCTGCCCAACGCCGAGGAGGCGATGCGCTACACCCGCACCGACTGCCCGCGCGCCGCCGCCCGTGCCCTGGCCGGCAAGGTGCCGGTCGCGGTGGTCACGCTGGGCGCGGAGGGGGCGTACGCCGTGGACGGCTCGACCGGGGAGACCGCCGAGGTCCCCGCCATCGACGTCGAGGCGCTCGACCCGACCGGAGCCGGTGACGTCTTCGTCGCCGGATTCGTCACCGGTACGCTCGCGGGCTGGCCGCTCGCCGACCGCCTGGCCTTCGCCGGACTGACCGCCGCCCTGTCGGTGCAGGAGTTCGGCGGGTCCCTGTCGGCGCCCGGCTGGTCGGAGATCGCGGGCTGGTGGGAGCGGGTACAGGCGCTCGACGGGCAGGACCCCCAGGCACTGCGCCGCTACGCCTTCCTGGACGAGCTCCTGCCGGCCGCGGCGGTCCGTGTGTGGCCCCTGCGCAGGGCGGTCCCGACGATCGGCTTCCGCAGGGCGCAGTGAGCCGAGCGCTGCCGCGCCGAAAAGCTCTCGGTCTTGCCGGTGCACCGACGTAGGCTTGATGTTCCAGAGGTTGTCGATCGGCGAGAACCCTGCAACAGGAGGTATGCGCAGGCCATAGTGCCGGCCCATGACTCAGACACCCACACAACCGCAGGCCCGCGCCCAGTTCACCGTCCCGGACAGGCACCCCATGGTGATGGTTCTGGGTTCCAGCGACTCCCTGTTGCGCGTGATCGAGAACGCCTTCCCCGGCGTGGACATCCACGTCAGGGGGAACGAGGTCAGCACGACCGGTGACGCGACCGAGGTCGCCCTGGTCCAGCGCCTGCTGGCCGAGATGATGCTGGTGCTCCGCACCGGACAGCCGATGACGGAGGACTCAGTGGAACGATCGATCGCCATGCTCAGAGCGGCCGACGGCGCCGTCGCGGGAGCGGTCACCGAGACCCCGGCCGAGGTGCTCACCCAGAACATCCTCTCCAGCCGCGGCCGCACCATCCGCCCCAAGACGCTGAACCAGAAGCGGTACGTCGACGCCATCGACAAGCACACGATCGTCTTCGGCATCGGCCCCGCCGGTACGGGCAAGACCTACCTCGCCATGGCCAAGGCGGTCCAGGCCCTTCAGTCCAAGCAGGTCAACCGGATCATCCTGACCAGGCCCGCCGTCGAGGCGGGCGAGCGGCTCGGCTTCCTGCCCGGCACGCTCTACGAGAAGATCGACCCCTACCTGCGCCCGCTCTACGACGCCCTGCACGACATGATCGACCCCGACTCGATCCCGCGCCTGATGGCGGCGGGCACGATCGAGGTCGCCCCGCTGGCGTACATGCGGGGCCGGACCCTCAACGACGCGTTCATCATCCTCGACGAGGCGCAGAACACCAGCGCCGAGCAGATGAAGATGTTCCTGACGAGGCTCGGCTTCGACTCGAAGATCGTCATCACGGGCGACGTCACCCAGGTCGACCTGCCCGGCGGGACCAAGAGCGGTCTGCGCCAGGTGCAGGGCATCCTGGAGGGCCTCGACGACGTGCACTTCTCCCGCCTCACGTCGCAGGACGTGGTCCGGCACAAGCTGGTCGGCCGTATCGTCGACGCGTACGAGAAGTACGACGACAGCCAAAAAGGGCTGTGACGGACGAGCAGGGGTAGAACCAGCACCATGTCGATCGACGTCAACAACGAGTCCGGAACCGAGGTCGACGAGCAGGCGATCCTCGACATCGCCCGCTACGCACTCGCCCGGATGCGGATCCACCCGCTCTCCGAGCTCTCGGTGATCGTCGTGGACACGGCCGCCATGGAGCAGCTCCACATCCAGTGGATGGACCTCCCGGGCCCGACCGATGTCATGTCCTTCCCGATGGACGAACTGCGTCCGCCGTCCAAGGACGACGAGGAGCCCCCGCAGGGGCTCCTCGGTGACATCGTGCTCTGCCCCGAGGTCGCCCGGAAGCAGGGCGAGGACGCGGAGACGCAGCACTCCATGGACGAGGAGCTCCAGCTCCTCACCGTCCACGGCGTGCTGCACCTGCTCGGCTACGACCACGAGGAGCCGGACGAGAAGGCCGAGATGTTCGGCCTCCAGGCGGCCATCGTGGACGGCTGGCGGTCGGAGAAGGGCCTGACCGGTCCGTCCCCCGCGCCGACCGTTTCATGACCGCGCAACTGATCACGGGCGCGGTCCTGCTCGTCGTGGTCGCCTGGCTGGCGGCCTGCGCCGAGGCCGGCATCGCCCGCGTCTCCACCTTCCGGGCCGCCGAGGCCGTACGGTCGGGCCGGCGCGGCGGCGCCAGGCTGGCGCAGGTCGCCTCCGACCCGACCCGCTACCTGAACGTGGCCCTGCTGATGCGGGTGGCCTGCGAAATGGCCGCCGGGGTCCTCGTCACGTACGCCTGCCTGCGGGAGTTCGACGCGACCTGGAAGGCGCTGACCGTCGCCATCGTGGTGATGGTCCTCGTCTCGTACGTCGCCGTCGGCGTCTCCCCGCGCACCATCGGCCGCCAGCACCCCATGAACACGGCGACCGCCTCCGCGTACGTCCTGCTGCCGCTCGCCCGCGTCATGGGCCCCGTCCCGCAACTGCTGATCCTCATCGGCAACGCGCTGACCCCCGGCAAGGGCTTCCGCAAGGGCCCCTTCGCCAGCGAGGCCGAGCTGCGCGCGATGGTCGACCTGGCCGAGCAGGAGTCCCTGATCGAGGACGACGAGCGCCGCATGGTGCACTCCGTCTTCGAGCTCGGTGACACGCTCGTACGCGAAGTCATGGTCCCCAGGACCGACCTGGTCTCCATCGAGCGCTTCAAGACGATCCGTCAGGCCCTCACCCTCGCCCTGCGCTCCGGTTTCTCCCGCATACCGGTGACCGGCGAGAACGAGGACGACATCGTCGGCATCGTCTACCTCAAGGACCTGGTCCGCAGGACCCACATCAACCGCGACTCGGAGTCCGAACTGGTCTCCACCGCGATGCGCCCCGCCGTCTTCGTCCCCGACACGAAGAACGCGGGCGACCTGCTGCGCGAGATGCAGCAGGAGCGCAACCACGTCGCCGTCGTCATCGACGAGTACGGCGGCACGGCCGGCATCGTGACCATCGAGGACATCCTCGAAGAGATCGTCGGCGAGATCACCGACGAGTACGACCGCGAACTGCCGCCCGTCGAGGAGCTGGACGACGGCTGCTACCGGGTGACCGCCCGGCTCGACATCGGCGACCTCGGCGAGCTCTTCGGCTTCGACGAGTTCGACGACGAGGACGTGGAGACGGTCGGCGGGCTGCTCGCCAAGGCGCTCGGCCGGGTGCCGATCGCGGGCGCGTCCGTGACGGTGGACCTGCCCGACGGCCGTGTGCTGCGCCTGACCGCCGAGTCCCCGGCCGGCCGCCGGAACAAGATCGTCACGGTGCTGGTGGAGCCGGAGGAGAAGGAGGAGGCGGCATGACGCCGCAGGAACTCAGGGCGTTCTGCCTGGATTTCGGCGGGGCGGCCGAGGAGTTCCCCTTCGGCCCCGAGACCTCCGTCTTCAAGGTCCTCGGGAAGCTCTTCGCGCTCAGCGCCCTGGACGCGGAACCGCTCACGGTCAACCTCAAGTGCGACCCGGAGATCGCCCCGAGGCTCCGCGCGGAGCACGAGGAGATCGTCCCCGGGTGGCACATGAACAAGCGCCACTGGAACACGGTCACCGTCGACGGGCAGCTCCCGGACCGCATGGTCCGGGAGCTGATCGAGGACTCGTACGACCTGGTGGTGGCCGGCCTGCCGAAGGCGGAGCGCCTGCGGCTCGACCGGGCCTGACCGCCGCTTCCCCCTCCGCGGCCCCGCACTCACCGCCGCCACCAGCACGACCACCGCGTCCCCGGCGAGCACGGTGTGTACGCCGCCGGAGAGCGCGCGCGACAGCGCGCCCGGCGGCCAGCTCCGCAAGGAGAGGGAACACCCCGTCGCCGGCACGCTGGTCATGGAGCCGGCCCGCCCCGGCCTGGCGATCGTGCCGCACACGCCACTCCCGGAGGCGGACACGGCGGCGAAGCCGGAGGGGCCGGCCTCACCGGAGGGGCGGCGCGGCTCGATGCACCCGGTCGCGGGCTGAGCGGTGGCCGCTCCCTATGCTCGGGGCATGACTGAGACCACGCCGAGCACCGGACTCGACGCCGAGGACCGCAAGATCATCACGCTGGCGCGGAGCGCGCGTGCCCGCAACGGGGTGCCGGAGGGAGCGGCCGTACGGGACGAGACGGGACGTACGTACGTCGCCGGAACCGTCGCACTGGACTCCCTCCGGCTCAGCGCGCTGCGCACCGCGGTCGCGATGGCCGTCGCGAGCGGCGCGAAGTCGCTGGAGGCGGCGGCGGTGGTGACGGCGGCGGATTCCGTGCCGGCGGAGGACCGCGCGGCGGTACGGGATCTCGGCGGCCCCGGAACGCCGGTCCTGCTGGCGGGCCCCGACGGCGCCCTGCGGGAGAGCGTGGCGGCCGGCGCCTAGGGCGCGGCGCTGCCCGCTCCGCCCCGGGCCCCGGGCAACCGTGGCCGGTGTGGCGGTGGTCTCGTGTGACGAGGCGCACTCCTGCCGCCGCGGGGGCCGGGGGGCCCTCGCAGCGGCGCCGGGCGGCCCCGGCGGGACGCTCGTGCCGCCAGGGCCGTGGGACCTTCGACCCGGGTCTTGCGGCCCGCGCCCGAGCTGTCAAGGGGCGGGGCCGGAAGGCCCGCGCGTGCTCCCGAAGGACCGTGGATCCCGGCGCCCCGCGTTGCGACGGTGGAGTACATGCCCAGCAGGGAGCCTCCGCTCCGAGGGCAGCCCCCCGCCCCCGAACAAAGGTCACCCACGTGTTCTCCTCCCTGACCCGCACCGCCCTGCGCCGCCGCGTCACCGGTTCCTTCGTCGCCGCGGGAGCCACCGGCATGCTGGTTCTCGCCGGCACCGGCAGCGCCTCCGCCGCCCCGACGGTCGACTGGTCCGCGGTCGCCCAGTGCGAGTCCGGCGGCGACTGGAACGCGAACACCGGCAACGGCTTCTCCGGCGGTCTCCAGTTCACCCAGTCCACCTGGGCCGCGTACGGCGGCACGAAGTACGCCGCGAGCGCCCACCAGGCCACCCCGCAGCAGCAGGCCGCCGTCGCCGACAAGGTCCTCCAGGGCCAGGGCATCGGCGCCTGGCCGGTGTGCGGCGCCAAGGCCGGCCTCTGACAGCAGGAGCCGCCCCCGCGGCCGGTTCCGGCACCCGGGGCCGCCCCCGCGTGAGCCGCCGGGCCGACACTGGTCGGCCCGGCGGCGTACATCGGGGAGAATGACACGCATGAGCGCTCGCACCCAGTCTTCCGAGGCCCCCCACCGGGCCGGCTTCGCCTGCTTCGTCGGCCGCCCCAACGCGGGCAAGTCCACCCTGACGAACGCTCTGGTCGGCCAGAAGGTGGCCATCACCTCCAGCCGCCCGCAGACCACGCGTCACACCGTGCGCGGCATCGTGCACCGTCCCGAGGCGCAGCTGATCCTGGTCGACACCCCGGGGCTCCACAAGCCGCGCACGCTGCTGGGCGAGCGGCTCAACGACGTCGTACGGACCACCTGGGCCGAGGTCGACGTGATCGGCTTCTGCCTGCCCGCCGACCAGAAGCTCGGCCCCGGCGACAAGTTCATCGCCAAGGAGCTCGCGGGCATCAAGAAGACGCCGAAGGTCGCGATCGTCACCAAGACCGACCTCGTCGACTCCAAGCAGCTCGCCGAGCAGCTCATCGCCATCGACCAGCTCTCCAAGGAGCTCGGCTTCGAGTGGCAGGAGATCGTTCCGGTCTCCGCCGTCGGCGGCAGCCAGGTCTCGCTCCTCGCCGACCTGCTGATCCCGCTGCTGCCCGAGAGCCCGCCGCTCTACCCCGAGGGCGACCTCACCGACGAGCCGGAGATGGTGATGGTCGCGGAGCTGATCCGCGAGGCCGCCCTCGAAGGCGTACGGGACGAACTGCCGCACTCCATCGCGGTCGTCGTCGAGGAGATGCTGCCGCGCGAGGACCGCCCGGCGGACAGGCCGCTGCTGGACATCCACGCGAACGTCTACATCGAGCGCCCCAGCCAGAAGGGCATCATCATCGGCCCCAAGGGCCAGCGCCTGAAGGACGTCGGGACGAAGTCGCGCAAGCAGATCGAGGCGCTGCTGGGCACCCCGGTCTTCCTGGACCTGCACGTGAAGGTCGCGAAGGACTGGCAGCGCGACCCGAAGCAGCTGCGCAAGCTGGGGTTCTGAGCCGGCGGTCCTGCCCGGCCGACGCCGGGCGCCCCTTGGGTTCCGGGCGCCCGGGCCCCTTCCCGCACGCCCCCTTCCCTCAGGCCCCTTCCTTCAGGACCTGCGAGATCAGCCGGCTCTGGGCCTCGGTCAGCCGCGGGTCCGCGCAGTACACGGTCCTGCCGTCGACCGTGATCCGGTAGCTGAAGCCGTCCGGTACGCCGCCGGGCGGCGTGCCCCGGCCCTCGGCGACCGCCTCCTCCGCCAGGGTCTGCCACTCGCCCGCGTCGGCCCGTCCGGAGGTGTCCACCTCGGCGTACCGTTCGATGCCGGCGAATCCGCCCGTGCGCCTCACCCCGATCCGCATGGCTTCCGTTCTAGTACGGATACGGCTCAGCCGGTAGGCACCCCGACCCGGGACCACGCTTTCAGCAGGGCCTCCCGTTCCGCGCCGTCACCGAAACGGGTGTGCGCGGCCGCCACGGTGGCCCGCGCGAAGTCGGCGAAGTCCGCGTCCGCCCGGAGGCTCCCTGCGGTCAGGGTGTCGTACCAGATCTGCCCCGCCCGCTCCCACGCCTTGCCGCCGAGGGCGGTGGCGAGCAGGTAGAAGGCGTGGTTGGGGATGCCGGAGTTGATGTGGACGCCGCCGTTGTCCCGGGAGGTGTGGACGTAGCCGTCCATCGTCGCGGGCTGCGGGTCCTTGCCGAGCAGGTCGTCGTCGTACGCCGTGCCGGGCGCCTTCAGGGAGCGCAGGGCCACTCCGGTGACCCGTTCGGTCAGCAGGCCCGCGCCGATCAGCCAGTCGGCCCGGTCGGCGCTCTGGTCGTCGACGTACTGCTTGACCAGGGAGCCGAAGACGTCGGACACGGACTCGTTGAGCGCGCCGGACTGGCCGAAGTACGTGAGGCCGGCCGTGTACTGCGTCACGCCGTGGGCCAGCTCGTGGGCGATGACGTCCACGGGGAGGGTGAAGTCGCGGAAGATCTCGTCACCGTCGCCGAAGACCATCTGCTGGCCGTCCCAGAAGGCGTTCCCGTAGTTCTCGCCGTAGTGGACGCTCGCGACGAGCGGCAGGCCGTTGCCGTCGACCGAATCGCGGCCGAACGCCTTCAGCAGCAGCTCGAAGGTCGCGCCGAGACCGGCATACGCCCGGTTGACGGTCGCGTCCGGGTGGGGCTCGTCGCCCTCGCCGCGCACCTTGCGGCCCGGCAGGCTCCGGAGGTGCTCCGCGTCGTGGACGGTGCGGTGGGGCGTGCGGGCGGCCGTGTCCCCGGGCGGGGCGGCCGGCGTGGCCCCGAGCACCGGGGCGAACTGGCGGCGGGCGCGCTGCGCGGCGTCCGTCTCGAGGGTCCGGCGGGCGGGGCCCGCGAGCGCGGGGTCGTCGGCCCGGGCCAGCTTGTCGAGGATGTGGGGCGGCACGATGGTGCACAGAACGGGATGCGTGGCCTTCATGACGGCAATGTGGCACTGCGTAACGCACATGTCGCCCCTTGTCACCGGGATTGACGAAATCGAGTGAAGGATCACTCTCAACCCCTTATCGGCAACCGGTCCCGCATACTGATACAGGACCGGCGTTTCCGGCGCCCCTGGGCTAGGCTGCGGCACATCATGCGTTACGGGCTGCTCCTCCTTAGCTGCCGCGGCGAGGGTCTGTAGTTATAGGCCGACCCCCTCCCCGCGGAGTCTGGTGCTGCAGCGACACCGTCGGCCGTCCCCTCCGCAGGACACCGAGGAGCCCCACGCAATGAACGCCCCTGTTGGACGTCCCACGCCGATCACCAACGCGACGCAGCTGCAGAAGCCGTCCGGGATGCCGGTCCACAAGTACCGCCCGTACGAGGCCGTCGAGATCCCCGACCGCACATGGCCGGACCGGCGGATCACCAAGGCGCCCCGCTGGCTGTCCACCGACCTGCGCGACGGCAACCAGGCCCTGATCGACCCGATGTCCCCCGCCCGCAAGCGCGAGATGTTCGACCTGCTGGTGCGCATGGGCTACAAGGAGATCGAGGTCGGCTTCCCCTCGTCCGGCGAGACCGACTTCAACTTCGTACGCTCCATCATCGAAGAGGGCGCGATCCCCGAGGACGTGACGATCTCCGTCCTGACCCAGGCGCGCGAAGAGCTGATCGAGCGGACCGTGGAGTCGCTGGTCGGTGCCCGCCGCGCCACTGTGCACCTGTACAACGCCACCGCGCCGACCTTCCGCCGCGTCGTCTTCCGCGGCTCCAAGGAGCAGGTCAAGCAGATCGCCGTGGACGGCACGCGGCTGGTCATGGAGTACGCCGACAAGCTGCTGGGCCCGGAGACGGTCTTCGGCTACCAGTACAGCCCGGAGATCTTCACCGACACCGAGCTGGACTTCGCGCTGGAGGTCTGCGAGGCCGTCTGTGACGTGTGGCAGCCGGAGGAGGGCCGGGAGATCATCCTCAACCTGCCCGCCACCGTGGAGCGTTCGACCCCGTCCACGCACGCGGACCGCTTCGAGTGGATGTCCCGCAACCTGTCCCGGCGGGCGTACGTCTGTCTGTCCGTGCACCCGCACAACGACCGGGGCACCGCCGTCGCCGCCGCCGAGCTGGCGATCATGGCGGGCGCCGACCGCATCGAGGGCTGCCTGTTCGGGCAGGGCGAGCGCACCGGCAACGTCGACCTGGTCACCCTGGGCATGAACCTCTTCTCCCAGGGCGTCGACCCGCAGATCGACTTCTCGCAGATCGACGAGATCCGCCGCACCAGCGAGTACTGCAACCAGATGGAGGTCCACCCGCGCCACCCCTACGCGGGCGACCTGGTCTACACCGCCTTCTCCGGCTCCCACCAGGACGCCATCAAGAAGGGCTTCGACGCGATGGAGGCCGAGGCGGCCGCCGCCGGCAGGACGGTCGACGAGATCGAGTGGGCCGTGCCGTACCTGCCCATCGACCCGAAGGACGTGGGGCGTTCGTACGAGGCGGTCATCCGGGTCAACTCGCAGTCCGGCAAGGGCGGCATCGCGTACGTCCTGAAGAACGACCACAAGCTGGACCTGCCGCGCCGCATGCAGATCGAGTTCTCCCGGATCATCCAGGCCAAGACGGACGCCGAGGGCGGCGAGGTCACGCCGAAGGCGATCTGGTCGGTCTTCCAGGACGAGTACCTGCCCAACCCGGACAACGCCTGGGGGCGCATCCAGCTGCGCTCCGGCCAGACCACCACCGACACGGACGGCCAGGACACGCTGACCGTCGAGGCGGTCGTGGACGGCGTCGACACCGTGCTGACCGGCACCGGCAACGGCCCGATCTCGGCCTTCTTCGAGGCGCTGGGCGCGGTCGGCGTGGACGCCAGGCTGCTGGACTACCAGGAGCACACGATGAGCGAGGGCGCGAGCGCCCAGGCCGCGTCGTACATCGAGTGCGCGATCGACGGCAAGGTGCTGTGGGGCATCGGCATCGACGCCAACACCACGCGCGCCTCGCTGAAGGCGGTCGTGTCGGCGGTGAACAGGGCCACGCGCTAAGGGGGACGGGGACCCCGGTCCTCGCACCTCGTACGGGCGGACGCCGGGCGGGCCGAGGAATCGGCCCGCCCGGCGTCCGCGTATGTGAGGTGCGTCACGGCTTCAGGTTCGATTAAGGAAGATCATGGGCTGATGCCCGGATTCCTGGCACATGAGGGTAGTTGACGGTACGTCAGGGGGTGACGGAAGGCCGGCCCAGTCCACTCGGACATCTCTTCGCACCTGCCTCGACCTGGAGTTCCGCATGCGTGCGTCCGCTGTCGCCGCCGCCGCGGTCCTGGCCGGTGGCGGACTCGTCGCGTACTCGGTGCGCCGCCGCCGCGCCCAGGCCGGTTCCTGACCTCACGTTTTGTCCGGCCCCGTCCACCCGAACCGGTGTGCGGGGCCGCCACTCGTCGCGCCGGGGTACTGACGCCGCATCACTGATGTGGCTAACATCACGTCAAAGCGGCAGTGTTGCCGGACATGGAGGTGCGACGTGCTGCCAGTTCGAGGGCGGAAACGATACGTATGGGGCATGAGCACCGCTTGGAGCACCGTCGGTGACGGTGACTTCTTCTGCCCCGGCTGCGGCGGTGACCGCAACTACCGCCGCCGCACGGGCCGCAGGCGCCTCACCGTCCTCGGTGTCCCGCTGCTGCCGCGCGGCTACGCGGGCCCGGTCGTCGAATGCGCCGCCTGCCGGCACCACTTCAGCACCGACGCGCTCGACCACCCCACCTCCGCCCGCCTCTCCGCGATGCTGCGCGACGCCGTCCACACCGTCGCCCTCGCCGTACTCACCGCGGGCGGCACCTCCTCCCGTACGGTCAGGGTGACCGCCGTCGCCGCGGTGCGCGCGGCCGGCTTCGACGACTGCACCGAGGACCAGCTCACCACCCTCATCGACGCGCTCGCCGCCGACACCGGACGGCTTCCCGGGGCGTACGAAGGGGTCGACGAGCCCTGCGGCGCCGCGCTCGCCATCGAACTGCACGAGGCGCTCGGACCGCTGGCCCCGCACCTCGCTCCCGGCGGTCGCGAATCGATTCTGCTCCAGGGTGCCAGGATCGCCCTCGCCGACGGCCCGTACAGCCCGGCCGAGCGCGAGGTGCTGACGACCGTGGGCGGCGCGCTGCTGATCCGCCCCGAGGACACGGTCCGGCTGCTGGAGACCGCCCGCACGCCGTCCTGAACCGCCCGCCGCTCACCCCTGCCCTGCTCCCCGGCGAGCAGGGCGGCCCCGGCGGTCCGACCGGCCGTGGACGCCAGGTCCTCGCCCTGGCCGTCCGGGGCCCGGTCCCCCGGGCTCAGTCCCGAGCCGGGGCCCGGCTCGCCCGCAGCATCGCCTCGCGGTCCACGATCTTCACGCGCTCGCGTCCCTCGGCGGCGCCCAGCGCGCGCTCGGCGCTGTCGAGGTGGTGCCAGCCCTCCCACGTCGTGTACGCCACGTCCCTGGCCGCGAGGAAGTCCACCACGGCGTCCTCGGCGGGTGCGGCGGGCGCGGGCAGGCGGCCCGCGCCGTGGTCCGCCAGCAGGTTGGCGACGGTCTCGTTGGCGTCGCCCTTGGTGTGGCCGATGAGGCCGACGGGGCCGCGCTTGATCCACCCCGTGACGTACGTCGACGTGAGGTGCTCGCCCGCCTCGACGACGCGGCCGCCCTCGTGCGGAACGGTGCCGGTGGTGAAGTCGAAGGGCAGCTTGGGCAGTTCGTCGGAGAGGTAGCCGACCGCCCGGTAGACGGCCTGCACGTCCCACGTCTGCGTCTCGCCGGTTCCGGTGACGTTGCCCGTGCCGTCGAGGCGGGTCCGCTCGGTGCGCAGTCCGACGACCCTGCCGTCCTCGCCGACGACCTCGGTGGGCGACTCGAAGAAGTGCAGGAAGAGCTTGTGGGGCCGGTCGCCGACGTCCCGGATCGCCCAGTTCTCCAGCGTTTTGGCGACCATGTCGGCCTGCTTGTTGGCGCGGCGGGTGGCGATGCTGCCCTCGTCGTAGTCGATGTCCTCGGGGTTGACGATGACTTCGATGTTCGGGGAGTGGTCGAGCTCGCGCAGCTCCATCGGGCTGAACTTCGCCTGCGCGGGGCCGCGCCGCCCGAAGACGTGGATCTCGCGCGCCCTGTTGGCGGCGAGGCCGTCGTGGACGTTCGGCGGGATCTCGGTGGGCAGCAGTTCGTCGGCGGTCTTGGCGAGGATGCGGGCCACGTCCAGGGCCACGTTGCCGACGCCGAGGACGGCGACCTTCTCGGCCTCCAGCGGCCAGGTGCGCGGGACGTCCGGGTGGCCGTCGTACCAGGAGACGAAGTCGGCCGCCCCGTACGAGCCGTCCAGCCCGATGCCGGGGATGTCCATCGCCCGGTCGGCACTCGCGCCGGTGGAGAAGATCACCGCGTCGTAGAACGTGCGGAGGTCGTCCAGGCCGATGTCGGACGGGTAGTCGACGTTGCCGAAGAGGCGTGTCTGCGGCTTGTCGAGGACCTGGTGCAGGGCGGTGATGATGCCCTTGATGCGGGGGTGGTCGGGCGCGACGCCGTAACGGATCAGACCGAAGGGCGCGGGCATCCGCTCGAAGAGGTCGATGGAAACGCCGGGCTCGGAGGCCGCCTCGGATTTCAGCAGGGCGTCGGCGGCGTAGATCCCGGCGGGGCCGGCACCGACGATCGCTATCCGCAGGGGGCGGGGCATGGGGGTTCCCTTCGAGCGGCGACAACTGGACAACTGTCTCAAGCGTCACCCTAGGCAGGAAAATACCCGGTCAGGTACCTGACTCCTGCCTATGACCTCATAAGCCGTACTTATGACTTCTCATAGGTCGCCTTGATGGGGGCGGGCTGCCGCATGTGTTGGCCATGGGTTAACTCCCTTGTGGTGACGACGGGTTGTAGAGCATGTCGTCCTGCCGATTTCCGATGCGTGGCCTCAAGGTGGGGGAAGAAAAGGGAAAAGGGTAAGAAAGAGGCGTGCATGGTGTCAAAGGGAATGGAAGAAGGCGATTACGTCATCGATACGCGCACCGGGCGCGTGGGGTGTGTCAGGGGGAACGAGGGGCCGCGGCTCCGGCTCCGGCCCGTCGTCGGCGGACGGGAATGGGACTGCCCTCCCGGCGACGCGCGTCCCGCCACCCTCGCCGAGACGATGCACGCCAAGGTCGCGGCGGCCAATGCCCTCAGCCGGCGTGGGCGGTGACCGGAGGGGAAGCGGCCCGGTGACCTGGGCCCGGTGGCACAGACCCGGTGGCACGGGATCGGCGAGACCGGCCCTGTGACGTACGCCATGCACTGCGGCGTCCGGTGAGGCGGGTGCGGCCGTGCGGTGGGCGAGAATGGACGTATGAGTCTGTTCCGCGACGACGGCATCGTGCTGCGCACCCAGAAGCTGGGCGAGGCGGACCGGATCATCACACTGCTCACCCGCGGTCACGGGCGGGTACGCGCCGTCGCGCGCGGGGTCCGGCGGACCAAGTCGAAGTTCGGGGCCCGCCTGGAGCCCTTCTCGCACGTCGACGTGCAGTTCTTCTCGCGCGGCAGCGAGCTGGTCGGGCGCGGACTGCCGCTGTGCACGCAGGGCGAGATCATCGCCCCGTACGGCGGTGGCATCGTCACGGACTACGCCCGCTACACCGCCGGTACGGCGATGCTGGAGACCGCCGAGCGGTTCACCGACCACGAGGGCGAGCCCGCCGTACAGCAGTACCTGCTGCTCGTCGGCGCCCTGCGTACCCTCGCCCGCGCCGAGCACGCCCCCCACCTGATCCTGGACGCCTTCCTGCTGCGCTCGCTCGCCGTCAACGGCTACGCGCCCAGCTTCACCGACTGCGCGCGCTGCGGCCTCGACGGGCCGAACCGGTTCTTCTCGGTGGCGGCCGGCGGCGTCGTGTGCGGCGACTGCCGGGTGCCCGGAAGCGTCGTACCCTCGGCGGAGGCCGTCGGTCTGCTCAGCGCGCTGCTCACGGGGGACTGGGAGACCGCGGACAGCTGCGAGGCCCGGCACGTCAGGGAGGGCAGCGGGCTGGTGTCGGCCTATCTGCACTGGCACTTGGAACGCGGACTGCGCTCGCTGCGGTACGTGGAGAAGTAGAGAAGTGAATCGAGGGAGAAAAGCTCATGGCGCGACGCGGGATTCTCGGCCGTAACCGGCGCGAATACAAGACGCCGGAACCGCACCCGTCCGGTGCGCGGCCGCCGAAGATCCCCGGCGAGCTGGTTCCGGAGCACGTGGCGATCGTCATGGACGGCAACGGCCGCTGGGCGAAGGAGCGCGGACTGCCGCGCACCGAGGGCCACAAGGTCGGCGAGGGCGTCGTGCTCGACGTGCTCAAGGGCTGCCTGGAAATGGGCGTCAAGAACCTCTCCCTGTACGCCTTCTCCACCGAGAACTGGAAGCGCTCGCCCGAGGAGGTGCGCTTCCTGATGAACTTCAACCGGGACGTCATCCGCCGCCGCCGGGACGAGATGGACGAGCTCGGCATCCGCATCCGCTGGACCGGCCGCATGCCGAAGATGTGGAAGTCCGTCGTCCAGGAGCTCCAGGTCGCCCAGGAGCAGACCAAGGACAACGACGCGATGACGCTGTACTTCTGCGTCAACTACGGCGGGCGCGCGGAGATCGCGGACGCGGCGCAGGCGATCGCGCGCGACGTCGCGGCGGGCAGGCTCGACCCGTCGAAGGTCAACGAGAAGACCCTGGCGAAGTACCTGTACTACCCGGACATGCCGGACGTGGACCTCTTCGTGCGCCCCAGCGGCGAGCAGCGCACGTCCAACTACCTGATCTGGCAGAGCGCGTACGCCGAGATGGTCTTCCAGGACGTCCTGTGGCCCGACTTCGACCGCCGCGACCTGTGGCGCGCCTGCGTCGAGTACGCCTCCCGCGACCGCCGCTTCGGCGGCGCCGTCCCGAACGAGGAGCAGCTCGCCGCGGGCAGCATGTAGGGCGGCGCGGACCCGCCCGGACGACGTGGCGAGGATTCCGCCCCATGGATGATCAGGGGCGGGACATGATCCAGGCCGCGGAGACCGTCGAGCTGACCTGCCGGCCGACGCGCGGCGACATCGCGGCGGGCATCCGGGTGCGCGACCGCGTCCGGCGGCCCGACGCGCTCCGGCGGGCGCTGGTCGCGGGGCTCGGCCTGCTGCTGACGATGCGCCGGGCGGCGCCGGGGCGATGAACGTCCTCGTGTACGGACCGGTCGCCCTGTTCGTCCGGTCGGCCCCGCGCCTCCGGGCCAGGCACGTGCTGCGCACGGCGGCGTGGCAGGGCGAACACCGTACGGCGAACACCGTACGGCGAACACCGTACGGCGAACACCGTACGGCGGTCACCGGCGCGGGCGTGTCGACCGCCGACGAGTACGTCGCTCCGACCATGCGCTGCTCGTTCTTCCGGGGCCACCAGGAGACCCGCGACCACGTCGTCCTGCTCACCGGCGACCCGAACGCCGCGGGCGTGGAGGCCCTCCCCGAGCGGGGACCCGGCGACCCGGCCGACGCGGAGCGACTGCCGGCGGTCCTCGCCCGCGACCTGCGGCGGCTCAGAGGGCTCAGGACACGCCTGCGTGCAACAAACACGGGAGGGCCCGCACCGGACGCGTCCGGCGCGGGCCCTCCCGTACGTCTCAGACCTTCGCCGCGCACTCCACACAGGTGCCGAAGATCTCCACGGTGTGGGCGACGTTCACGTACCCGTGCTGGGCCGCGATGGCCTCCGCCCACTTCTCGACCGCGGGGCCCTCGACCTCGACGGCCTTGCCGCACACCCGGCACACCAGGTGGTGGTGGTGCTCACCGCTGGAGCAGCGCCGGTACACCGCCTCGCCCTCGCTGGTGCGCAGTACGTCCACCTCGCCGGCGTCGGCGAGGGACTGCAGAGTGCGGTAGACCGTCGTCAGCCCGACCGAGTCGCCCCGGTGCTTGAGCATGTCGTGGAGCTCCTGCGCGCTGCGGAACTCGTCCACCTCGTCGAGCGCGGCCGCTACGGCGGCCCGCTGCCGGGTGGACCGGCCACGCACCGGGGATGGGGTTCCCGCAGTCGTCACAGGTGCCTCCTCTGGTCGCCCGTACGTATGCCGGGCCATTCTGCCAGGTCGTTGCCGACCGCCGGTCAGACCTTCACGTCGTCAGCCGGGCGCCGGGTGTCCGGCAGGCCGCCCGCCTCCACGCTACAGCCGCCCGCGGACCCGGTCCCCGCCCCGTCCAGGGCCCGTGCCCGGCGCCTCGCGAGGGGAGCGGCCAGCGCGGTCAGGACGAAGAAGGCGGCGATGGCCAGCAGCACGATCGTCGCGCCCGGCGGCACCTCGTACTCGTACGAGGTCACCGTGCCGGCCAGCGTCACGACCGTGCCGATGACCACGGACAGGACGAACGTGACCTTGAACGACCGGGTGATCTGCTGCGCCGCCGCCACCGGCACCACCATCAGCGCGCTGACCAGCAGCAGCCCGACGACGCGCATGGCGACGGTGACCGTGACGGCCGCGGTGACCGCGATCAGCAGATTCAGGGCGCGCACCGGCAGACCGGTCACCCGTGCGAACTCCTCGTCCTGACTGACCGCGAAGAGATGGCGCCGCAGACCGACAGTGACCAGCATCACAAAGGCGGCGAGCAGGCAGATCGCGACGACGTCCGCGTCCGAGACCGTCGACAGCGAACCGAAGAGGTACGAGGTGAGGTTCGAGTTGGAGCCGCCCGGCGCGAGGTTGATCAGCAGGACACCGCCCGCCATGCCGCCGTAGAAGAGCATGGCCAGCGCCATGTCGCCGCGCATGCGCCCGTACCAGCGGATCAGCTCCATCGCGACGGCGCCGGCGATCGAGACGAGCGCGGCCATCCACACCGGGTTGGCGCTCAGCAGGAAGCCGAGGCCGACGCCGGTCATCGCGACGTGGCCGATGCCGTCGCCCATCAGGGCCTGGCGGCGCTGCACGAGGTAGATGCCGACGGCGGGGGCGGTGACGCCGACGAGGACGGCGGCGAGCAGGGCCCGCTGCATGAAGGCTGTTTCGAGGATTTCCATCAGTCAGGTCAGCAGTCCTGTGCGGACGGGCTCGGAAGCCGCGTGCGGGTGTACGTGGTCGTGGCCGGGCAGCGCGTGCTGGCCCAGGGACTCCGGGGGCGGACCGTCGTGCGTGACGCAGCCGTCGCGCAGGACCACCGCGCGGTCGATCAGCGGCTCCAGCGCACCGAGTTCGTGCAGGACGAGCAGCACGGTCGTACCGGCCACCACCTGCTCGCGCAGGGTCGACGCGAGGATCTCCTGGCTGGCCAGGTCCACGCCCGCCATCGGCTCGTCCATGATCAGCAGTTCCGGCTCGGCGGCGAGGGCCCGCGCGATGAGCACGCGCTGGTGCTGGCCGCCGGAGAGGGCGTTCACGGAGTCCTTGGCGCGGTCCGCGAGCCCGACGAGCTCGATGGCGCGGTGCACGGCGGCGCGGTCGGCCTTCGAGGGCCAGCGCAGCTTCGCGCGGGAGAGGCGGCCGGAGGAGACGACCTCGTACACGGTCGCGGGAACGCCGCTCGCGGCCGTGGTGCGCTGCGGTACGTACCCGACGCGCGCCCAGTCGCGGAAGCGGCGCAGCGGCGTACCGAAGAGGTCGACGGCGCCGCCGGTGAGCGGCACCTGGCCGATCACGGAACGCACGGCCGTCGACTTGCCGGAGCCGTTGGCGCCGAGCAGGGAGACGACCTCACCGCGGTGCACGGCGAGGTCGACGCCGCGCAGCACGGGGCGGGAGCCGAGCGTGGCCGTGGCGCCGCGCAGGGATATGACGGGCTGCTCTGGCTCTGGCTTCATGGCTCGCGCCTCCGATACTGCGGGTGATGCCGGGTGGTGGGAGGAGGCCTGCTTCACTTCGCGCCGAGGGCCTTCTCCAGCGCGGCGAGGTTGGACTCCATGACCTCGGTGTAGTCAGCGCCCTTGGACTTGTCCGTGATTCCCTCCAGCGGGTCCAGCACGTCGGTCCTGAGGCCGGCGTCGCCCGCGAGGGTCCTGGCGGTCTTGTCACTGGCGAGCGTCTCGAAGAAGACCGTGGTGACCTCGTCCTGCTCGGCGGTCTTCTGGAGGTCCTTCATGCGGGACAGGCTGGGCTCGGAGTCGGGGTCGAGGCCGCTGATGCCCTCCTGCTTGAGGTCGTAGCGCTCGGCGAGGTAGCCGAAGGCGGCGTGGGTGGTGATGAAGGTCCTGGTGTCGGTGTTCTTCAGGCCCTTCTCGAACTTCGCGTGCAGGCCGTCGAGCTTGCCGACCAGGGCGGCGGTGTTCTTCTCGTACGCGGCGGCGTTGTCGGGGTCGGCCTTCTCCAGGGCCTTGCCGACGCCCTCGGCGACCTCGGAGTACTTCACGGGGTCCAGCCAGACATGGGGGTCGCCGGCGGCGCCGGCGTGGTCGTGCCCGTCTTCGGCGGCGTGCTCGTCGGCGTGCTCCTCGCCCTCGTGCTCCTTGCCCTCGTGCTCGTCGTGGCCGGCCTCGGTGCCGTGCTCTTCGAGGTGGGTGAGGCCGGCGGCGTCGACGGTGTTCTTCACACCGGACTGCGCGACGGCCTCGTCGACGGCGGGCTGGAGGCCCTTGAGGTAGAGGATGAAGTCGGCTTCGCCGAGCCCGGCGGTCTGCTTCGGGCTGAGCTCCAGGTCGTGCGGCTCCACGCCGGGCTTCGTCAGGGTCGACACGGCGACGTGCTCGCCGCCTATCTCCTCGGCCAGGTACTGCAGGGGATAGAACGACGCCACCACGTCGAGCTTGCCGTTGCCGTCCTTGTCGGCGGCGCCGGAGGAGGAAGAGCAGGCGCTCACGGCCATCAGGCCGAGGGCGACGGCTCCGGCGGTCGCGGCGGTGGGTATGAGGCGTCGTCGTACGTTCATGACACCCATTTTCAACAAAACTGGAAACGATTGTCAATAATGTCGGGTGTGATCCGGGCCCGGCTCCCTTACCGGGACACCGATTTGATCCGAGGGGTGTGAGCGCCGGTAATCTGAATCATTCGCGTTCGTCGTCGTCGTAATGAAGAGAGCACCGTGGCCGCCGACAAGATCGACACCATCGTCAGCCTGAGCAAGCGCCGTGGCTTCGTCTACCCGTGCAGTGAGATCTACGGCGGCTCCCGGGCCGCCTGGGACTACGGACCGCTGGGTGTCGAACTCAAGGAGAACATCAAGCGCCAGTGGTGGCGCTCCATGGTCGTCGCGCGCGAGGACGTGGTCGGTCTCGACTCCTCCGTGATCCTGGCGCCCGAGGTCTGGGAGGCGTCCGGTCACGTCGCGACGTTCTCCGACCCGCTCACCGAGTGCACCGCCTGCCACAAGCGGCACCGCGCGGACCACCTGATCGAGGCGTACGAGGCCAAGCACAACGGCCGCGCCCCCGAGAACGGCCTGGCCGACGTCAACTGCCCGAACTGCGGCACCAAGGGCCAGTTCACCGAGCCCAAGCAGTTCTCCGGCATGCTGGAGACGCACCTCGGCCCGACCCAGGACACCGGCTCCCGCGCCTTCCTGCGTCCCGAGACCGCGCAGGGCATCTTCACCAACTTCGCCCAGGTGCAGCAGACGTCGCGCAAGAAGCCGCCGTTCGGCATCGCGCAGATGGGCAAGTCCTTCCGGAACGAGATCACTCCGGGCAACTTCATCTTCCGCACGCGCGAGTTCGAGCAGATGGAGATGGAGTTCTTCGTCAAGCCGGGCGAGGACGAGCAGTGGCAGGAATACTGGATGGAGCAGCGCTGGAGCTGGTACCGCGAGCTTGGTCTCCGTGAGGAGAACATGCGCTGGTTCGAGCACCCGGCGGAGAAGCTCTCGCACTACTCGAAGCGCACCGCCGACATCGAGTACCGCTTCAACTTCGGCGGCAGCGAGTTCTCCGAGCTGGAGGGTGTGGCCAACCGCACCGACTTCGACCTCAAGGCCCACTCCAAGGCCTCGGGCCAGGATCTGTCGTTCTTCGACCAGGAGGCCGGCGAGCGCTGGACCCCGTACGTCATCGAGCCGGCGGCCGGCGTGAACCGCGCCATGCTCGCCTTCATGCTCGACGCGTACATCGAGGACGAGGCCCCGAACGCCAAGGGCGTCATGGAGAAGCGCACCGTGATGCGCCTCGACCCGCGCCTGGCCCCGGTCAAGGTGGCCGTGCTGCCGCTGTCGCGCAACCCGCAGCTGTCGCCGAAGGCCAAGGGTCTGGCGACCGACCTGCGCAAGAACTGGAACATCGAGTTCGACGACGCGGGCGCCATCGGCCGCCGCTACCGCCGCCAGGACGAGATCGGTACGCCGTTCTGCGTGACCGTCGACTTCGACACCCTCGACGACAACGCGGTGACGGTGCGCGAGCGCGACACCATGAAGCAGGAGCGCGTCTCGCTGGACCAGATCCAGTCCTACCTGGGCGGCCGCCTCCTCGGCTGCTGACCTGCTGACGCCGTCCGGACGTACGCGTACGTCCCCGAGACCCCGGTTCCGCACGGCGGAGCCGGGGTCTTCGCGTTCACCGGCCGGGGCCGGGCGGCGGAAAATCTGGTGACCGGCGGCGCCGCGGCCCGGTACCCTCACAAGCATGTTCTTCCAGATCTACGAGTGAGCGCGCGGCGGATCGCACGTCCGCCCCCCACCCGACGAATCCGCAGATCACTTCTCATCACTTCGGGAGAACCCCGTGGCAAAGAGCCGCAACAACCTTCTCGGCGTAGGCGGGCAGCGCAAGAGGATGTCCCGCGCCGAACTCGCGGACAACGGCCCCACGCGCAACGCCGACCGCAGGACGGCCGCCGAGCAGAAGGACGAGCTGCTGCGCAAGATGCGCGAGCGCACCGCCGGGGAAGAGGGCGAAGACGGCGGCGAGGCGACCGCGGAGGGCGCCCAGGACGCCCAGGGCTGACCTGTTTTCCGGCACAGCAGTGGGCCCGGGCCGCGTACGGCGGTCCGGGCCCACGCCTGTGCCCGGCCCGTCCTCAGCGCACCGCGCCCGCCGGGTCCCGGCCGGTCCCGGCCCCCTCCAGCCGGGCCGCCGTCCGCCGCGCCGTCCTCAGCGCCCACGGCCCGCTGGTCAGCGCCCCCACCAGCAGTACGCACAGTCCGCAGCCGGTGAGGATCCACCAGGCCGGCCTGCTCGCCGCCACGAAGGTGTCGTCGTACGACCGTCCGTGCACCCCGGCCGCGAGCACCGCGCCGATCACGGCGACGCCCAGCGTCGTGCCGACCTGCCTGCTGGTCGAGGCGACCGCGGCGGCGACGCCCGCCTGGGCGCGCGGCATCCCGGACACGGCGGTGTTGGTGATCGGCGCGTTCACCATGCCGAAGCCCAGGCCGAAGAGGACGTAACCGGTGAACAGCAGGGGCGTGGACGTCTCCGCCTCGAAGGCGGCGAACAGCACCCCGCTCGCCGCCATCGCGACCCCGGCCACCAGGAGCGGCAGCCGTGGTCCGCGGCTGCCGACGAGCCTTCCCGAGAGCGGTGCGCAGACGAACGTCAGGGCCGCCATGGGGAGCATGCAGAGGCCGGCGCGCAGGGCGGAGAACCCGCGTACGTCCTGGAGGTACAGGGTGTTGATGAAGAGGAAGCCGCCGAGTGCGGCGAACGCGCACACGGCGATCACCGTCGCGCCGCTGAACGGCGCGCTCCGGAAGAACCGCAGGTCGATCAGCGGCTCCGTCCGCCGCGGTTCGTACACGAGGAGCCCCACGAGGGACAGCGCGGCCGTTCCCGCGAACGTCAGGATGAGCGGCGACGTCCAGCCCGCGAGGGGCGCCTCGATGATCGCGTACGTGAGCGACCCGAGCAGCGCGACGACCAGCAGCTGCCCGACGGGATCGAGGCGGCGCGCCTTCGGGGCGCGCGACTCGGGTACGTACCGGGCGGTCAGCAGCAGCGCGGCGAGCCCGACCGGCAGGTTGACCCAGAAGATCGCCCGCCAGCCGACCGAGTCCACCAGCACTCCGCCGACCAGCGGGCCCGCGGCCATCGAGATGCCCACCACCCCGCCCCACACCCCGATCGCGCGGGCCCGCTCACGCGGTTCGGTGAAGGTGTTGGTGATGATCGACATCGCGACGGGATTGAGCATCGAGCCGCCGACGGCCTGCACCATGCGGAAGGCGACGAGCGATTCGAGGTCCGGCGCGAGGGAGCAGAGCAGCGACCCGAGCGTGAAGAGCACGAGCCCGGCCTTGAAGACCTTGCGCCGCCCGATCCGGTCGGCGGTGGAGCCGGCGAGCATCAGCAGTGAGGCGAGGACGAGCGTGTACGCGTCGACCGTCCACTGCATTCCGGCGACCGACGCGCCCAGTTCCCTCCGCATGGAAGGGAGGGCGACATTGAGTGCGGTGTTGTCGAGGCTGACGATCAGCAGGCTCATGCAGCAGATCGCCAGCACCAGCGACCGCCGCCGGTGGCTGAGCTCGGGCATGAGTCGATAGTACGGCTCACTAATGACTCTCGTCGTACGGGACAATGGGGCCATGACGACCGCCCTTCCCCTGTCTCCCCCGTTGTCCATCGGCCCGCACTCCGTGCAGCCGCCGGTGGTGCTCGCCCCCATGGCCGGCATCACCAACGCCCCCTTCCGCACCTTGTGCCGCGAGTTCTCCGGTGGCAAGGGGCTGTTCGTGAGCGAGATGATCACGACGAGGGCGCTGGTCGAGCGCAACGAGAAGACCATGCAGCTGATCCACTTCGACGCGACCGAGACCCCTCGGTCCATTCAGCTGTACGGGGTGGATCCGGTCACCGTCGGCAAGGCGGTCCGCATGATCGTGGGCGAGGACCTGGCCGATCACATCGACCTGAACTTCGGCTGCCCGGTGCCGAAGGTGACGCGCAAGGGCGGCGGCTCGGCGCTTCCGTACAAGCGGCCGCTGCTGCGGGCGATCCTGGGCGAGGCGGTCTCCAACGCCGGGGACCTGCCGGTCACGATGAAGATGCGCAAGGGCATCGACGACGACCACATCACCTTCCTGGACGCCGGCCGCATCGCGGTCGAGGAGGGCGTGACGGCGATCGCGCTGCACGGGCGGACCGCCGCCCAGCACTACGGCGGTACGGCCGACTGGGACGCCATCGCGCGCCTCAAGGAGCACGTGCCGGAGATCCCGGTGCTCGGGAACGGCGACATCTGGTCGGCGGACGACGCGCTGCGGATGATGCGCGAGACCGGCTGCGACGGCGTGGTCGTCGGGCGCGGCTGCCTGGGGCGGCCGTGGCTGTTCGGTGACCTGGTCGCCGGGTTCGAGGGCACGGACGCGTACGCGGCTCCGACGCTGCGCGAGGTCGCCGCGGTGATGCGCAGGCACGCGGAGCTGCTCGGCGAGTGGATCGGGGACGAGGCACGCGGGGTCATTGACTTCCGTAAGCACGTCGCCTGGTACCTCAAGGGGTTCTCGGTCGGTTCGGAGATGCGCAAGAAGCTTGCGATCTCCTCATCCCTGGATGAAATGGACGCTCACTTGAGCGAGCTCAATCTGGACCAGCCGTGGCCCGAGGGGGCGGACGGGCCGCGGGGCCGTTCGTCCGGCAATGGGCGGGTTGTCCTGCCGGATGGCTGGCTGAAGGACCCGTACGACTGCTCGGGCGTGAGCGCGGAGGCCGAGCTGGACACGTCCGGAGGCTGAGATCCGGGTCTCGTCCGGGTCTCATCTGTGACGTGATTCTCGCCACGCCTGATGCGCTCATTGCTCAGATGAGCACATCAGGCGGGGCTGCACCTCTCAAAAGGTGGCACTGGGTGCCACCTTCTTTTGTTTTAATCGATCACATCATCCGGCACTCTCCGTTACCGGTATGGGAGAAGTTCGATGCGCTGCGTGTTGATGTGTAAAACACTTGAACGTAAGGACTGATCGGCCCTGGAGCGCTGATCACTTTCGATCTGCTGGCGGACGAGTGGTTAAGGCCGCATGACAGTCAGGTGGACGTACCCAGGCACCTTCGATCTGGGTATGTTCCTCGCCGTCAGGGCAGCCACCGCGTCCTCGAGGAGTCGAGACCCGTGTCGGAAAACAAAGAACCCCAGGTAGCCAGCGAGCCCCAGGGGCAGAAGTTCGTTTATGACTTCACCGAGGGCAACAGGAACCTCAAGGACCTCCTGGGTGGCAAGGGCGCCAACCTCGCCGAGATGACCAACCTCGGGCTGCCGGTTCCTCCCGGCTTCACCATCACCACCGAGGCCTGCAAGGTCTACCTGGACAGCGGCGAGGCGCCGGACGCCCTGCGCGACGAGGTCAGCGCGCACCTCGAAGCCCTTGAGCAGAAGATGGGCAAGAAGCTCGGCCAGGCCGACAACCCGCTGCTCGTCTCCGTCCGCTCGGGCGCCAAGTTCTCCATGCCCGGCATGATGGACACCGTCCTGAACATCGGGCTCTCCGACAAGTCGGTCACCGGCCTCGCCCAGCAGGCCGGCGGCGACGAGCGCTTCGCGTGGGACTCGTACCGCCGTCTCATCCAGATGTTCGGCAAGACCGTCCTCGGCGTCGACGGCGAGCTCTTCGAAGAGGCGCTGGAGCAGGCGAAGGCCGCCAAGAAGGTCACGGTCGACACCGACCTGGAGGCCGCCGACCTCAAGAAGCTGGTCCGGAAGTTCAAGAAGATCGTCTCCGAGCAGGCCGGACGCGACTTCCCGCAGGACCCGCGCGAGCAGATGGACCTCGCCATAAACGCGGTCTTCGACTCGTGGAACACCGACCGCGCCAAGCTCTACCGCCGCCAGGAGCGCATCCCCGGCGACCTCGGCACGGCCGTCAACGTGTGTTCCATGGTCTTCGGCAACCTCGGCCCCGACTCCGGCACCGGCGTCGCCTTCACCCGCGACCCCGCCAGCGGCCACCAGGGCGTGTACGGCGACTACCTGCAGAACGCGCAGGGCGAGGACGTCGTCGCCGGCATCCGCAACACCGTGCCGCTCGCCGACCTCGAGCGCATCGACAAGGCGTCGTACGACCAGCTCATGCAGATCATGGAGACGCTGGAGACCCACTACAAGGATCTCTGCGACATCGAGTTCACGATCGAGCGCGGCCAGCTGTGGATGCTCCAGACCCGCGTCGGCAAGCGCACCGCCGGCGCCGCCTTCCGCATCGCCACCCAGCTCGTCGACCAGGGCCTCATCGACGAGGCCGAGGCGCTCCAGCGCGTCAACGGCGCCCAGCTCGCGCAGCTGATGTTCCCGCGCTTCGACGAGGAGGCGAAGACCGAGAAGCTCGGCCGCGGCATCGCCGCCTCCCCGGGCGCCGCGGTCGGCAAGGCCGTCTTCGACTCGTACACGGCCGTCAAGTGGTCGCGTTCCGGCGAGAAGGTCATCCTCATCCGCCGTGAGACCAACCCGGACGACCTCGACGGCATGATCGCCGCCGAAGGCATCCTGACCTCGCGCGGCGGCAAGACCTCGCACGCCGCCGTCGTCGCCCGCGGCATGGGCAAGACCTGTGTCTGCGGCGCCGAGGAGATCGAGGTCGACACCAAGCGCCGCCGGATGACGGCCCCGGGCGGGATCGTCGTCGAGGAGGGCGACGTCGTCTCCATCGACGGCTCCACCGGCAAGGTGTACCTCGGTGAGGTCCCCGTCGTGCCGTCGCCGGTCGTCGAGTACTTCGAGGGCCGCATGCACGCGGGCGCCGACGACGCCGACGAGCTGGTCGCCGCCGTGCACCGGATCATGGCGTACGCCGACCGCGTCCGCCGCCTGCGGGTACGCGCCAACGCCGACAACGCCGAGGACGCCCTGCGGGCCCGCCGCTTCGGCGCCCAGGGCATCGGCCTGTGCCGCACCGAGCACATGTTCCTCGGCGAGCGCCGCGGGCTCGTCGAGCGGCTGATCCTGGCCGACACGGACGACGAGCGCGAGGAGGCGCTGGGCGCGCTCCTGCCGCTCCAGAAGGCCGACTTCATCGAGCTGTTCGAGTCGATGGACGGACTGCCGGTGACGGTGCGGCTGCTGGACCCGCCGCTGCACGAGTTCCTCCCCGACATCACCGAGCTGTCGGTGCGCGTCGCCCTCGCCGAGTCCCGCAAGGACGCGAACGAGAACGACCTGCGCCTCCTCCAGGCCGTCCACAAGCTGCACGAGCAGAACCCGATGCTGGGTCTGCGCGGTGTACGTCTGGGTCTGGTCATCCCGGGTCTGTTCGCGATGCAGGTCCGCGCCATCGCCGAGGCGGCCGCCCACCGCAAGAACGCCAAGGGCGACCCGCGCGCGGAGATCATGATTCCGCTCGTCGGCACGGTCCAGGAGCTGGAGATCGTCCGCGAGGAGGCCGACCAGGTCATCGCCGAGGTCGAGGCCGCCACCGGCACGAAGCTGAAGCTGACCATCGGCACGATGATCGAGCTGCCGCGCGCCGCGCTGACCGCCGGCCAGATCGCCGAGGCCGCGCAGTTCTTCTCCTTCGGTACGAACGACCTCACCCAGACCGTGTGGGGCTTCTCCCGCGACGACGTCGAGGCGAGCTTCTTCACGGCGTACCTGGAGAAGGGCATCTTCGGGGTCTCCCCGTTCGAGACGATCGACCGGGACGGCGTCGGCGCGCTGGTGCGCTCCGCCGTCGAGGCCGGGCGCGCCACGCGCCCCGACCTGAAGCTCGGCGTCTGCGGCGAGCACGGCGGTGACCCGGAGTCGGTGCACTTCTTCCACGAGGTGGGCCTGGACTACGTCTCCTGCTCGCCCTTCCGGATCCCGGTGGCGCGCCTGGAGGCGGGCCGCGCGGCGGCGCAGTCCACGGGCAGCGACTCGCGCTAGCGGGACCACCGGGGCCGCCGTCGGTTCACCCCCAACCCTCGAACGAACCGGCAACGGCTCCGGCGCAACAAAGAAGCGGCGGCACCTCGTGCGGAGGTGCCGCCGCTCTGTTGTGCCGCCGCTCTGCTGTGCCGGCGACGGGAAGTGCCGACGACGGGAAGTTCAGGAAACAACAGAAAGCAACAGCAGTTGAATTCCGCCATTCTCTGCTGAAATCAAGGCAGGATGCGGTCGCCGGATCCCCACCCGCCGACCGCATCCTGATACCTCGCCGGACACCGAACCGCTACCTTCGCCAACCGCCGCCAGACCCGGCGAAGCCCCCCACGGCCTTCGCTGTGCCTTTCCGGTGACTCCGGTGTCGTGCCCGACGGGGAACAGCATTTCGTTCGGCACAGGGTGTGCGCGATGCGTTTCAACTGTGGCCGAAAGGTCGTGGTGACGGCGTGTGATGGCATGCATACTCGACTGCGGGGGCGATTGCGGATGCAACAGATGGGACTTCGGTGCTGCGTGTTCATTTCTCCGGTGTTGACTTGTCGAGGGTTCGGCTGTCCGACCGGCCGGACGCGTTATGGGAAACAGTCCTCAGTTTTCACAGATTAAGAGACCGGCGTGGTGCCAAGGTGTTCGGAGAATGGCGCCGGGAATCGCGGACTCGGTTGAATGGTGAAACACGACTGCTGGCGTCGGTGATACCGAACAGGGGTTATTTCCCGGATTTCCTGACCCCCCGTGAGGGCGTGCGCGGCATGGACGCGGGACTCGAGGCGCTACGGGCCACCGCCTCCGACCGGCTGCGCGCCGAACTGGTCCTGCTGGCCGCCTCGCACCGGCCGGACCGTACGGCTCCGCCGGGCCGTGCGGCATTGGCGCGGCACGGCGTCGCCCCGCTCACCGGGCGCCGGGGCGACGTCCTCGGCCGGCTCGCCGGAGCCCTGCGCGGCTACCACCGCGCCGCCGTGGAGCCGTACTGGCCGCACATCCGGGCCCGTGTCGAAGCCGACCGGGCGGCCCGGGGCCGCGCCCTGCTCGACGGCGGCGCGGACGAACTCCTCGCCTCGCTCCCGCCGATGCTGCGCTGGCGTCCGCCGGTCCTGGAGGCCGACTATCCGGTCGACCGGGACCTGTATCTGCGCGGCCGGGGCCTGCTGCTCCAGCCCTCGTTCTTCTGCCGCGGCACCCCGGTCGTCTACCGCGACCCGAACCTGCCGCCCGTCCTGGTCTACCCGGTGACCCACGCCGAGGCCCCGGCCCCTTCGGACGACCCGGGCCCGCCCCTGGGCCGCCTGGTCGGCCAGACCCGTTCGGCGGTCCTCGCGGCCATCGGCGGCGGCTGTACGACGAGCGAACTCGCCCGCAGGGCCGGGGTGTCGCTCGCCTCGGCGAGCCAGCACGCGTGCGTACTGCGCGAGGCGGGCCTCGTCGTGACCCTGCGCCACGGGAACGCGGTCCTGCACACCCTGACGCCACTGGGCGCCGCCCTCCTGCGGGGCGGCGCCACGGCGGAAGCGCTGCGGTGACGCGGGCGCGGGCCGGCCGCACGGGGGCGGCCGGCCCGTCCCGGGCCGTCAGCTGCGGAAGGGGCCCGTCACCTCGTACGTGATGCCGCCCGAGGAACTGCCGCTCGTGCCGCGCTGGCTGGAGAAGTACAGGCGCTTGCCGTCCGGCGAGAACGCCGGGCCCGTGATCTCGGAACCCGACTGCCCGTCGATCCGCAGGAAGGGCGCGACGACGTCGTCGGGGGTGATCACGCAGATCTCCATGGTGCCGCCGTCCTCCGCGACGAACAGGTCGCCGGAGGACGTGCCGGTGACGTTGTCGACGCCCGTCAGCGGGGCGGTGCCGCTCACCAGCGAGTCGTCGTAGGCGAGCTCGATGGTCTGCGCCGCCGCGTTGTACTGCCAGACGCGGTTGTCGCCCTTGGTGGTGAACCAGCACGTGTCGTCGGCGTAGTAGCAGCCCTCGCCGCCCGTGAAGCGCTTGGCGCCCGAGACCTGGTTGCGGGTGGCGGTCGTGGCGCCGCTCGGGTCCGGGACGGTGGCCCAGGTGACCGGTCCGGACGTACCCGAACCCATCTTCAGGACTTCGAGCCTGCCCGCCGACAGGTCGCCCCAGGTGGTGGGCGTGAAGCGGTAGAAGCAGCCGTCGGTGACGTCCTCGGTGAGGTAGATCGTCCTGCGTACGGGGTCGGCCGCGGCGGCCTCGTGCTTGAAGCGGCCCATCGCGTCGCGGCGTACGGCGGCCTTCACGCCCCACGGGTCGGTCTCGTAGACGTACCCGCGATCGACCTCCTCGCAGGACAGCCAGGTGTTCCACGGGGTCTTGCCGCCCGCGCAGTTCTGGCGGGTGGAGGAGAGGATCCGGTACGCACCGGTGATCGCGCCCGTCGAGGAGAAGCGGATCGCGCCCGCGCCGCCGGAGGGGTTGATCTCGGAGTTGGAGACGTAGATCCAGCCGGTGCCGTCCGCGTAGCAGGCGCCGCCGTCCGGCGCGTTGTGCCAGGTGTACGCGGTGGAGCCGACCTTCTGGCCGGAGCGGGCGACGACCCGGCCGGTGAAGCCGGACGGCAGGCGCAGGCCGTTGGCGTCGGGGGAGCCGAGCGCCCCGTAGGGGCCGGTGCCGGGCTGCGCGGGGGCGGCGTACGCGGCGCCGCGCCAGAGGGTGCCGCCGAAGGCGGTGACGGAGGTGCCGATGACAGCGCCGCGCAGGAAGCTACGACGTTCCATGTGTCACTCCAGGGTGGGGTGGTACCGGGACTGTGACCTCGGAACGTAAGGCTCTCGAATTGACAGTGCATCAACAACCGGTGAGCGGGAGGTGATCAGTCGTCGGAGTCGAGGTCGTCGAAGACGTCCTGCGCCACCGCGAACGCCGCGTTCGCCGCCGGGACTCCGCAGTACACCGCCGTCTGGAGCAGGACCTCGCCGATCTTCTCCCTGGTCAGACCGTTGGTCAGCGCGGCCCGTACGTGCATCGCCAGCTCCGCCTCGTGGCCGTGGGCGACGAGTGCGGTGAGCGTGACGCAGCTGCGGGTGCGCCGGTCCAGGGTGTCGTTCGTCCAGATCTCGCCCCAGGCGTAGCGCGTGATGAAGTCCTGGAAGCGGGCCGTGAACGGCGTCGTACGGTCGATCGCGCGGTCCACGTGGGCCGCGCCCAGGACGGATCTGCGCACCCGCATGCCCGCCGCGTGGCGGGAGGCGTCGGTGGCCGCGGGCGGCGGGTCCGGGGCGAAGTGGGCGAGCAGGGCGGCGGTCACCGCCTCCGGCTTCTCCACGCCCGCCAGATGGGCCGCGCCGGCGATTTCCAGCAGGCTCGCCCCGGGGATGGCGTCGGCGATCTCGCGGGCGTGCGCGGGCGGCGTGGCCGGGTCGTCGCGGCCGGCGACGACCAGGGTCGGTGCGGCGACCGTGGGGAGCGCGCCGCGCAGGTCGTACGCCGCGAGGGCGTCGCAGCAGGCCGCGTAGCCGGCCGGGTCGGCGGCCCGCAGGTCGTCGATGAGGGTGCGAGCGATCGGCGCCGTGGCGAACGCGGGAGCGAACCAGGTGCCCGGGCGGCTCGCCACCATGGCCTCGGTGCCCTGCGTACGTACGAGACCGGCGCGCTCGTGCCACGCGGCGGGGTCGCCGAACCGTGCCGACGAGCAGACCACGGCGAGGGAGGTGATCCGCTCGGGGTGGTGCGTCGCCAGGTGGAGCCCGACGGCGCCGCCGATGGAGATGCCGGCGTACGCGAACGTCTCCCAGCCCTGCCCGTCGGCCGCCCGCAGCACGAGCGCCGCGAGGTCGGCGACGGTCGCGGTGCCGTCCAGCGGGACCAGACCGGCGGGGGTGGAGCCGTGGCCCGGCAGGTCCCAGCGCAGGACGCGGTGGGTGCGGGCCAGGGCGGCGAGCTGGGGCTCCCAGACGGCGAGGGAGGTGCCCACGGAGGGGCCGAGGATCAGGGGGATGCCGGATTCCGGGCCGTCCAGGCGCAGGTGGGGGAGGGCGAGGGGGTGGGTGTCAGGCATGGGGGTGCTCCGGTTTCCGTTCCAGGGCGCGGTCCACCAGGGCCGCCGCGGAACCGGTGTAGTGCGTGGGGTCGGTGAGTTCCGCCAGCCGGTCGGGGGGGAGTGCGCCCGAGAGGGCCTCGGACAGGGGGATGCCTTCCGCGGCGGTGCGCCGTGATGCCTCGGTGAGGAGTTCCTTGGCACGGGCCCGGCCGAGGGCGGGGGCCAGGGCCGCGGCGACGCGTTCGCTGACGATCAGGCCATGGGTGAGGTCGAGGTTCTCGCGCATGCGGCGCGGGTGGACGCGGAGGTTCTCCGTCAGCTCGGCCGCGTGGGCGGCCGCGCCGCCGGCCAGGCGCAGGAGCTCGCGCAGGGGCTGCCACTCGGCGTGCCAGGCGCCCGCGGGGCGCTCGTCCCCGGCGGAGGCGAGGGAGGCGAGGAGTACGGAGGCCAGGGCGGGGGCCTGGTGGGCGGCGGAGGCGATCAGGGTGGAGCGGACCGGGTTGGCCTTGTGGGGCATGGCGGAGGAGCCGCCGCCGGCGCCTTCGGAGAGCTCGGCGATCTCGGTGCGGGAGAGGGTGAGGACGTCCGTGGCCAGTTTGCCGAGGGCCGCGCAGGTGAAGGCGAGGGCGGTGGCGAGGTCGGCGACGGGGGTGCGGAGGGTGTGCCAGGGGAGGGTGGGCGCCGCCAGGTTCAGTTCGGCGGCGTAGGCGGTGAGGAGGGCGAGGGCGGGGTCGGCGGGTACGGGGGGTGGTTCTGGCTCTGGTTCCTGGGGCAGTGCGGGCGCGGGGGCTTCGGGGCCGGTGCCGTGCCGGGGCGTCTCCTCGGGCGCCGGACGTTCGGGTACGTCGGTGTGGTCGGGGTGGTCGCGTTCGGCGCCCTGCGGGGAGTGCCCCGGCACGTCCCCTTCCGGCACCGTGCAGGCGTCAGCGGGGGCTGTCCGGCCGAAGGCGGCGAGCGTGCCTGCCGCTCCGCCCAGTTGTACGGGGAGGCGCAGGGACTGGAGGCGGTCGGTGGCGTCCATCGCCAGGGAACGCCAGCCCGCCGCCTTCAGGCCGAAGGTGGTGGGGACCGCGTGCTGGGTCAGGGTGCGGCCCGGCATGGGGGTGTCCCGGTGTTCCGCCGCCAGGGTGGTGAGGGCCGCCGCCGTGCGGGACAGGTCGGCCGTGATGAGGGGGAGCGTGCGCGCGGCCACCAGCATCGTCGCCGTGTCGACGATGTCCTGGCTCGTCGCTCCCCGGTGCACGTACGGCGCCGCTTCCGGGCCCGCCGCCGCCGTCAGGCCGGCCACCAGTGGGATCACCGGGTTGCCGCCGGACCTGGCCCGCAGTGCCAGGCCGCGTACGTCGAACCGGTCGGCCCGCGCCGCCGCCGTGACCGCCTCGCCCGCCCAGTCGGGGCCCTGCGCCCGGGTCAGCGCCGCCTCCGCGTCCAGCATCGCCTGGAGGAGGGCCACGTCACCGGTCGCGGTCTCGGCCGCGGTTCCGGCGCGTACGGGAGCGAGCAGTCCGTGGTCGGGCGCGTCAGGCGAAGTCAAGGAAGACCGTCTCCTCCCCGCCCTGGAGGCGGATGTCGAAGCGGTGGGTGCGGTCGCGGTCGGGCTCCGGTCGGGCGATCAGTGTCGCGCGGCGCTCGGGAGTCAGCGAGGCGAGCAGCGCGTCCGGTCCGTCCGCCAGGTACGCGCGCGTGAAGAGGTGATGGGTCAGGCCGCGCGCGAACACGCACACGCTGATGTACGGCGTGGACGGACCCCCCGGGGGAAGGGTGCGGACGGTGTAGTGGCCGTCCGCGTCCGTCGGGACCCGGCCGAAGCCCGTGAAGTCGACACCGTTGCGGCCGAGGAAACCGCCGGTCACGGGGTCGCGGCGCATCGACCCGGGCGCGCCGGCCAGGGAGCCGTCCGGACCCGCCTGCCAGAACTCGACGATCGCGTCCGGGACCGGCTCCCCGGCGCCGTCGTGGACGTACCCGTGCAGCGTGATCGCGTCCGTCCGGCCGGCCGGGGCGATGTCGCCGCCTCCCGGGAAGGGCAGGGCGTACCCGTAGAAGGGGCCGACGGTGTGCGAAGGGGTGGGCGGCAGGTACGGCATCAGCGGCCTTCCTCGGTCCAGGTGGCGGACGGGCCGTCCAGGACGATGTCCCAGCGGTAGCCCAGCGACCGTTCGGGGCGGGAGAGGGAGTGGTCGTACGCGGCGACGAGCCGGGCGCGCGCCGCCTCGTCCGTCACCGACTGGAGGATCGGGTCGTACGCGAGGAGCGGGTCGCCCGGGAAGTACATCTGGGTGACCAGGCGCTGCGTGAAGGCCGAGCCGAAGAGCGAGAAGTGGATGTGGGCGGGGCGCCACGCGTTCTCGTGGTTGCGCCACGGGTAGGCGCCCGGCTTGACGGTGGTGAAGCTGTACGAGCCGTCGTCGCCCGTCAGGACCCGTCCCACGCCCGTGAAGTTGGGGTCCAGGGGCGCCGGGTGCTGGTCGCGCTGGTGGGCGTACCGGCCGGAGGCGTTGGCCTGCCACAGTTCGACGAGCTGGCCGCGCACCGGCCGGCCCGCGCTGTCGAGCAGCCGCCCGGAGACGGTGATGCGCTCGCCGAGCGGCTCGCCCGCGTGCTGCCGGGTCAGGTCGTGGTCGAGTGCGGTGACGTCGGTGCGGCCGAAGACGGGGCCGGAGAGCTCGACGGTCTCGGGGTCCCCGTCCACGGCCACCAGCGGCTGCTTCGGATGGCGCAGGAGGCTGCTGCGGTACGGCGGGAAGTCGCGCGGCGGGTGGTGCGCGGCCGGGGCCCCCGCGGCGCGGGCCCTCTCGTAGCCGGTTCGGATCCCGGCGAGCTCGCCGTCGATGTCGGACTGGGTGAGAGGCATCAGACGGGGTCCTTTCCTGCGGACTTCAGGGCGCGCAGGGCGGCCAGTTCGGCGGGCGTCGGGGGCTCGGTGACCCCGACCGTGCCGGCGGTCCTCAGCTCCCAGCCGGTGGCGGCCCGTGCCTGTCCGACGGTGACGCCGGGGTGCAGTTCGGTGAGGACGAGCTCGGCGGTGGCCGGGTCGGGGCGCAGGACGCCGAGGTCGGTGATGACGGCGACCGGGCCCGCGCCCGGCATGCCCAGCTCCTTGCGGTCGCCGGGGCCGGAGCCGTGGCCGAGCGTGGTGACGAAGTCGAGCTTGCGCACGAAGTTGCGGGTGGAGTGGCGCAGCACCATCAGTACCTTGCCGCAGTTCGACGCGATCTCGGGTGCGCCGCCCGCGCCCGGAAGGCGGCCCTCCGGCTTGTCGGGGCCCCGGTCCACGACCGTCGTGTTGATGTTGGCGAAACGGTCGACCTGGGCCGCGCCGAGGAAGCCGACGTCGATCCGGCCGCCCTGGAGCCAGTAGTTGAACATCTCGGGCACGGGCACCACCGCGTCGGCGGTCTCGGCCAGTTCGCCGTCGCCGATGGAGAGCGGCAGCCGGGTCGGCTTGGAGCCGATCGTTCCCGACTCGTAGATCAGCACGAGGCCGGGGTTGACGGTGTGGCGGGCGAGGTTGGCGGCGGTGGACGGCAGTCCGATGCCGACGAAGCAGGTCCGCGCCCCGGCCAGCGCGCGGGCGGCGTTGACCTCCATCAGCTCGTCGCGGGTGAAGCCGGTGGAGCCGGTGGACTCCTCGGTGGTCGTCATCGGACGGCAGCCCCTTCGGTTCGTACGGTGTCGGTCCGCACCTGCGTGTCGAGCCACTGCGCGAACGTGTCGCGGTCCCGGGCGATCGGGTCCCACGCCTGGTAGAAGGCGTTGTCGCGCACGGTGTATCCGGTGGCGTACGACGGATGGGCGCCGCCCGGCACCACCGCGACCGCGTCGACGACCCAGGTCGGCAGGACCACGCCGCCGGGCCGGGGCGTCAGCTCGTCGACGATCTCCTCGACCGTCACCAGCACCCGGTCGGCGGCCAGCGCGGCCTCCTTCTGCACACCGGTCAGACCCCACAGCTGGACGTTTCCGTCGCGGTCGGCCTGCTGGGCGTGGATGACGGTGACGTCGGGGTTGAGCGCGGCGACGGCGGCCAGCTCCTCGCCGGTGAACGGGCAGGTGACGGAGGAGACCGTGTCCGTACGGGTGGCGAGGTCGGAGCCGCGGTAGCCGCGCAGTACGGCGAACGGCAGGCGCGACGCGCCCGCGACGTAACGGTTGGCCATGCCGGCGTGGCTGTGCTCGTCGAGCTCCAGGGGGCGGGGCCAGCCGTTCTCGACGGCGTCGCGGAAGCGGTGCAGGGAGCCGACGCCCGGATTGCCGCCCCAGGAGAAGATCAGCTTCTTCACCAGCCCGGCGCCGATCAGCTGGTCGTAGACGACGTCCGGAGTCATCCGGGCGAGGGTCAGGTCGGTGATGCCCTGGCGGATGACCTCGTGCGCCGCGGCGTACGGGATCAGGTGGGTGAAGCCCTCCATGGCGAGGGTGTCCCCGTCATGGACGAGGTCCGCCACGGCGTCGTGCAGGCTGCGTATGTCGGCCATCGTCACTCACTCCACGAGTTGCTCAGTGCACTGACTAGTTTCTCGTCGAGGCCGTACAATTCCACCGAGTTACTCCCACGTCAATGACTCAGTACACAGAGCATCACCCGCGATTGCAGGAGGCCCGCATGGCTGCGGTCGATCTGAGCACCCACCCCGGCCACCTCGCCCGGCGGCTCCAGCAGGCGCACACCCTGCTGTGGACCACGATGGTCTCGGAGGAGACCACGTCGCCGCAGTTCGCCGTGCTCAACGCGCTGGCCGGGAAGCCGGGCATCGACCAGCGCGCCCTGGGCGAGCACGTCCACCTCGACCGCTCGACCATCGCGGACCTGGTGGCGCGCCTCGGACGGCGCGGCCTGCTGGAGCGGGAGCGCGACCCGCGGGACGGCCGGCGCAGCGTGCTCAGGCTGACGGACGAGGGCGCCGCGGTGCACCGCAGGCTGGTGACCCGGACGACCCGGATGAACCGGGTGTTCCTCGCCCCCCTCGACGAGGGGGAGCGGGAGACGCTGCTGCGGCTGATCGGCCGGGTCGCGGACGCGGCGGAAGAGCTCCGCGCGTAGTCCCTCGGTTCTTCTCCGCTTCTTCTCCGCGATCTTCCGTTCGAGCGATGAGTTTCGCGTGCGGCCCGGGTCTACCCCTGCACATGGCAACGACGGCACGGCGGCGGACCCGCACCGCCGGTGAGAGAAGAGAGAACACGGCTCATGCCTCAGATGATTTTTGTGAACCTGCCGGTGAAGAACCTCGACACCACGAAGTCCTTCTTCGGCAAGCTCGGATTCTCCTTCAACCCGCAGTTCAGTGACGACAAGACCGCCTGCCTGGTGATCAGCGACACGATCTTCGCCATGCTGCTCACCGAGCCGCGCTTCAAGGAGTTCACGAAGAAGGAGATCGCGGACGCGAGCCGGACCACGGAGGTCCTGCTCGCGCTCAGCGCCGACAGCCGGGAGAAGGTCGACGAACTGGCCGACACGGCCCTCGCGTCCGGCGGTTCCCCCGCGAACGAGCCCCAGGACCACGGCTTCATGTACGGCCGTTCCTTCCAGGACCCCGACGGGCACACCTGGGAGGTCGTCTGGATGGACCCGTCGGCGGTCGCGGGCCAGGGCTGAGCGGGGCGGATCGCCCGCCGCGTCGTCCGGCGTCCAGGGCGCGGCCACGGCCTCGTGGCCGCGCCCTGCTGCCGCACGCGGCCGGGGGACCGGTGGCCGTCAGGCGGAGGCGCCCCCGTCGATGACGAGGTCGGTGCCGACGACGGACGCGGCGTCGGCGGAGGCCAGGTACAGCACGGCGGCGGCCACCTCGTCGGTCGTCGACACCCGGCCGAGCGGCGACTCGTCCTTCATGCGGACGGCTCGCTCCGCTTCGCTCTCGCCGGGCCGCAGCGACATGGCGGTGGCGGTGGCGCCCGGGCTGACCGCGTTGATCCGGACGCCGTCCTGGATGTGGTCGAGGGCGGCGGCGCGGGTCAGGGCGGAGACGGCGGCCTTGGAGGCGAGGTAACCGGCGACGCCGGGGACGCGCAGGTGGGCGCCGAGGTTGGAGGAGATGTTGACGATCGCGCCGCCGCCCTCCTGGGTGCGCATCGCGTCGATCTCGGCCTGCATCGACAGGAGTACGCCCGTGACGTTGATGTCGAGGAGCGTGCGCCAGTCGTCCTCGGACAGCTCGGCGACGGGCCCGCCGCCCCGGAAGACGCCGGCGTTGTTGACAGCGACGTCGAGGCCGCCGAAGCGCTCGACGCTCTCGCGGACGAGCGCCCTGACGTCTTCGGAGCGGCTGACGTCGGCGGTCACCGCGATCGCGCTGCCGCCCGCCTGCCGCGCCAGCGCGACGGTCTCGTCGAGGGGCGCGGCGCCGCGCCCCGCCGCGACGACGTTCGCCCCTTCGCGGGCGAAGGCGAGCGCGAGGCGGCGGCCGATACCCGAACCTGCCCCGGTGACGAGGGCGGTCCTGCCGGAGAAGCGAGCAGTCATGATCAGTCCGTCCTTTTATTGGAACGAGCATTCTGTTATTGGAGCGTAAATAGAGACGCCCCTGGGGGCGTCTCGAAACGGCGTGCGCGACTCAGCCGAGGAGCGTCAGTGCCTGCTCGGCCGCGTCCCGCACCCTGGCCGGGTCGCCGGACGCCTTGCCGACCACCCGCAGTCCCTGCATCAGTACGAGCAGCATGCGGGCGAGCGCCCGCGGATCGCGGTCCTCGGGCAGCTCGCCCTGGGCCTGTGCCCGTACGAGCGCGGAGTGCAGCAGGGTCTCCAGGTGCCCCCAGCTCGCCTCCACCCGGCGGGCCGCCGGGTCGTCGTGCGGGGCCAGCTCGGCGGCCGTGTTGGTGACGAAACAGCCGGTCAGCCGCTTCTCGTCGGAGGCGGCCTCGGCGGCGAACCGGCGCACCACCCCCCGCACGGCCGGCAGTGCGGGGCCCGGCCGGGAGAGCTCGCCGAGCAGGCGCGGGTCGTGGGAGGCGGCGTACCGGTCGAGGGCCTTCAGGTAGAGCTCGTGCTTGTTGCCGAAGGTGGCGTAGATGCTGGCGCGCCCGATGCCGAGGTGCGCGACGAGGTCCGCCATGGTCGTCGCTTCGTAACCGCGCCGCCAGAACAGCTCCAGGGCCGCCCGCAGTGCGGCGTCGGGATCGAATTCCTTGGTCCTGGCCACGCCCCGGACCCTAACCTTACTGGAACGATCGGTCAACTAACTCCGACACGTACGGGGAACGTCTGCACGGTGACGGTCTCGTCGTCCAGACAGAGGCCCGTCTCCAGGTCGAAGCGCTGCTTCAGGAGAGGCGACGCGACGAAGGGGCGGCCGTTCACGGACCCCGTCAGGCCGCGGGACAGGACCTGGGCGCCGGAGAAGGGATCACGGTTGTCGATGGCGTACGGGCGCCCCGCGCGGTCCGTGAACAGCGCCGCCTGACGGCCGTCGGGCAACAGGGCCGCCACGCCGCGCCCGGGGGTGAGGGCGGACAGTTCGCAGGCGGTGAACCAGGAGTCGTCGATGCGCAGTTGCAGGGTCATCCGGCACGGGTCCCTTCGAGGGTGAGAACGGTCAGGTCCGGCTTCATCTGGTCGCGCTCGGGAACGAACCGTACGGACGGGTCCGGCGCGTCGGGCGCGTTGACGAAGGACACGAAGCGGGACAGCCGCTCGGGGTCGTTGATCGTCTCGGCCCATTCGTCGCGATAGCCGGAGACGTGATCGGCCATCAGGGCTTCCAGCTGTTCGCAGATGCCGAGGGAGTCGTGGACGACCACGTCCCTGAGGTGGTCCAGGCCGCCCTCCAGGCGCTCCAGCCAGGTGGAGGTGCGCTCCAGGCGGTCCGCGGTGCGGATGTAGAACATCAGGAACCGGTCGATGAGACGGACGAGCTCCGCGTCCGACAGGTCCTGGGCGAGGAGATCGGCGTGACGCGGGGTCGCGCCGCCGTTGCCGCCGACGTAGAGGTTCCAGCCGTTCGCGGTGGCGATCACACCGAAGTCCTTGGACTGTGCCTCGGCGCACTCGCGCGCGCACCCGGAGACCGCCGACTTCAGCTTGTGCGGGGCGCGCAGGCCCCGGTAGCGCAGCTCCAGGTCGATGGCCATCCGGACGCTGTCCTGGACGCCGTACCGGCACCACGTCTGCCCGACACAGGACTTCACCGTCCTGAGGGCCTTGCCGTAGGCGTGACCCGACTCGAAGCCGGCGTCGACCAGACGCGTCCAGATCAGGGGGAGCTGGTCCACGCGGGCACCGAAGAGGTCGATGCGCTGGCCGCCCGTGATCTTCGTGTAGAGGCCGAAGTCGCGGGCCACCTCACCGATCACGATCAGCTTCTCGGGGGTGACCTCGCCGCCCGGGATGCGCGGCACGATCGAGTACGAGCCGTTGCGCTGCATGTTGGCGAGGAAGTGGTCGTTGGTGTCCTGGAGGGCGGCCTGCTCGCCGTCCAGGATGTAGCCGTTGCTGAGGCTGGCCAGGATCGAGCCGACCGTCGGCTTGCAGACCTCGCAGCCGTCGCCGCCGCGGGCCGCCTCGCGGCCGTGCGAGTCGAGGAGCGCGGCGTACGACGTGATGCGCAGGGTGCGGACGATCTCGTACAGCTCGGAGCGCGTGTGCGGGAAGCAGCCGCACAGGCCCTTGTCGCCGGTCTGGGGGAGCAGCTGGCCGATCAGCTTCACGCAGCTGCCGCAGCCCGTGCCCGCCTTGGTGCACTTCTTCACCTCGGGGAGCGACGAACAGGCGGTGACCTGGCCCTTGGTGACGTTGTGGCAGTTGCAGACGACCGCGTCGTCGGGGAGGGCGGACGGGCCGAGGGTGACCTGGCCGCTGCCGGCCGGGGCGATCAGCTGTTCCGGTGCGACGGGCGGCACGGAACCGGTGAGCGGCCGCAGCATCGCGTACGCGTCGGCGTCGCCGACCAGGACGCCGCCGAGGAGCCTGCCGTCCGGGCTGACCACCAGCTTCTTGTAGACGCCGGAGCGCGAGTCGGAGTACGTGACGTCCAGGCAGCCCTCCGCGTGCCCGTGCGCGTCGCCGAAGGAGGCCACGTCCACGCCGAGGAGCTTGAGCTTGGTGGACATGTCCGCGCCCGTGAACGCCCTGGGCGCGCTTTCGGCCGTTCCCGGGAGCGGCCCCGCCAGCGTTCCCGTGATCGCTTCGGCGGCCGTCTCGGCCATCTCGTAACCGGGCGCCACGAGCCCGTACACCCGGCCGTCCGAGGCCAGCGCGCACTCGCCGATCGCGAACACGGCGGGGTCGGACGTACGGCACTGCTCGTCGACCGCGATGCCGCCCCGCTCGCCGACCGGCAGACCGCAGTCGCGGGCCAGCTGGTCGCGCGGCCGTACGCCGGCCGAGAAGACGACGAGGTCCGTCTCGATCGTCGAACCGTCCGACAGGGACATGCCGTTGACGGCTCCGGCGGCGTCGGTGGTGACGGCCTGGGTGCCGACGCCCGCGTGGACCGTCAGCCCCATGCCCTCGATCGTACGGAGAAGGGCCGCGCCGCCGCCCTCGTCGACCTGGACGGGCATCAGCCGGGGGGCGAACTCCACGACGTGTGTGGCGAGTCCGAGACCGCTCAGCGCGCCCGCCGCCTCCAGGCCCAGCAGCCCGCCGCCGACGACCGCCCCCGTGCGCGCCGTCTTCGCGTACGCCTCGATCGCCAGGAGGTCCTCGATGGTGCGGTAGACGAAGCAGCCTTCCGCGTCCTTCCCGGGAACGGGCGGTACGAAGGGATACGAACCAGTGGCGAGGACGAGCGCGTCGTACGGGAACGTCCGTCCGGCGCGCGAGGTGACCGTGCGCGTCTCGCGGTCGACGGCGGTCGCCGGGTCGTCGAGATGCAGCTCGATGCCGTGCCGTTCGATGAAGCCGGGCTCGCCGAGGGCGAGATCGTCGGGGGTGCGGCCGGAGAAGTACGAGGTCAGCTGGACGCGGTCGTAAGCGGGGCGGGGCTCCTCGCACAGGACGACGATCCGCGCCCGCTCGGTGACGCCCCGCTCCGCGAGGGCCTCCAGGAAGCGCTGACCGACCATGCCGTGGCCGACGACCACGATCGTGGGGGTTGTGGACATCTCAGGCGCCTCCAAGCAGATGGAACAACGGGGTGGAGGGGAGCGGCTCGTCGCCCTCCCAGGTGCGGGCGAGTTCGCCGACGGCGCCGAGATCGCCCAGCAGGATGCCGCCGATCAGCCGGTCGCCGCGCACGACGACCTTCCGGTACGCGCCACGGGTGGCGTCGGCGAGGCGGACGACGTCGTCGCCGGGGAGTGGATTCGTCTCGCCGAAGGCGGCGAGGTCCAGCGACCCGGCGACGGCGCCGGTGCCGCCGCTGTGGAGAGTGAGCCGGGTGAGGGCACGGGTGCCGGTGTAGCGCGGCGGGGGAGCGCTCGCGGGGCCGGTGACCGCCCCGGCGGGCCCGGCGGACACCGCTGCCGCGACGGCCTCGGCGTGGCTCGCCGGCTGCGTGGGGCGCGCGGCGGCCGGGGCGAGCAGCAGCGCGGCCAGGACGTCGGCCTGTTCGAGGGCGGGGCCCGCGAGGCCGTACACACGGCCGTCGTGCTCGGCGCAGTCGCCGATGGCGCGGATGTGCGGGTCCGAGGTGCGCAGCTCGTCGTCCACGACGATGCCGTGCCGCACGTCCAGGCCCGCGGCCTGCGCGAGGCCGACCCGGGGGCGTACACCGCAGGCCAGGACGACGAGATCCGCGTCGAGGGCGTAGCCGTCGGCGAGTTCGACGGCCCGCACGGCCCCCGCCTCGCAGCGCAGGCCGCGCACCCGGCACTCCGTGTGGACCTCGACGCCCAGTGTTTCCAGATGGCCGCGCAGCAGTTCGCCGGCGGCCGGGTCGAGGTGGCGCTGCATGAGGTGTTCGCCCTGTTGGGCCAGGACTACCTGGGCGCCGCGTTCCGCGAGCGCGCGGGCCGCCGAGACACCGAGGAGGCCGCCGCCGATGACGACGGCGCGGGTGCCGGCGCGCACGGCGGCGGCGAGTGCCAGGCAGTCGTCCAGCGTACGGAAGGGGTGGACGCCGTCCGGGAGCTCGGCGCCGAGACCGCGCAACGGCGGCAGGACCGGGTTCGAACCGGTCGCGAGGACCAGCGTGCCGTACGGGACGACGCTGCCGTCGTCGCACTGCACCACGCGCTCGGCGCGGTCGATACGGACCACCCGCACCCCGCGCCGTACCGGCGTGCCGGGCAGCGCGATGACGTCGGGACCGTAGCGCCCGGCGAGGACCTCGGCGAGCAGCACCCTGTTGTACGGGGCGTGCTCCTCCTCGCCGATGACGGTGACCGCCGGTGCGGCTTCCCCCGCCGGCCCGGCCGCCGGGAGGGGCCGGCGGGTCAGCTGCCGGGCCAGCCGGGCACCTGCCGTCCCGCCGCCGATCACCACGATGTCCTTGCTCATGACCACAGCCTGCGGGGGCGGTGTTACCCGGCCGCATCCCGCCTGTTTCCCGTGGGGAACGCTGCGCTCAGCGCGTCCCGCCCCGCGCTGTGAGGGGCGGGAGGCCGGCGTGATCCCTCACTCGGGACGGGCGCCGCGGCTTAATTACCGGTCAGCCGATCCTCAAGGCGGCCTTAAGGATCATGCGCCGGCGCCTGACCAGCGCTTTCGGGAGCACGGCTGCGCCTACTTTGGCGAGCGTGACGTTCGAGGCCACCTACCCGCAGACCGACCTCCGGACCGCCCCGCGGACGGATCCGCAGCAGACACAGCAGACACAGCAGCCGCCGCGGGTGCCGCAGGTGCCGCACGAGGTGTACCCGGCGTTGTCGGCGTACCTGTCGCGGGCGGAGGGGGCCACCGGCGGGCCGGCTTCCGGTACGCGTCGCCGCCGCCGCGCGGCCGTCCCCGGGAAGGAACGGGCCGGAAGTGCGCCGTCGGCCGGCCGGGACGCTGCCAGGGCCCCCGGTCCGGGCGCACCGTGGGGTCCTCCGTCCCCGGCCCCGGGGACACTCCCGACGCCCGGGGTTCCGCCCCGCCCCCCGCGTCCCCCGGCAACGGCAGCGGCTCCCGGCCCGGCCGCCGACGGCCCCGGTCCGTATGCCGCTGCCGCCGCCGCGCCGGGCGTCGGTACGACCGTGCGTGTCGGGCCCCGGAGCATGCGGACGGGGATCGTCGCCGGGGCGGGGGCCGTCGGCGGGATGTGGGGGGTGCAGGCGGCGCCGTCCGCGCGCCTCGACGTGCTGTTCGCGACCGGCGCGCATCTCACCGGACTGCTCGCCGGCTACGGCGTCCTCGTCATGCTCCTGCTGATGGCCCGCGTCCCCGCCGTCGAGCACGGCGTGGGCGCCGACCGGCTCGCCCGCTGGCACGTCCTCGGCGGCCGGTACGTCCTGTCCCTCTGCCTCGGCCACGCCCTGCTCGCTTTCTGCGGGTACGCCGCGCACTCCGGCACCGGCCTCTTCGCCACGGTCGAGGGCCTCCTCGGGTACGGCGCGATCGCCACCGCGACGGCGGGAACGGTCCTGCTGGTGGCCGTCGGCGTCACCTCGGCCCGTGCGGTACGCCGCCGGCTCCCGCACGAGACCTGGCGCGCCGTCCACCTGCTCACCTACCTCGGTGCCGCGCTCGCCTTCGCGCACCAGCTCGTCGGCCCCGATGTCGCCGGCAGCGCGCTGACGGTCTGGCTGTGGGCGATGATGCACGCCAGCGTCGCCGTCCTCCTGGTCTGGTACCGGGGCATCGTGCCCGTACGCCAGGCCCTGCGCCACAGCCTGCGCGTCGTCGAAGTGCGGACCGAGGGGCCCGAGGTGGTGTCCGTCCTCGTGCAGGGCATCGGGGTCGACGCACTGCGCGCCGAGCCGGGGCAGTTCTTCCGCTGGCGGTTCCTCCAGCGCAGGATCTGGCACACCGCGCTGCCGTTCTCGCTGTCGGCACCCGTACGCGACGACATCCTGCGCGTCACGGTCAAGGCGGCCGGTGACCACACCCGCCGTATCCGCCGCCTCAGGCCGGGGACGCGCGTCCTGGCCACCGGCCCGTTCGGCGCCCTGACCGCGCACAGGCGCACGTGCCGCAAGGTGCTGCTGCTCGCGGGCGGCGTCGGCATCACACCCCTGCGCGCGCTCTTCGAGACGCTGCCCGGCGGCCCCGGCGACATCACCCTCCTCTACCGGGCCCACAACGCGGACCAGCTGGTCCTCAAGGAGGAACTGGAGGAGATCGCCAGGACCCGCAGGGCGGGACTGCACTACCTCCTCGGCCCGTCCGGCGCGGTCTTCGACCCGCTCGCCCCCGAGGCGCTGCGCGCCCTCGTCCCCGACATCGCCGGACACGACGTCTACCTGTGCGGTCCGCCCCGCATGGCCGAAACCGCCGTGGCCGCACTGACCAGGGCCGGCGTACCCGCCGAACGCATCCATTCCGAGTACTTCAGCTTCTGATCGCTTCAGCTTCTGATCACGTCGGCTTCTTATTACTTCGAGTTCCGAATCCCGAGGACCCTTGATGGCCCGTCACCGCAGACCCCTCCCCGCCGCCCCCGGCCCCACGGACCGCGCCCGCAGGCAGCTCGCCGCCGGTCTGTTCGGCGTGAGCGCGCTCGCCGCGACGTTCCTCTCGGTCACCGTCGCCCCGGCGGCCCCGGCCGCCCCCGACCGGGCGCCCTCCGCCGGAACCTCAGATGTCGCTCAACTCTCCGGGGGCTGACGGGTGCTGCACCCGCCCCCTCCCTTAAGGTCGCGATCATGCCCGACATATCGCTGACCACGCTGGTTGTCCTGTGCCTCGCCGCGGCCGCGGCCGGCTGGATCGACGCGGTGGTGGGCGGGGGAGGGCTGCTGCTCCTGCCGGCCCTGCTGCTCGGGCTGCCGCAGGTACCCGCCGCGCACATCCTCGGCACCAACAAGGCAGTGGCCATCGTCGGCACTTCGGGCGCGGCCGTGACGTACCTCCGCAAGACACCGGTGGAGGTGGGGACGGCGGTACGGATCGGGCTCACGGCCCTCGCCGGCTCCATGGCCGGCGCGTTCTTCGCCGCCGGGATCAGCAGCGACGTACTGCGCCCGGTCATCATGGTGGCGCTGCTCGCTGTCGCGGCCTTCGTGCTCCTGCGCCCCTCCTTCGGCCGCGCCGCCGCCGCAGGGGCGAAGGCGCCGGTCACCCGGGCCCGTACGGCCACCGCGATCGTCCTCGTCGGCGGCGGCATCGGCTTCTACGACGGCCTCTTCGGACCCGGCACCGGTACGTTCCTGGTACTGGCACTCACCGCCGTGCTCCACCTCGACCTGGTCACCGCCTCCGCCAACGCCAAGATCGTCAACGTCTGCACCAACGCCGGCGCGCTCGCGATGTTCGCGTACCAGGGAACGGTGCTGTGGCAGCTCGCCGCGCTCATGGCGCTCTTCAACCTGGCGGGCGCGACGGCGGGCGCGCGGATGGCGCTCAGGAAGGGCAGCGCGTTCGTGCGCGGGGTGCTGCTGGTGGTGGTGTTCTCGCTGGTCGCGAAGCTGGCGTTCGACCAGTGGAGCTAGGGCGCCGGGTCACCGGGTCAGGTTCAGCGCACCGCCGTGAGGTGCGCGTACGCCACCACGTTCCCCCGGTAGCCGGTCTTCTCCGAGAAGGCGCCGCCGCAGGTGATGACCCGCAGCTCGGCCCGGCGGGAGGCCCCGTACACCCGCTGCTCGGGGAAGTCCTCGTTGTCGTACACCTCGATGGCGTCGATCGTGAAGACGGCGGTGTGCCCGTCCCTGCGGTCCACCTCGACGGTGTGGCCCTTCTTCAGCGCACCGAGGTAGTAGAAGACGGCCGGTCCCCGCGCGTTGTCGACGTGCCCGACGACGAGCGACGTGCCCTCGGCGCCCGGCGGGGTGCCGTCCTTGTACCAGCCGGCGACATTGCGGTGCGCGGCCGGCGGTACGTCGAGACTCCCGTCGGGACCCAGCCCCAGGCGCATGACGGGTGCGTCCACCCGGACCGCGGGTATCCGGATCCGTACGGGCTCGGAGGGCCGCAGCGGTTCCGCCGGCGGGACCGCGCTCCTCGCGACGTGCTGGGACCCGGCGGTGAACGCCTCGGCGGGCGACGGCTGGGGCGGGTCCTGCCCTTCGACGCCGTTCTGGATCAGCCACAGCCCGGTGCAGACGGCGATGGCGACGAGCCCGCCCTTCGTGCGCCGGTCCGTCATCGGTGATCGCCCTCCAGTCCAGAGTCGTCGGCCCGCCGGCCCGTCGGGGCGTGCGCCCCGCGTGCCCCCGCCCGGCTCGGGGACGGGGCGGAGGCACGGGGAACTCCGGCGGTGCGGGCGGCAGCGGAAGCCGGCCCGTCAGCTGTCCCGCGTGCCTCTCGCCCGGCGACGCAGGAGCCAGGTACCGCCGACGGCGGTCGCGGCCAGGACGGCCGCACCCGCCGCGATCTGGGTGGTGTCCGAGCCGGTGGACCCGCCGACACCGGTCTTGACGTGCCCCTTGGGGTGGGCGGGCGGGTGAGCCGGGGGATGTGCGGGGTGCGTGGGGTGTGCGGGGTCGGGAGTGGAACCGGCGGTCACGGTCAGGGTCCCCTGGGCGGTGTTGCCGTTGTCGCAGGCCACCGCGATGTCGTAGGTCCCGGGCAGGGAGTCCGCCGGGATCTTGAACTGCCCGGTGACGACCTCTTCGTGCGTGGCGGGCCGGAGCGGGAAGTCGCCCGCGTCCAGGGCGTTGGCGTCGCCCGTGCCGCCGCTGTCGGAGCCGCAGGCGGTGGTGTTCACCGTGATGGTGGTGCCGGGGCCCGCGCTCGCCGGGTACACCTCCAGCATGTGCTCCTGAGCGTCGTTCCCGGCGTACGCCGGACCTGCGCCGGGGCCGGACACGGCGGCCACCAGTGCGGTGCCGGCCAGCAGAAGTGCAGGGCGCATGGTGATCCTCCCGGACGCGTCGGTACGGCACTGCCCCCGAGACAACCAGCGGTACGCACCCGGCGCCTGCTGACGGTACGTCAGGTCGACTGCCCCGTCCCGGGCGCCACGTCCTGCGTGCGGGGCGTTCGTCCAGGTCAGTGCCGGGGTGGCGGGAAGCCGGGCGGTCCGTCCCGCGCTGCGCCCCGAACGGGTGACGGGGCGCCGGCCGGCGGGGCCACGTCTCAGACGCGGTCCCAGGGCGTCGCCTCGTACACCGCCACGACCGTCCTCATCAGTTCCTCGTCGACCGTGAACTCCACGTCGTCGATGCGCCGCACCGGGGCGATGCCCTGCGAGTTCGTGACGAACGCGGCCCGGTAGCCGGCGAGGCCGTCCAGCGTCACCGGTCCCCGTACCGACGGCAGGCCGCCGGACTCCGGGAGACGGGTTTCGAGCAGGGCCATGGTGATGCCGTGCAGTGACGGCGCGTCGGGCCAGACGACCGAAGTGCCGTCGTGGAAGGCGATGTTGGTGATCGCCCCCTCCGTGACCACCCCGCCCGGTCCGGTCAGCAGCGCGTCGTCGAAGCCCGCGCGCCGCGCGATGTGGCCGTAGTGGGTCTGGGCGAAGCCACCCAGGTGCTTGATGTGCGGGAAGGGGCGTGCGTACGGGACGGACATCAGGGCCTGCGGTGCCGGAGGCATGGTGGCGGGCGGGCGGACGGTGACCATCAGGGTGGCGGCCTCCGCCTCGGGGGCCCGGAACACGTACACCCGCACCGCGCCGTCCCGGACCCCGGCCCCGTCGAGCGCGTGCCGCACCCGCTCGCGCACCAGCTCCCCGTCGAGTCCGGCGCCGAACACCTCCTGGGTGGCGGCGTCGAGCCGCGCGAGGTGCAGGGGGAGTCCGCGCACCCGGCCGTCTCTGACCTGCATCGCGGTGAAGTGCGCGTAACCGCCGTACAGGGTGGGGACCAGGAGGTCGTCCGCCGTGGCCGCCCTGCGGCCGTCGATCTCGATGTGGGGCGCGGCGGAGGTGGGAGGTGGGGGAGGTGCGGGAGACGTGGCGGGTGTGGTCATGCGCCCACCGTAGAGGCGACGCGGCGGAGCCTGTCACGGATGCGGCGACGCTGGTCTTCCGCCGTGCGGAGGCCGGCAATCAGCCCTTCACGCTCGTATGAGCGCAGGGCGCAGGGCGCAGGGCGCAGGGTGGAGGGCGGTGGGCGCCACGCCGCTGCGCGCGGCCGGCTCACCGGCGGTGGCTTCCTTCGTGTTCCGGGTGAGGGGGGACATGGTGACAGGAGTGGCTTGACCTCAACCATGGTTGACGTACGAGTCTTTGCGCATGGACATCACCACGCATGAATCCGCCCAGGTCAGCCCCCACGACGCCGCCGCGGTCCCCGCATCCGGACGGCCGCTGCGTGTCGCCGTCGTCGTGGCGAGCAACCGCGAGGGCCGCTTCGCCCCCGTCATCGCCGACTGGTTCGTCTCCCGGGCCGCCGCACACGACGACCTCGACGTCGATGTGATCGACCTGGCCGGCATCGACCTGCCGACCACTCTCTCCCGCGACCCGTCCGACGCGACCAAGGCCGTACTCGCACAGGTCTCCCCGCGCCTCGCCGCCGCCGACGCCTTCGTCGTCCTCACCCCCGAGTACAACCACTCCTTCCCCGCCTCCCTCAAGAACCTCATCGACTGGCACGGCAGCGAATGGCACGCCAAGCCCGTCGGCTTCGTCTCCTACGGCGGGATGTCGGGCGGCCTGCGCGCCGTCGAGCAGCTGCGCCAGGTCTTCGCCGAGATGCACGCCACCACCATCCGCGAGACCGTCAGCTTCCACGGGCCCTGGGGCCAGTTCGACGAGGACGGGCAGCACAAGGACCCGGCCGCCGCCGACAGCGCCGCCAAGGCCCTGCTCAACCAGCTCACCTGGTGGGCCCACGCCCTGCGCGACGCCAAGTCCGTCCGTCCGTACGCCGGCTGAGTCCGGTGACACGCCCGACATCGCGTACGGCGTCGCCGGAGAGGTATCGCCGGAGTCGGGTCGTGCGAGCGGGTCGTCGAGGCGGCGACGGCGGCCTGGGCGCGGGTACGGGGGCGGGGCGGGGGCGTTCGTGCGTTCGGCTCAGCGCGCCCCGCCGGCGGAGGGCGCCGTTTGCGCGGCGGCCTCCGGGGGGAGGGTGCGGGCGCTGAGGGCGAGGTCGTTGTTGACGGTGAAGTAGGGGCGCAGCCGCACCGTTTCCGGTCCGGGGCGGCGGGTCTCGGTGGCGGGCAGGACGTCGGTCTTCTTGCGGTGGACGGTGTCCCCGGCGATGCGGGACAGCCGCACCGGGGGCTCGTGGCCGGCCGGGTGGAGGGCGAGGTCCCACATGGTGTGCTCGCCGGTGTGGCCGGCCAGGGCTTCGGGATAGGGGAGCGTGCAGGCGAACCGGTTGCCGGGCAGGGGGGTGAGCGGCCGGCCGAAGCCGCCGTCCGTCGCTGTCCCGTTGCGGGGGGTGGCCGCCACCGTGGCGTCCGGGCCGGCTTCCAGGCCGTGCAGGCGTCCGGTGATGTGCACGGCCTGGTCGACGACCTGGACGCTCTCCACCTCGGCGTGTCCCTCGCGCAGCCAGGTCCGGACGCTGAGGTTGCCCTCCTCGGTGGGGTAGGGGATCCATGCCGAGACGGTGCCCTCGTGGGCCCGGAGCGGCAGGGGGAGCAGCCGGGCCTGTTCGACGGTGAGGGCGGCCGCGCGCCGCTCCTTGCCCCGGGGCGGGGCGATGTAGGCGTCCCAGCGGCCCTCGGCGAGTGTGTGCGCGGTCCGCTCCAGGGTGGCCTGTCCGGCGGGGGAGAGCGGGAGCCGCACGGTGCGCTTGTCCGGGTCCTTGCGCAGCCTGAGCAGCAGCTCCAGGTCTCCCCCGGGTGCTCCGTCGACGTCCACCTGGAAGCGGATCCCGCCGTCCGCGGTGGCCGCGGCTGCCGCGCGGGGCGCCCAGGGGGCGGACCGCGGGGTGGTGCGGGGCGCCTGGCGGCGCGGGAGGCGCAGGGCCGTCACGGCGGCACGGAGCCGCTGCCCCAACGGGGCCACCTGGCCGTCCGGGCCGCGCAGCTCGTCGAAGAGGTCGAGGTAGCGGGCGCAGACCCGGGCGGGGGCGTAGCGGGCGGCCTTCTCGCGGGCGGCGTCGGCCATGGCGCCGCGCCGCCCGGCATCCTGCATGAGCGCGGAGAGCGCGCGGGCGAAGGCGTCGGAGCCCTCCTCCAGCGGGACGAGCACACCGTCCCGGCCGTCGCTGATGATCTCCCCGGGGCCGTGCGGGCAGTCGGTGGCCACGACCGGCACGCCGCAGTGCATGGCCTCGACGATGGTCATGCCGAAGGACTCGCCGTCGGAGGAGACGGCGGCGATGGCCCCCTTGGCCCACTCCGGCTCGATGGGGGAGACCGCCCCCATCAGCCGCACCCGGTCGTAGAGCCCCAGCTTGTCGATCCGCTTGCGCAGGAACGGCTTCTGCGGTCCGCGCCCGTAGATGCGCAGGGACCAGTCGGGGTGCTGCGGGGCGATCTTGGCGAAGGCGTCCAGCAGCCGGTCGTAGCGCTTGATCCCCACCAGCCGCCCGGCGGCGACGATGGTGCGCGAGTCTCCGGTGGAGGGTTCGACACCCGGTGCGGGGACGCTGTTGGGTACGCACAGGATGCGGGTGGACACCTGGGGCAGGGCGGCGCGGTAGCGGGCGGCGTCCGCCTCCGAGACGGTCACGAAGGCGTCCAGCCCGGCGAGAGCGTCGTTCTGGTCCTCGCGCAGCTGGTCGCTGTGCATGTCGAAGGTCAGGTGCTCCTGGCCGATGCGCAGATAGCGCCGCTCGCCGTAGCGGGACAGGTAGCCGTTGAGGATCGGGCGGGTGGCGATGACGACGTCGGCGTCCGTCGCCCGGAGGTAGGCGGTGACGCGCTCGTCGGTCAGCCGGCTGGGAGCGAGCGGTCCGTACTGCACGCCGTCGTCGGTGAACATGGCGCTGGGTTCGGCCGCCCCGGCGGACCCTCCCGCGTAGTCGGGAGCGTCTCGGCGCCATTCGATCAGGGGCCGCAGGCGCACGCCGGGACCCAGCTGGAGACTGGTCGTCTCCTGGGTGCGGTAGACGGAGACGACCTCCACCTCGTGGCCGGCCTCGGCCAGCGCGCCACTGAGATTGACCGTGGAGCGAATGGTCCCGCCGATCCCGTAGGCGTTGTAGATCAAAAACGCGATCTTCATGCTGTTCCCTGTCCCCTTGTGGCCGGCACGCTTTCCCCGTGACCGGTATCCGGCCTGCCCGGCCGGAGGCGCGAGGTACAGACCAATCTGTGACTCAGATCCAGCGGGTGCCGGGAAGGTTGCTCCAGGAAACCTGATTGTGTGTCACGTCACACACGAGTCGCCCGGTGGGGCGTCCCGCCGACGGGGGCCGCTGATCGTGCGGCCGCGGGCTGTGCGCCGACAGCGGGGGTGGCTGCCGCATGGGGGCCGGGCGCGGGGGGAAACTGCTCTGGTTCGCTCCGGGGCCGCCCCGAGAGGGACGCCCCTGCGCGGCCCGCCCGACTGACCGGCTGACCGGCCGGCCCGGGCCGGCCCCGGCATAAAACCATCCATGAGGAGAACGCCCGTGACAGTGGCCGAATGGCTGAGCGTACTGACCACGACCGACAGCCGCGAGAAGGCGCTGGAGCTCGCGCGTGGTGCCGTCGACGCGCGTCTGGCGGCCTGTGCGCAGGTCAGCGGGCCCGTGGCCTCCGTCTACTGGTGGGAGGGGGCGACCGAGACCGCCGAGGAGTGGCAGGTGGTCTTCAAGACGGCGGGTGCGCGGTACGCCGATCTGGAGGCGCACCTCAAGGCCGCGCACGACTACGAGACGCCCGAGATCATCGCCACGGCCATCGTCCGCGGCAGTGCGGAGTACCTGGCCTGGGTGGGGGAGGAGACCGCCGGCCCGGAGAACGCCGGCCCCTGACCCCGCTCAGTCCTGCGCGCGCTCGATCCGTACCGCGCACACCTTGAACTCCGGCATACGCGACGTCGGGTCCAGCGCCGGATTCGTCAGGGTGTTGGCCCGGCCCTCGCCCGGCCAGTGGAACGGCATGAAGACCGTGTCCGAGCGGATCGAGTCCGTGATCCTGGCCGGAGCCACCGCCCGCCCGCGCCGTGACACCACCGACAGCCGGTCGCCCTCCGACACGCCCAGGCGCTGCGCGAGCCGTGGATGCAGCTCCACGAACGGGCCGGGCGCCGCCGCGTTCAGCTCGTCGACGCGGCGGGTCTGGGCGCCGGACTGGTACTGGGCGACGACCCGGCCGGTCGTGAGGAGCACCGGGTACTCGGCGTCCGGTTCCTCGGCCGCCGGCCGGTGGGTGACGGGGACGAAGCGGGCGCGCCCGTCCTCCGTCGCGAAGCGGTCGAGGAAGAGCCGGGGCGTACCGGGGTGGTCGTCACCAGGAGCCGCGTGAGCCGCAGGAACCGCGTGAGCCGTGGAATCGGTGGGAGCCGTGGAAGACGCGGGAGCCCCCTCCGGGCAGGGCCAGAAGACGCCGTCCTCCTCGGCGATACGGCGGTACGAGATGCCGGAGTAGTCGGCGGGGCCGCCCGCCGAGGCCCGGCGCAGTTCGGCGAAGACCTCCTCGGGGTCGACCGGGAAGCCCTTCTCGTGGCCGAGCAGGGCGGCCAGCGAGTGCAGGACCTCCAGGTCCGTCCGTACGCCCGGCGGCGGGTCGACCGCCTTGCGGCGCAGCAGCACCCGGCCCTCCAGGTTCGTCGTCGTGCCCGTCTCCTCCGCCCACTGGGTGACCGGAAGGACGACGTCCGCGAGCGCCGCCGTCTCGGACAGGACCACGTCCGCCACCGCGAGGAAGTCCAGGGAGCGCAGGCGCTCCTCGATGTGGGCGGCGCGGGGCGCGGAGACGACCGGGTTCGAGCCCATCAGCAGGAGGGACTTGATGTCGCCGCCGAGCGCGTCGAGGAGCTCGTACGCGCTGCGGCCCGGGCCCGGCAGGCTGTCGGGGTCCACACCCCACACCCCGGCGACGTGCTCGCGCGCGGCCGGGTCGGTGAGCTTGCGGTAGCCGGGCAGCTGGTCGGCCTTCTGGCCGTGCTCGCGGCCGCCCTGGCCGTTGCCCTGGCCGGTGAGGCAGCCGTAACCGGACAGGGGGCGGCCCGCACGGCCCGTGGCGAGGCACAGGTTGATCCAGGCGCCGACGGTGTCGGTGCCCTTGGACTGCTGCTCGGGACCGCGCGCGGTGAGGACCATGCCGGCCGGCGCGTCGCAGAACATCCGTACCGCGTCGCGCAGCTGGGGGACGGGGACGCCGGTGATGCGTTCGACGAGCTCGGGCCAGTGCGCCATCGCGGCCGCCCGCGCCTCGTCCCAGCCGGCCGTGCGGTCCTGGACGAAGGACTCGTCCGTACGGCCTTCGGACACGACGATGTGCAGCAGCCCCAGCGCGAGCGCCAGATCGGTGCCGGGGCGGGGCGCGAGATGGAGGTCGGCCTGTTCGGCGGTGCGGGTGCGGCGCGGGTCGACGACGATGAGCGTGCCGCCGTTCTCCTTCAGCTCCGTGAGGTAGCGCAGCGCGGGCGGCATCGTCTCGGCGAGGTTGGACCCGACGAGGATCACGCAGCCGGTGCGCGGGATGTCCTCCAGCGGGAAGGGCAGGCCGCGGTCGAGGCCGAAGGCCTTCTGGTGGGCGGCGGCGGCGGACGACATGCAGAAGCGGCCGTTGTAGTCGATCTGCGAGGTGGCCAGGACCACGCGGGCGAACTTGCCGAGCGCGTACGCCTTCTCGTTGGTGAGCCCGCCGCCACCGAAGACCCCGACGGCGTCCGGGCCGTACCCCCGTTGTGTACGGCCGAGCCCCTCCGCGATCTTCACGAGGGCCTCCTCCCAGGTGGCCGGCTCCAGCCTGCCGGTGGCGGGGCGGCGGACCAGCGGCTCGGTCAGGCGCACCCGGGAAGAGAGCACCGCGGGCGCGGTACGGCCCTTGCCGCACAGCGCGCCCCGGTTCACGGGGAAGTCCGTGCGCTCGACGACTTCCACCACGTCGCCGCCCGCCGCGGCGCGCAGGTTCATGCCGCACTGGAGCGCGCAGTACGGGCAGTGGGTGGGGGTCGACGGCGGGGCGGCGGCCGGAGCGGGGGAGGTGCGGGGCATGCCGTCAGCATGCGACGGCGGTGTTACGGCGACGGGCGCCCGGTGTTACGCCCCCGGTACGCCCGGCTCCGCCCGGCCCCGGCCGCCCGGTGAGGCGGCATGAGGGGGCCGGGCCGGCGTGGCGGTGTCAGGAGGCCGTCGGTCACGCGGCGCGCCTGGTCCACGGCGCCCCGGAGTCCACGACCGGCCGTCAGTCCGCCAGCGCTTCGGCCACGCCCGGCTCCTGGCGCCCCAGGAAGCGCGGGTCGGGCTCGGTCGCGGCGTCGAGCGCCGCCTTGCCGGCCGCGAAGATCTCCCGTACGCCGCCGTAGTACCAGGTCGCGTCGCGCCTGGCGTCGACCCCGACGCCGTACGCGTCGACACCGGCGGACCGGCACAGCGCGATCGCCCGGCGGATGTGGAACCCCTGACTCACCAGGACCGCCCGGTCCACCCCGAAGATCTTCTTGGCGCGGACGCAGGAGTCCCAGGTGTCGAAGCCCGCGAAGTCGCTGACGATGCGCTCGTCGGGCACGCCCTGCTCGATCAGATAGGCGCGCATGGCGTCCGGTTCGTCGTACTCCGCCCGGCTGTTGTCCCCGGTCACGAGCACGACCTTCGCCCTGCCCGCCCGGTAGAGCTCGGCTGCGGCGTCGAGGCGGTTCGCGAGGTACGGCGAAGGGCCGCCCTGCCGGAGGCCGGCCCCGAAGACGACGACCACGTCGCGGGCCGGGGCGTCGGCCGTCGTCCTGACCCGGCTGTCGGCGGCGGCGTGCAGCCAGGTCGCGGGGGCGAGCGCCACCACGGAGGCGAGCATGAGGGCCTGGACGGTACGCCGCCGGGCGCGGCGGGAGCGGGGTACGAGGTGCGGGCGTTCCAGTCCTCCGGCTGCCCACCGCTGTGCTCCGGCCCGCGCCGTGCCCCAGGAAAATCGCATGTTCTCGCCCGCCCCCGACTGGAATGATTTCGCCATGTCGAGACGATTCTGGCCCCTGTACGGTCTGCGGATCACGACTCCGCGCCTCGAACTGGCGCTGCCGGACGGCGACGTGCTCGACGAACTGGCCGCCGTCGCGGCCGACGGCGTGCACGACGAGGCGTCCATGCCGTTCTCGGTGCCGTGGACGGACGGGTCGCCGCGGGACCGGGCGCGGGCGACCTTCCAGCACGTGCTGGGCACCGTCGCCGAATGGCGGCCGGAGAAGTGGACGCTCAGCCTCGCCGTGCGGTGCGGGGGGAAGACCGTCGGCCGGCAGGACTTCATGACGGACGGCTTCCCGGTGACCAGGGAGGGGGAGACCGGCTCCTGGCTGGGACTGGCACACCAGGGACGCGGAATCGGCACGGAGATGCGGGCGGCCGTGCTGCACCTGGCCTTCGCAGGACTGGGGGCCCGGCACGTCACGTCCGCGGCGATGACGGACAACCCGCGTTCGCTGCGGGTGTCGGAGAAGCTCGGCTACCGGCCGGACGGCCTGCTGGTGGAGTCGGTACGGGGGGAGGCCAGGACGGTGCTGCGGCTGCGGCTGAGCCGTGAGGACTGGGAGGCGCACCGGACCGTGCCGGTGGAGATGGCGGGCCTGGAGCCGTGCCGGGAGCTGTTCGGGGTCTGACGGCCCTCTCGGCGGGCTGGATTTCCCGGTGGGGCGGGGGACACTGGAGGGGCACGCCCGGCGCGGCCTCTGACACCGGCCCCGCCCGGCCGGTGAGGCCACGGAAAACACCCGTCACCCTCGCGCAACGAGGCGGCAACGTGAGCCCGGCAGTATCGGCCCATGACGGAGTCGGCAGCACACCGCGAGTCACTTCCCTTCGACAGCACGGCGCACCTGCTCGCCCGCGTCACCGCCCAGCTCGGCACGCAGCTGAGGCACGTCTCCCTGAACGGAACCCGCCGTCCGATGACCCCGCCCCCGCCCCCGCCCCCGCCCTCCCGGCCTTCCGCGCCGCCCACCCTCGTCGCCGTCGCCCACGGCAGCCGCGACCCCGACGCCCTGCGCACCGTCACCGCGCTGCTGGAGCGCGTCCGCGAGCTGCGCCCGGGTCTCGACGTACGCCTCGGCCACATCGAACTCAACGAGCCGCTGCTGACCGACACGCTCGCGGGCCTGCACCGCGGCCGGGGCGGCGACGCCGTGCTCGTACCGCTGCTGCTCGGCCGCGGCCACCACGTCAAGCACGACCTGCCGCAGGCCGCCGCCACCGCCCCCCACCTGCGCACCCGCGTCGCCGTCCCGCTCGGCCCGCACCCCCTGCTCGTCGAGGCGCTGTACGACCGCCTCACCGAGGCCGGCTGGCAGGCATCCGACACCGCGCACCCGGGAAGCGGCGTCGTCCTCGCGGCCGCGGGCTCCCGCGACCCCGAATCAACCGCCGACACCCGCCGCACCGCCGCCCTGCTCAGCGAGCGCCTCGGCGGAGTCCCCGTCGTCCCCGCCTACGCCTCCGCCGCCTCGCCCACCGTCCCCGAAGCCCTGCGCGCCCTCGCCGCACGCGGCCGCCACCGCGCCGCCGTCGCCTCGTACTTCACCGCGCCCGGCCGCTTCGCCGCGCAGAGCGCCGCCGCCGCGCCCTGGATCGCCGCCGCGCCGCTCGGCACCCACCCCGCCCTGGCACGGCTCCTCCTGCTCCGGTACGACCAGGCTCTCGCCGGCCGCTCCCTGACGCCCCGGCACCACCTGGCCGCCGCCTGAGTCCCGACTGTCACCGCCTGCGTCTACTGTCGGTGCATGGAAGGCACAGCGCACGACGCCCCACACGCCGAAGACCGACCGGCCGCCGCCGCACCGCACGACGCCCCGTTGCCCCCCGTTCCGCTCCACGCCGTCCTCCCCGACGCCCTCTACGACGGGGCCGCCACCGAGCGCTGGGCCACCGAACCCGACAAACGGCCCGGCAGGACCGCCTTCCAGCGCGACCGCGCGCGCGTGCTGCACTCCGCCTCGCTGCGCCGCCTCGCGGGAAAGACCCAGGTGGTCACCCCCGGCTCCAGCAGCCAGGTCTGGGACGCCAGCCCCCGCACCCGCCTCACCCACTCCCTCGAATGCGCCCAGGTCGGCCGCGAACTGGGCGCGGCCCTCGGCTGCGACCCGGACCTCGTCGAGGCGGCCTGCCTCTCCCACGACATGGGCCACCCGCCCTTCGGGCACAACGGCGAGCAGGCGCTCAACGACTTCGCCAAGGACTGCGGCGGTTTCGAGGGCAACGCCCAGTCGCTCCGCCTCCTGACCCGCCTCGAACCCAAGCGTTTCGTACGCTCCCGCGACAGCGGCGAGATGGTCAGCGTCGGCCTCAACCTCACCCGCGCCGCCCTCGACGCCGCCACCAAGTACCCCTGGCCGCGCGGCGCCCACCCCACGGACCCCGGCTCGGTGAAGTTCGGGGTCTACGAGGACGACCTGCCCGTCTTCGACTGGGCCCGCCAGGGCGCCCCGGCCCACCGCCAGTGCTTCGAGGCCCAGGTCATGGACTGGTCCGACGACGTGGCGTACTCGGTGCACGACTTCGAGGACGGCCTGCACGCCGGTCACCTCGACCCCAACGTCCTCCTGGCCGAGCCCGAGCGCCAGGACATCTTCGCGGTGGCGATCGGCAGGTACGTACCGGAGGACACCGGCCCCGAGGAGCTGGCGGAGGCCCTCGACCGCCTCCTCGACCAGGAGTGGTGGCCGCACGGCTACGACGGGTCCGCCGTCGCCCAGGCCCGGCTGAAGGACGCGACCAGCCAGCTCATCGGCCGCTTCTGCCTGTCCGCCGAGGGCGCCACCCGCCAGGCGTACGGAACGGGCAGGCTCACCCGGTACGCCGCCGAGCTGGTCGTCCCGCGCGAGGTCCGCCACGAGTGCGCCGTCCTCAAGGCCGTCGCCGACCGCTACGTCATACAGCGCGACGAACAGGAGCGGCTCCGCGCCGACCAGCGGGTCGTCATCGCCGAACTCGCCGAGGTCCTCACGGCCCGCGCCCCCGAGGGCCTCGACCCCCAGTTCCGCGCGCTGTTCGCCGCCGCACCCGACGACAGGGCCCGCAAACGCGTGATCGTCGACCAGATCGCGTGCTTCACGGACGCCGCCGCCCGGTCCCTGCACGCCCGGCTCACCACCCGGACACCACGCCGCCCATGACGGCGCCACCGGAACCGGTCCGCGACACGCCCGCGGCCCACCCCCCTCTTCCCCCATCACGCTCTGTGCGGGACGCTCGCATACGGCGGCACAGTGTGTAGCAGCCACAGAGGAGGCAGCAAGTGGTCGACGCAGATCTGACGTTCGTCATCGTCGGTGGGGGGCTGGCGGGGGCGAAGGCCGCCGAAACCCTCCGCAGTGAGGGGTTCACCGGCCGGGTGATCCTCATCGGGGACGAACGTGACCATCCCTACGAACGCCCTCCCCTGTCCAAGGGGTTCCTGACCGGCGAGAAGGAACGCGACGGCGTCTTCGCCCACGACCCCGGCTGGTACGCACAGGCCGACATCGAGCTGCACCTCGGCCAGTCCGTGGTCCACCTCGACCGCGCGAGCAGGACGGCCGTGCTCGGTGACGGCACCGCCCTCCGCTACGACAAGCTGCTGCTCGCCACCGGCTCCGAGCCGCGCCGCCTCGACATCCCCGGCACCGGCCTCGCCGGCGTCCACCACCTGCGCCGCCTCTCCCACGCCGAGCGGCTGCGCGGCGTACTGGCCTCCCTCGGCCGGGACAACGGGCACCTCGTCATCGCCGGGGCCGGCTGGATCGGCCTGGAAGTCGCGGCCGCCGCGCGCGGTTACGGCGCCGAGGTCACCGTCGTCGAACCCGAACCGACCCCCCTCCACCAGGTCGTGGGCCCCGAGCTCGGCCAGCTCTTCACCGACCTGCACAGCGAGCACGGCGTCCGCTTCCACTTCGGCGCCCGCCTCACCGAGATCGTCGGCCAGGACGGCATGGTCCTCGCCGCCCGCACCGACGACGGCGAGGAGCACCTCGCCCACGACGTCCTCGCCGCGATCGGCGCCGCCCCGCGCGTCGCGCTCGCCGAGGCCGCGGGCCTCGACCTGGCCGACCGCGCGCACGGCGGCGGCATCGCCGTGGACGCCGGGCTGCGCACCTCCGACCCCGACATCTACGCCGCCGGCGACGTCGCCGCGGCGCACCACCCGCTCCTCTCCACCCGGCTGCGCGTCGAGCACTGGGCCAACGCGCTGAACGGCGGCCCGGCCGCCGCCCGCGCGATGCTGGGCCAGGACGTGTCGTACGACCGCGTCCCGTACTTCTTCTCCGACCAGTACGACCTCGGACTGGAGTACTCCGGCTGGGCGCCCCCCGGCACGTACGACCAGGTGGTGATCCGCGGCGACGCGGGAAAGCGCGAGTTCATCGCGTTCTGGCTGAAGGAGAACCGGGTCCTGGCGGGCATGAACGTGAATGTGTGGGACGTCACCGAAACCGTCCAGGCGCTGATCCGCTCCGGAGCCCCGGTGGACACCTACGCCCTCTCCGACCCGTCCGTGGACCTGGCCTCCCTGCTCGGCTGACCGCTCGGCCGGCCACCCGGCCGGCCGTCCACCGGCCGCTCGGCCGACGGAAGTGTCCGAACGCCGCCGTACACTTCACGCGTGGCAGGCAGGATCAACGATGACGACGTGAAGGCGGTCCGGGACGCGGTCCCGATCGACGCCGTTGTTTCCGAGTACCTCCAGCTCCGCAACGCCGGCGGCGGCAATCTGAAGGGCCTGTGCCCCTTCCACGACGAGAAGTCCCCGTCCTTCCAGGTCAGCCCGAGCAAGGGTCTCTTCCACTGCTTCGGCTGCCAGGAGGGCGGCGACACGATCGCCTTCGTGATGAAGATCGACCACCTCTCCTTCTCCGAGACGGTCGAGCGCCTCGCCGCCCTGGCGGGCATCACCCTGCGGTACGAAGAAGGCGGCTACAACCCCACGCACCAGCGCGGCGAGCGCGTCCGCCTGGTCGAGGCGCACAAGGCCGCCGCGCAGTTCTACGTCGAACAGCTCGACTCCGCCGAGGCGGAGATCGGCCGCACGTTCCTGGCCGAGCGCGGCTTCGACCAGGACGCCGCCCAGCACTTCGGCGTCGGCTACAGCCCGGCCGGCTGGGACCACCTCACCCGCTACCTGCGCGGCAAGGGCTTCTCCGACAAGGAGCTGACCCTCTCCGGCCTCTCCCAGGAGGGCCGCCGCGGCCCCATCGACCGCTTCCGCGGCCGCCTGATGTGGCCGATCCGCGACATCACGGGCGAGGTCGTCGGCTTCGGCGCGCGCAGGCTGCGCGACGACGACAACGGCCCGAAGTACCTGAACACCCCCGAGACGGCGATCTACAAGAAGTCCCAGGTCCTGTACGGCATCGACCTGGCCAAGAAGGAGATCGCCAAGACCAGCAGGGCGGTGGTCGTCGAGGGGTACACCGACGTCATGGCCTGCCACCTGGCCGGCGTCACCACCGCGATCGCCACCTGCGGCACGTCGTTCGGCGGCGACCACATCAAGATCCTCCGCCGGCTGCTCATGGACAACGCCTCGGCCGAGGTCGTCTTCACCTTCGACGGCGACGCGGCCGGCCAGAAGGCGGCGCTGCGCGCGTTCGAGGACGACCAGAAGTTCGCCGCCGAGACGTCCATCGCGATCACGCCCGGCGGCATGGACCCCTGCGACCTGCGGCTCGCCAAGGGCGACGAGGCGGTGGCGTCCCTGGTCGAGACGCGCACACCGCTCTTCGAGTTCGCCATCCGCCACGTCGTGTCCCGGCACAACCTGGAGACCCCGGCCGGGCGGGCCGCCGCGCTCGACGAGGCCGCGCCGATCGTCGCCAACATCAAGAACATCGCGATCCAGCACGAGTCCGCGGTCCAGCTCGCGGGCATCCTCGGCATCCTCGACACCCAGTTCGTGGTCAAGCGCGTCGCGCAGCTCGCCCGCTGGGCGCGCGACCGGGGCGGCCGCGGCCCCGCCGCGCCCCAGGACCGCCGGACCGCGCCCTCGTACGACATGGGCCCCTCCGGTCCCCCCGGCCCGTCCGGTCCCGCGCTGAACCTGCGCAGCCCCGCGCACCGCACCGAGCGCGAGCTGCTGAAGCTCGCCCTCCAGCGCCCCGAGCTGGTCTCCCCCGCGTTCGACGCGTACGGGGCGGACGAGTTCACCGCCCCGCCGTACGCCGCCGTACGCCAGGTCATCGAGGAGGCGGGCGGCGCGGAACAGGGCGCGCAGGACACCTCCGACTACCTGGCGAGGGTCCGCGAGACCGCCCCCGACGACACGGTGCGCGCGCTGGTCACGGAGCTCGCCGTCGAGCCGATCATGCGCAAGGCCGTCGACGAGATCTACGCCGGAGAGCAGCTGATCCGGGTCCGCCTGCGTGCGGTCGACCGCCGCATCCTGGACGTCCAGGGCACACTGGCCCGCCTCGGCGGCCCGCACGCCGACCCCGAGCGGCTCACCGCCGTCCAGAACGAGCTGTGGGTCCTCCAGCAGTACGCCCAGTCCCTGCGCAACCACGGCGCGGCCGCGCTCTGACAGCTCCGGCCCATCCGGTGACGGACCGGGCCCGGCCCCAGAAAGTCACCGCACGCCCCTCGTGGCGGTGATGTGTCGTACCCCACACTGGGTGGCGGTGCCTGAGTCCTCGGAGCGCGGCCGGCCCACGCCGAGTGGGCCTCACACACCCGCGGATCCGCTCATCGTGTACGGGACGGACGGCGGCCCGGTCGCCGCTCCCGTCCCGCTGCCGCACACCCCCGAACCGGCAGCGATCACCTGGAGGTCGCCCCCCGTGCAGGCCCAGACCCAGAGCCAGGCCAAGAGCCCGCCCCAGCCGTTGACCGACGTCATCACCGCGCTCCCCTCGCAGAGCCGGGGCGGATTCCACCCCGAAGCCGAGCCCGCAGAGCCGATGGAGCCCATAGGGCCCGCAGAGGCCATGGAGCCCGTAGAGGCCATGGAGCCCGCAGAGGTCGTGGAGCCCGCAGAGGCCGCAGAACCCGTGGACGCCGAAATCCTCGTCGAGGACCCGGCGGACGCTTCCGGAACACCGGAGGCGTCCGAACGGCGGCGCGACGCCCGCGCCGACAGCGGGGGCCCGTCCTCCGACCTCTTCCGGCAGTACCTGCGCGAAATCGGCCGCATCCCGCTGCTCACCGCGGCCGAGGAGGTGGACCTGGCCCGCAAGGTCGAAGCCGGGCTCTTCGCCGAGGAGAAACTCCGCAGCGTCTCCGACCCGGACTCCCGGCTCGCCGTCGACCTCGACAGGCTCGTGGTCATGGGCCGGACGGCCAAACGCCGCCTGATCGAGGCGAACCTGCGCCTCGTCGTGTCCGTCGCCAAGCGCTACGTCGGCCGCGGCCTGACCATGCTCGACCTGGTCCAGGAGGGCAACCTCGGCCTCATCCGCGCCGTCGAGAAGTTCGACTACGCCCGCGGCTACAAGTTCTCGACGTACGCGACCTGGTGGATCCGCCAGGCCATGTCCCGCGCGCTGGCCGACCAGGCCCGCACCATCCGTGTCCCGGTCCATGTCGTCGAGCTGATCAACCGCGTCGTCCGCGTCCAGCGCAGGATGCTCCAGGAACGCGGCTACGAGCCCACCCCGCAGGAGGTCGCCGCCCAGCTCGAACTCACCCCGGAACGGGTCGGCGAAGTCCTGCGCCTCGCCCAGGAACCGGTGTCGCTGCACACACCGGTGGGCGAGGAGGACGAGGTGGCGCTCGGCGACCTCATCGAGGACGGCGACGCCGCGTCCCCCGTCGAATCGGCCGCCTTCCTCCTCCTGCGCGAGCATCTGGACGCCGTGCTCTCCACGCTCGGCGAGCGCGAGCGCAAGGTCGTCCAGCTCCGGTACGGCCTGGCCGACGGCAGGCCCCGCACCCTGGAGGAGATCGGACGCCTCTTCGGCGTGACGCGCGAACGCATCCGCCAGATCGAGTCCAAGACCCTCGGCAAGCTCCGCGACCACGCCTTCGCCGACCAGCTCCGCGGCTACCTGGACTGACCACCGGCCCGCCCGGGCAGCGCGGTGACGGCACACGACGGCACACGACGGCACACGACGACGGCACACGACGGCGCCCGGCCACCGGGCCGGGCGCCGTCCGCCCCGTCAGGTCAGGGGGTCAGACGCCGTCCACGGAGCCGCCCCCGCCGGCCGCGGTCTTCCTGTCCCTCCCGGCCTTCCGGCGCGCATCGACCGCGGCGCCGACCCCCACGCCGAGGCCCATGCCGCACGCCAGCCCGGTCGCCAGGTTGTCGAGCAGCAGCCCGGCGGCGATGCCGATCGACAACCCGAGCGACATCCCGACCGCGAGGCCGGACGTGTCACCGCGCGCGCTCCGGTCCGCGCTCTTCTTCTCCGTGCTCTCCACCATGGCCGGTCAGTCCACTTCTGCCACCGCCTGAGCGAACTGCGCCGCGTACAGACGCGCGTACGCGCCCTCCGCCGCCAACAGCTCCTCATGCGTCCCCTGTTCGACGATCGAACCATTCTCCATCACCAGGATCACATCGGCGTCCCGGACCGTGGAGAGCCGGTGCGCGATCACGAAGCTCGTACGGCCGTGGGCCAGCCGTGCCATCGCCTTCTGGATCAGCACCTCCGTCCGGGTGTCGACCGAGCTCGTCGCCTCGTCGAGGACCAGGATCACCGGATCGGACAGGAACGCCCGCGCGATCGTGATGAGTTGCTTCTCGCCCGCGCTGACCCCCGATCCCTCGTCGTCGATCACCGTGTCGTACCCGTCCGGCAGCGTCCGTACGAACCGGTCCGCATGGGCGGCCCGCGCCGCCTCCTCGATCTCCTCGCGCGTGACGCTCCGCGAAGGCGGCGCCCCGTACGCGATGTTGTCGGCGATCGTCCCGCCGAACAGCCAGGTGTCCTGGAGGACCATCCCGATGCCCGACCGCAGGTCCTCCCGCGTCGTCTTCGCGATGTCGGCGCCGTCGAGAGTGATCCGGCCGCCCGTCACCTCGTAGAACCGCATCAGCAGGTTCACCAGCGTCGTCTTGCCCGCGCCCGTCGGCCCGACGATTGCGACCGTCTGCCCCGGCTCGACCGCGAGCGACAGGTTCTCGATGAGCGGCTTGTCCGGCTCGTACCGGAAAGACACCTTCTCCAGCCCGACCCGGCCCTCCGGGGCCGACGGCAGCTCCGCCCGCTCCGCGCCCGCCGCGTCGGGTTCCTGCTCGTCCGCGTCGAGCAGTTCGAAGACCCGCTCGGCCGAGGCGACGCCCGACTGCACCAGGTTCGCCATCGAGGCGACCTGCGTCAACGGCATCGAGAACTGCCGCGAGTACTGGATGAACGCCTGCACGTCGCCGATCGACAACGTGCCGGACGCGACCCGCAGCCCGCCCACCACCGCCACCAGCACGTAGTTCAGATTGCTCACGAAGAACATCAGCGGCTGCATGATCCCGCTGTTGAACTGCGCCCTGAACCCGGCCTCGTACAGCGCGTCGTTCTGCTCCCGGAACGCCTGTGCCGACTCCTCCTGCCGCCCGAAGACCTTCACCAGCGCATGGCCGGTGTACATCTCCTCGATGTGCGCGTTGAGCTTGCCCGTGGTCTTCCACTGCTGCACGAACTGCGGCTGCGACCGCTTGCCGACCTTCGCCGCCACCACCACCGACAGCGGTACGGTCACCAGCGCGACCAGCGCCAGCAGGGGCGACATCCAGAACATCATCGCCAGCACACCCACGATGGTCAGCAGGGAGTTGATGAGCTGGCCCATCGTCTGCGCCATGGTCTGCGAGATGTTGTCGATGTCGTTCGTCGCCCGGCTCAGCACCTCGCCCCGCTTCTGCCGGTCGAAGTAGCTCAGCGGCAGCCGCGACAGCTTCGCCTGCACGTCCGCGCGCATCCGGAACACGGTCCGGTTGATGACCCGGATCGACAGCCGCGACGACACCAGCATCAGCAGTCCCGCGCCCACGTACACCGCGAGCACCAGCAGCAGTACGTCGCCGACCGCTCCGAAGTCGATGCCCCGCCCGGGGACGAAGTCCACCCCGGAGAGCATGTCCGCGAGCCCGTCGTCGCCCTTCTCCCGCAGGTCCTCGACGGCCTGCGCCTTGCTGCCGCCGTCCGTCATCTGCCGGCCGACGACCCCCGCGAAGACCAGGTCGGTCGCCCGCCCCAGGATCTTCGGGCCGATCACCGAGAACGCGACGCTCAGCACGCCCGCCGCGAGCATCCACCACAACGTGACCCGTTCGGGAGCGAACTGCCGCAGCAGCCGCTTCCCCGAGCCCTTGAAATCCATCGACCGCTCGGTCGGCGCGCCGCCGGCCATCATGCGTCCACCGGGCCCGCTCATGCCGCCTCAGCCTCCGTCAGCTGGGAGAGCACGATCTCCCGGTACGTCGCGTTGCTCTCCATCAGCTCGTGATGGCGTCCCGTGCCGACCACCCGGCCCTCGTCCAGGACCACGATCCGGTCGGCGTCGCGGATGGTCGACACCCGCTGGGCGACGATCACCACCGTCGCCTCGGCCGTCTCCCGCGCCAGCGCGGTCCGCAGCGCCACATCGGTCGTGTAGTCCAGAGCCGAGAAGGAATCGTCGAACAGGTAGATCTCCGGCCGCCGCACCAGCGTCCGCGCGATCGCGAGCCGCTGCCGCTGCCCGCCCGAGACGTTCGTACCGCCCTGCGCGATCGGCGCGTCCAGTCCGCCGTCGAGCCGCTCCACGAACTCCCGCGCCTGCGCCACCTCCAGCGCGTGCCACAGCTCCTCGTCCGTGGCGTCCGGCTTCCCGTACCGCAGATTCGTCGCGACCGTCCCGGAGAACAGATACGGCTTCTGCGGAACCAGCGAGACGGTCCTCGCCATCAGCGCCGGATCGAGCGCCCGTACGTCGACCCCGTCCACCAGCACCTCCCCGGCCGTCGCGTCGAACAGCCGCGGTACGAGCCCGAGCAGCGTCGACTTCCCGCTGCCCGTCGACCCGATGATCGCCGTCGTCTCGCCCGGACTGGCCACCAGGTCGATGTCCCTGATCACCGGTTCCTCCGCGCCCGGATAGCGGAACTCCGCACCCCGCAGCTCCAGCTGCCCGTGGCGTCGCAGTTCCCGTACCGGACCGGCCGGCGGTACGACGCTCGACGCCGTGTCCAGCACCTCCTCGATGCGCTCGGCGCACACCTCGGCGCGCGGCACCATCATGAACATGAAGGTGGCCATCATCACGGCCATCACGATCTGCATCAGGTACGCGAGGAACGCCGTCAGCGCCCCGATCTCCATGCCTCCGCTGTCGATCCGGTGCGCGCCGAACCAGACCACCGCGATGCTGGAGACGTTCACGACCGTCATCACGATGGGGAACATCAGCGCCATCAGCCGCCCCGAGGACAGCGACACGTCCGTCAGCGCGGTGTTCGCCTCCCGGAAGCGGCCCTTCTCGTACTCGTCCCGTACGAAAGCCCTGATCACGCGGTTGCCGGTGATCTGCTCGCGCAGCACTTGGTTGACCGTGTCCAGCCGCTCCTGCATCGCGCGGAACAACGGCCGCATGCGCCGCACGATCAGGCTCACGGCGATCCCGAGCACGGGCACGACCGCGAGCAGCACACCCGACAGCGGCACGTCCTGGCCGAGCGCCATGACGATGCCGCCCACGCACATGATCGGCGCCGACACCATCAGTGTGAACGCCATCAGCGCCAGCGTCTGGACCTGCTGGACGTCGTTGGTCGTACGCGTGATCAGCGAGGGCGCCCCGAAGTGCCCGACCTCACGGGCCGAGAAGCTCTGCACCCGCTCGAAGACGGCCGCCCGCACGTCCCGCCCGAGCGCCGAGGCGGTCTTCGCGCCGTAGTGGACGGCGCCGATGTTGCAGACCACCTGGACGAGGCTGACGGCGATCATGACGGCGCCCAACTCCAGGATGTAACCGGTGTCCCCGGTCACGACACCGTTGTCAATGATGTCCGCGTTGAGGGTGGGCAGGTAGAGGGTGGCGGAGGTCTGCAGCAGTTGCAGCACCACCAGCAGGGCGATGGGTTTCTTGTACGGGCCCAGACGGGCCCGCAGGAGTCTTATGAGCACACGAAATCTCTCGGAGTCGGCAGGGGAGGGGATCACCCCATCCTCCGACACCCGGCACCGGTATTTCCAAGGGATTACCCCATCACCGGGTCAAGACTTCAGGTCCCGAACGCTCCGGGATGGATCTGGTCCCGCGTCGCGCCGTACTGCTGACGCACCGCCTGCCCCACCGCCACCTCGTCGCCCGGCTCCAGAACCTGCGCCGCCGCGCCCCGCCAGGCCGGCGGGGTGTGCGGGGCCAGCGTGCCCTGCGCCACCCCGAGCGCCCACGCCGCCTGCCGGGCCGCGCCCAGCGCCGCGTACTCCGCGGGCTGCGGCACGACCACCTGCGTACCGAAGATCGCGGGCGCCGCCGCCTGCACGGCGGGCAGCTCGGCGGCGGCCCCCAGCAGGAAGACCCGCCGCACCTCCACGCCCCGTCCCCGCAGCACGTCCATGGCGTCGGCCAGCGAGCACAGCATGCCCTCGAAGGCCGCCCGCGCGAGGTGCTCGGGCTTCATCGACTCGCGCCGCAGCCCGCTCAAGGTCCCTGCGGTGTGCGGGAGTTGCGGCGTACGCTCACCCTCCAGGTACGGCAGCAGGACGAGCCCGTACGACCCGGGCGACGACGTGAGGGCCAGCTCCGAAAGCCCCTCCAGATCCGTCCCCAGCAGCTCGGCCGTGCCCCGCAGCGCCCGTACGGCATTGAGCGTGTGCACGACCGGCAGGTGCATCCCGGTGGCGTCCGCGAACGACGTGATGAGCCCGCTCGGGTCGACCAGCGCCTCGTGGTGCACGGCCATCACCGAACCGGAGGCCCCCAGGGACACCACGGCGTCCCCGACCCCGACACCGAGCCCGAAGGCCGCGGCCATCGTCTCGCCGGTCCCCGCGGAGATCAGCAGCCCCTCGGGCGTGGTCCCCGCGGCGTCGGAGGGGCCGAGCACCTCGGGCAGCGCGGCCTGGTGCCCCAGCGCCAGCTCGACCAGGTCGGGCCGGTACGTGCCGGTGGCGGCCGACCAGTAGCCGGTGCCCGATGCCGCGCCCCGGTCGGTGGTCCTGCGGGCGGGCCGCCCGAGCAGCTGCCACACCAGCCAGTCGTGCGGCTGCATCACGGCGGCGGTCTGCCGCGCGGACTCCGGCTCGTTGCGCGCCAGCCAGCGCAGCTTCGCCAGCGGCTGCGGAGCCTGCGGCACGGACCCGACGGCCTCGGCCCAGGCCTGGCGTCCGCCGAGCGCGTCGACCAGATCGGCGGCCGCGACCTGGGCCCGCTTGTCGTTGCCGAGCAGCGCCGGACGGACCGACGTGCCGTGGGCGTCGAGCGGGATCATGCCGTGCTGCTGCGCCGATACGCCGATGGCCTGCACGCCCTCGAGCAGCCCGCCGGACGCGGCCTCGCCCAGTGACAGCAGCCACACCTGTGGATCGGCCTCGGTGGATTTCGCCTCCACGGGGTGGGGGGCGTAACCCTGCCGCAGCACGGCACCCGTATCCGCGTCGCACACGACGATGCGCGTAGAAGCAGACGAACTGTCCAAGCCGGCGACTATCCCCATGTACAAGATTCTGCCGCATGCGGGACCGGGGCCGTGCCGCGCCCGGTCCCGGGGCTAGGTGTTCGTCGTACCCCAGTCGTCCGCGCCGCTCTGGCCCCGCTCGCGCAGCGACCGCACCCGCTCGGACACGGAGCCGGGCACCCGGTCCCCGACCTTGTCGCTGACCGTGTGGAGCGCCTTGCCCGCGATGTCGCGGCCGTTCTGGGCGGCGGACTCGGCAGCGTTGCGCACGGCGGGGTTCTGGGAGACCTGGCGTGCGGACTTCTTCAACTGCTCGTAGCGCTCACGCCCGGCTCGGGTCCCGAACACGTACCCGATGGCCAGTCCGGTGATGAATGTGAGCCGGTAGCCCATGGCTGTCACCCTTCTCTTGCGTCGGCGGTCCCCTGGTGCCGTGGGAGTTCCGGACCGCGGGGGCTGTGCTGGGCGCCTACCCGGAGACGCCGGTGATCACCCCGGGAGATACCGATTGGCGGAACACCCCCCTGCTTGCGCTAATGTATGTGTCGCAGCGAGCGCACGCCCCCCGGGACGCCATCCGGTGGGTACGTTCGACGCAACGCAGCAATCCCCTGTAGCTCAATTGGCAGAGCAGCCGGCTGTTAACCGGCAGGTTACTGGTTCGAGTCCAGTCGGGGGAGCGCGATCCCCTGTAGCTCAATTGGCAGAGCATTCGGCTGTTAACCGGAGGGTTACTGGTTCGAGTCCAGTCGGGGGAGCGGCAAGGAAAAGGGCCCCTCTGGGGTCCTTTTTCATGTCCCCTGCAACCGCGCAGGTGGCAGCGATGTCCTCATGGGCATGCGTGGCCGACCACCCGAGGCAGGAGATCGTATGAGCGGCTATGCTGCGGCAGACGGCGCGCACAAATGTGCGCGACGCGCCGTTAGGGGCGGTAGCTCAGCCGGTTAGAGCAGCGGACTCATAATCCGTCGGCCGTGGGTTCGAGTCCCACCCGCCCCACCATCGCAGAAACGTCGTGACCTGCGGAAACGCCCGATTGGCGGGTCGTCGGGCAGGCGCTGTACCGCACGAGTACCGCACGGGGCCCTCGTACGCTTGTCCCCATGGCCTATATCAAGACGAAGAAGCTGAGCTCCGGGGCGACCTCGCACATCGTCTACTGGCGCGCCGGGGGCGGTCGCAGCGGCGCGTGGTGCAACGAGACCTTCGACGATCCCGGCCCGGCGGAACGCTTTCGGGACTTGGTGAACGGTCACGGACAGCAATGGCCCCCGGGGTGGATCAAGGGCAGGGGCTTCGTCAAGCCTGATGAACCGGCGGTCCCGGACACAGAGATGTTCGCCGCGTACGCACACGCCTACGTGGGCCTGCTCACCGACATATCGGACCATACGCGTACTAACTACACCAGATTTATCGATAATCACCTGATCCCGTGGTTTGGGGAGCTGTCGGTCTCCGACCGAGGCCCGCGGTTCACCCGCGACCACATCAGTCAGTGGATCCTCGACCTTCAAGGCGGCAAGCCTGGTCCGCTGCATCCCGCCGGAACCGAACGCCGGCCGTACGCCGCGAAGACGATCGCGAACCTGCACGGCCTGCTGTTCAGCATTCTCCAGTCGGCCGTGACCGCTGATCCGCCGCTGCGCGATTCGAATCCCTGCGCACACACCCGGCTGCCCAAGGGGAACGACACAGAGGACGACGAGGTATTCCTCGAACCCGACGAGTACGCCGTCCTTCGGCAGCACGTACGGGCGGACGCCCTGGACATCGTTGATGCTTTGGTGAGCACCGGGCTCCGCTGGGGCGAGATAACGGCGCTTCAGCCCCGCGACTTCACGCTGGTGGGGAAGAGGCCGGCACTCCGCGTGCAGCGAGCCTGGAAGAGGCGCGGCGAGGGCGGAACATTCCTCGGCGCCCCCAAGACGAAGAAGTCACGTCGCACCCTCGTGCTGACCCCAGAGCAGGTGGCACTGTTCCAGCGGCGATGTCAGGGGAAGAAGCCGACCGACCTGATATTCACCGCCCCCGAAGGGGGAGCGTGGCACTCCGGCGTGTTCCACGCGCACCGCTGGAAGCCCGCACTGGACGCGGCCAACTCAGCTGGCCTCACCAAGAGGCCGCGCATCCACGACCTTCGCCACACGCACGCTTCCTGGCTCATCGCCGGCAAGGTCCCGCTGCCGGTGATTCAGGCCCGGCTCGGCCATGAGTCGATCACCACGACGGTCGACCGGTACGGGCACCTGCTGGAGGTCTCGGACGACGAGGTCGTGGCGGCCGTCGAGTGGGCGATGGGGGCCGCTGATTCGTCGGCCGTTGATAGAGCAGCCTGAGGAAGCGGGGCGCAGGCAGCGTCCCGGGCTCGACGGCGCCGGCACTACGGGGCGCCCGTGTCTGCTGTGTCAGGTGACTACAGCGGACACGGCTGGACCCCTGTGCCAAACAATCAGGAGCCGAGCCCTTCGGCGTTCAGGCGGGAGGCGGCGGGGCATGGGGGACATCCGCCAACGTCCGTGCTACTGAGCTGCGGAGGCGCTGCGAATGACTTCCTGGACTTTCTGCGCGCGATCACTCGGAGTGGTGCCGTCCAGTTTCTCGATCAGGATGTCGTCGATCCGATTCACCCGGTGGCACAGCTCAGTGAAGATGAGGCTATCGGCGCCTAGCTGCTTGGCCAGACGCGTCCGGGGGCCGGGCGCATAGAGGCGGTCGGTGTTGTCGAACCAGAAGTCGTGTGCGAGGTAGTTGCGTCGATCCGCCGCTGCAAGCAGCGTGGTGTCGAGACCTTGGTCGCAGAACATGCAGCTCGCGGCAGCGCGGATCGCCTCCTTGAGCGGCCTCCTGGCCACCTTCTCCCAGCATGAGTGTCTGTTCAGGATGTGTCCTTCCTGAGCTGAGAGAGTCAGGCGCTGATGGAGAAGGAGGCTCTGCACGCTCTTCTCCATGGCGGCCGCAGCATTGAGGGCCAACCCGAAAGCCTGGTGCACGCTTGCCACTTGGTCGTCGTTCCAACCGTCAGCTGGCGGCGCCGTCTTGCTCATCATGTGCGCCAGTATGGTGTCGCCTGGCGACCTCGCACGCATCATTTTCACGAGTGCTGCCCCAACAGGCACCTGGTTGGGCTCGCTCGTACTTACGTGCTCGGCCGCGGTGGGGGATCCAAGGTGGCGCCGGCCCGCTCCTGGAATTCACAAAGACGCTCCCAAGTCATCTCCGACAAACCATCCACGGCACGTGTCTCCTCGCAGGTGTCCGCGCTTTCTCACCAGAGGCTGAGTGGGCGGCCTGCTGAACTCATCGCGCGGATACGTGCCAAGATCTCCGCTGTGGTCTCCCCACCCGCTTGGCCAGCTCGGATGGCGGCGCCGATTGCGCGGGAGCGTCCGGCCGGGCCGCGGAGGTCTGCGAGGGGGCTACCCGGGTCTCTGCGGCGGGCTAGCCATTCGGCCCGGTTCTCCGCCGCTGTGCCCAGTCGCAGGTGTGCCGGCTGCTGGCAGGAGTGGTTGTCGCAGGTGTGGCAAACGGTCGGGCTGTCGGTTCCCCAACCGAGTCGAGGGATGACGCCGTACGCAAGCTGGTACCCGTAGAGGTGGCCCGGCACCGTGCCGCGTCGCGTCCTGCCCGGCCGCGACGCGGCCCTGAAGCTGGCATGGCCCGTGCTGGAGATCCCGCCGAAGAAGAACCAGCAGTCCTCGGTTGACGAGGTTCGGTAGACCTTTGCCCAGTACCGAGCTTGAACGGACTCGTCGGCCAACCAGGCCGACCACTCAACAGCCGGTATACGCACGGGCGTTGGCTCACCGATGAGGGTAAGTTGCTCATCAACGTGAACGGGCCCGGACTCGTTCACCGCCGCGAGCGGGAAGAGTCCGGGCCCGAGGTCGTTCTCAGGCGGCATCAGCCCGGCTACCGTCCGCTGTGACGACTGGGGCAGGGATACCCGAGGTCGAGGAAGCCGGATCCGCCGCATCCGCGCGAGGCATACGGGCCCGGGTGGGACGGGGGCGCTCGGCGCGGGCACGCAGCGATTCGATGATTTCCTTCGCCCGGGCGGCGGTAACAGGCTTCGCCTCGCGTTCCAGCTCCTCCGCCGGCACACCAAGAAGCTCCGAGACCAACTCGGCGTCGTTGTCGAACAGCCGCAGGACTACAGCAGCAGCCTCCCGCGCCGTGACGTCGGCCTCCTCCTTCGCCTTAGCCGCCTTCACCGCAGCATCACGCGCGGTCAGCGCGCTCTCGGCGGCCATCTCCCGCGTCTTCGCCTTCACCGCTTCAGCAGCGCGAACCCGCCGCCGCAGTTCCGACGCGCTCACCGGTCCTGCCGAATTCGTGCTCACCCGTGCCCCCAGTTCTGTTCGAAAATACTGCTCGTCGCGCGCACCGTAGGCACAGGTCCGCGGACATCTCGAACCACGAGTTAGTTGGGTGCCGGCCAGAGCGAAAGGCTGCCTCCGGCGGGTCCTCCTCGGAGGGGGTGGGGGCTGGTTGGTCGGGTGCCGCGCCGTCGTGGTGCAGGTGGTGAAGGCGGGGTTCCCTCCTCGGCCGGACACCCCAAGGGGCGTACCAGGAACCCGGACACGGCGTCCAGGCCGAGCCGCTGCGCGGTCGCTACGCGAGCCAGGACACCGCGCCCGGAACCCTGGTACGGCGGAGCTGTCCGACCGAGGAGGGAACCCCGCCCAGGCCCGTTGTGGCCGGACCCGGCCGGGCGGGTGCGGGCCGTGGGGTGTGAGAAAAGGCCAGGTCGGAGCCCATATCCGGGTTGACTCGAACCCCTAGAACGTGGTTTAATTAGTGATGTCGGAAGGGGAGGGCAACCCCCGACCGACATGCGGCAGGCCGACCGGCCGCCGACAACCTCTCTCACCAGGAGAATGAACGTGAGCACCTCGAAGGCACCCGCGAAGCTCGAAACCATCCGCGCCCTTCTCGCCAAGGCGGAGGACCCCCGCACGCCGGAGTCGGAGGCGGAGTTGGCCCGGAAGCGGGCGTTCGAGATGATGGCGAAGTATGGCGTCGAACAGGCGATGCTCAATGACGCCAACCCGGCCAGTGATGCCCCGACGGACCGCAAGATCATTCTGGACAACCCGTGGGCGATGGAGCGGGTCCGCCTCATCAACCGCATCGCGCTCGCCCTCGGCTGCGAGCTGATCCACCTTGGCCGAGACGGCAGCGGCCCGGCCCGCCGGGTGCACATCTTCGGGTACGCGAGCGATCTTCAGCGCGTCGAACTGCTCTACACCTCCCTTCTCCTCCAGATGAACAGCGGACTGGCCGCACAGTCGGTCCCGCCGGGCCAGGGTGTGCGCGCCTGGCGTCGCTCCTGGCTCCTCGGCTTCATCAGCCGGGTGGGCGACCGCATCGAGGAGGCCGAGCGCGGCGCACGCGAAGAGGCCAGGGGTGAGACCACCGCCACCGGCCGCAGCGCGGCCCTCGTGCTCGCGGACCGCAAGGCCGTCGTCTCGCGCAGCTACCAGCAGGCATACCCGCGTGCGCGGAAGGGCGGCACCACCACCATGACCGGCAACGGGTACGGAGCCGGATGGATGGCGGGCAGCCGCGCCGACATCGGCGGTAAGCGGATCGGCCGCACCACGGCCGGATCCATAACCGCGTAGCCCCATCAAGGCCGGGGGCGGCCGTCCGCCGCCCCCGGCCGCCGAGCCCGCGACCTACCCCAGGAGGCATGGCCGTGCCGTCTCGAAAGCCCCCGGCCATCCCCGCCCGCATCCTCACCGCCGCCGCCGACCACATCGAACGCGTCGGCCTCTACCAGGGTGACCACCTCTGGTAGTCCGGCCGGATAGGCGACACTGCCCCGTGCACCGTGCTGCACGAGTGGGGGCGCGGCGTACGTTCCGCCCGGCCCCGCTGGTCCGTACACGGCGAACCGTGGGACATCTTCCAGTGCGAGCGGACCACCGCCGAGGCCGCCGCGATGATCCGTACCGCCGCAACCCTGCACCCGAGTGACGGCGATCACAGCATCCCTGGTTGCCCCACCTTAAAAATATGGTTTAATTAATGGCGCCGGAAGGGGGAGGGCAACCCCCCGACCGACACCGTCACCGGGCCGAACGGCCCGAAGAACTCTCACCAGGAAGAGAAGGACCGATGACGAACATCAAGACCCAGGCCGGCGTCCAGGCTGCCCCTGCCCCGTGGCCGACCCTCACGGTCGCCGAACTCGCCGCGCACTCCGGCAACGTCCGCGACATCGAGGCCCCGGCCGATCTGCTGGCCGATGTGAAGGACAACGGCGTCGTGGAGCCGCTGTATGTCGTCCGCACCCACGGCGACGTGCCGCAGGTCATCGACGGGTTCCAGCGGCTGGCCGCCGCCGTCGCCGCAGGGCTGGAGACCGTGCCGGTCACGCCCCGCCCCGTCATCCGAATCGACGCGCTCACCCCGCACCCGAAGAACGCCCGTGAAGATCTCGACCTCAACGCGCCGTTCGTGGACTCGCTCCGCACCGAGGGGTGCCGCATCCCCGTCAAGATCCAGCGGCTCGACGGCGGAGTCCTCCAGGTCAACGACGGAAACCGCCGCTACCACGCAGCGACGGACGCGGGTCTCACCCACCTGCCGTACGAGTGGGAGGACGACGACCGCGACGCGGCCGGGCAGTTCCTCGACATGATCACGACCGCTCAGCACCGTAAGAGCCTCAGCCCGTCCGAGATGAACCAGGCCATGTTCAGCGCCGCCGAGGCGGGCGCGCAGGTCGGCCGCATCGCCAAGGCCGCAGGCGTGCGGCAGAATGACGTCAAGACGCTGGTCAAGGTCAGGTCTGACGAGAAGCTGAGCGCCGCCGTCAGCGGCGCGGGCAGCTACGAGTGGACTTTCGAGCACCTGGCCGCGCTTTCGGAGTTCGCCAACGACGCCGAAGCACTCGCCGCGATCACCGAGGCCGCCGCCGAGGGCGACGCCGACGAGGGAGACGTTGACTGGGCCATCGCCATCGAGCGGACCAAGCGCGACAAGCGGAACAAGGCGGAGGCGCACCGCGCTGAGCTGGAGACGGCCGGGCAGAAGATCAGGGACGCCGAGGAACTGTCCGAGCGCGCCATGCCCGTGTGGCGACTGCGCGGCATCACCACCGAGGAGCACGCCGAGTGCAAGGGTCTTGTCTGGGTGTTCGATGAGCGGCGGGGGGACCGGTACGAGCCCTACTGCTCCGCCCCCGGCCTGTACGGGCACGCGGTGCCCGAGGGTGCCAGCGCCAGCGGTGGCACGATGACCACCGCCGACAAGGAGGCCGAGCGCGCCGCCCGCGCCGCCGTCAAGAAGGGGAACATCGACTGGGACGCGGCCGAGGCCCTGCGCCGGAAGTGGATCACGGACCTGATCAAGCGGCGCAACCTCCCGAAGAACACCACCAACACTCTGATCGGGCACGTCAATAACGCTCTGCTGAACGGCAGTTGGGGTATCTCCGACGACCTGAACAAGGAGGGCACCACGGAGATTCTGGCCGGATTCCTGGGGCTGAACGCCGAGCAGGCGAAGGACCGGAGCAGCTTTGCCGGGCACGTCGCCAAGGACCCGCGCCGGGCCCCGCAGCTCCAGTTCGCCGCCATCGCGGCCGTCCGGGAGAAGTGCGCGAACCGGTCTGCATGGCGGACGGACAGCCAGCACGCCCCGTGGACGCGGAAGCCCACCGGCCGATGGTTCCAGGTGCTCGCGTCCCTCGGGTACCCGCTCACGCCCATTGAGCAGTCGGTCGTGGACGAGGAGCCCTACGACCCGTCGAAGAAGAAGCCCCGCGCCGCGATCACGTCCGGCAGCGAGCCGGAGACCGAGCAGGAGCCCGGCACCGACGAGGAGACGGGCGAGCCGGAGGCCGAGGAAGCCGACGACCCGGCCAGCGACGACGAAGCCGCCGCCTAACCACCTCAGCCGCCCGACGCCGGGGGCGGGAACCGCCCGCCCCCGGCACGCCCAGGAGCCCCACAGTGACCCGTACAGCTCTGTTCGAGACCCACGCCGACGACCACGGTTGCGGATGCGTCCCCGCCCCCGCCGAGCCCGACCCCGGCACCACCGCCGACATCATGCAGGCCCGCGCCATCGCGGGCGGACTCGCGGAGTTCGGCATCGGCCCCGCCCGCTTGTCTGCCGCCTACGACCACGAGGCCGCCGCCGTTGTCCTGCGCGTGGACACCCCGCGCGGACTGTACGCGCTCGCCATCCCGTCCCCCGGCCAGCCGTTCCCCGTCCACCACCGGGGCGAACGCATCGGCGCGCTGGACTGCCGCCGCACGTACGGCACCGCCGACAGCTACACCGCCGCCCTGTTCGCCGCGTTCCTGCGCGACCGCGCCGCACTCGACATCCCGGGTCGGGATGCTTGCCCCATTCCCCAAAATATGGTTTAATTAATGGTGTCGGAGAGGGAGGGCAACACCCCCTCCGACACCACGGGCCGCCATCCGGCCCGACCCCGGCCGCACGCGGAGGGCAACCCGCCCGGCCGGGCCCTCGATTCCTCTCTCACCAGCAGGAGCACTCACGATGACCAGCGCAGCCATGCGGTTTTCCATCCCCGCCACGGCCCAGTCCCGCGTCCGTCAGCTTGTCGAGGCCACCAACGCCCGCGCCGCCGTCCACCACCTCACCGCTTACACGCTCGACATCTCCGCGCCGTTCCTGGCCGACTACCACGACACTGACGGCCGCCTGATCGGCAAGCGCCCCACCGTCACCGTGACGATCTCCGGTGACATCCCCCGTCACCACGGCTGGACCGTCATCGCCCGCCTGGACCACGACGAGGAGGGCGAGACGATCACCAGCCTGTTCCCCGGTCTGCCCGAGCAGGACGCCGAGGCCGCACGCCAGTACCGCGCCATCGAGAACTTCTGCCACGGGTGCGCCGTCGCCCGCCACCGCACCGCCACCTATCTCGCCCGCCACGAGAACGGCGAGATGCGCCAGTTGGGCACCACGTGCGTGGAGCCGTACACCGGTCTGCCGATCAAGGGCCTTGAGGCCCTGTGGAGGTTCGGCACGTTGAAGGACTCCGATTGGGACGGCGAAGAGGGCGGCATCCCGGCCGATCTCCGCGTCCCGGTGATCGAGGTCCTGCGGGTGACCGCCGCGATCGTGAAGACCGAAGGCCGCTTCTACAGCCGGTCCGAGCAGTGGAAGAACACCCAGCCGACCGCCGACGGCGTCGAGGCGTATTTCTTCGACCGCAAGGCCCCGATGGAGTGGCGGGCCGACATCGACGGCGACCCCGACGCGCCGACCACCGCCGCCGCCGTTCGGGCATGGGCCGTCCAGGGATACGGCAGCCTCTCCGACTACCGCCACAAGGTGGGCCAGTTGGCGAAGGGCGAGACCGTCGACCCGCGCCACCTGCCGACGCTCGTGTCCGCCATCGCGGGTTGGTACCGCGACCAGGAGAAGGAGGCCACCGAGCAGGCCGCCCAGAACAGCAAGCCGCAGGGCTCCGTGGGCGAGCGCATCACCACGAACGCCACCGTCACCACCGTGATCGAGCTGGAGGGCCGGACGTACGGCTACCACACCCAGCGCCGCCGACTGGTGAAGTTCCAGGACGGTGACGGGAACGTGTTCGTCTGGTTCAGCAGCGCCGCCGATGTCCCCGAGCAGGGCGACGAGGTCGAGCTGACCGGCACGGTCAAGGACCACAGCATCTACGGCGAGACCGCACAGACGGTGCTCACCCGGTGCCGCCTCGCCGCACGCGAATCGGTCGCCGCGTAGCAGGCCCGGCCGGGCGGGAGCCACCGCCCGGCCGGACCCCGGCCGCCGGGCCGTGGGGTGGGCGGCGTCGAGCCGCCCACCCCACGCTCCGCCCACCGCCGTCCGGGCCCGCCCGCGTCGGCGGCCGGCCCCGTTCACCGGCCCCCGTACGAAGGGCGTCCCTCCGGGACGGCTCAGCCTGGCCCGGCTCGCAGCCGGCCGGAGCGTCCGGGCCGCGGGCGGCCCTCCCGCCCGTCCGGACGCCGGGCCGAAGGGCGTGCCCTTCGGGCACGACGGCACTGTCCGTCGCGCTCCGCGCGCCCACGGGCGGCACCCCTACGACGAGGCCACGGCACACCGCCGCCCGCACCACTGAGACACCCGAGGAACACCCCCATGACCGAGAACGCTTGCACCGTCAGTCCCCCGGCACTGACACTTCGCGCCCGGCAGCCAGCCCCGTTGTGAGCGCACCCGTCCGGATCATCCTCCCTCTGCACCGGCACACCGCCGTGCAGCCCGCCTTGTGGTGACAGCAGAAGGCGCCAGTGGCCCAGCAGCGGGTTGCCGCTAGAACCTCCGGTGTGACTGATTCCCAATGATTCTTGTCAACCCTGTGAGCCGTAAGGTGCGGCCCATGGAATCGTTGATCGCTGCCGTCCGTGAACAGGACGAAGCTGCCCGTTTTC